>CAXUIM010000063.1:11504-16351 GCA_964250885.1 uncultured Acidobacteriaceae bacterium | reverse complement strand
GATGAATTGAAACTTAACCCAATTCGGAGATTTTGGCAAGTACCTTCTCGCGGTCGTGCCCCTTCAGCGGCACGGACCGCACAAATCGCTTGTCGGGCCCTGCTGGCCTGCGCACCTAGGCTTCAACAAGACCTGGGAGTTGCATTCTCCCACTGCACCGGAGGACCGGAAGCGCACTAAGATCGGTGTTAGCAGCCAAGCCGGCGATCTGGGGAGCGCTGGCCCTGGAAGCAAAGCGGTTGGATAGCTCACATCGTCTGGTCGCAACGCATGTGCAAAGAAAATAGCCCCAGACCGAGGGTCTGGGGCTCTCCATTACGTGGCTGTCACGTTTACCTGTTCGGGTGCGTCTCTCCACACTCGCTACTCGCGCTCGGTGCTCTTGACCGCAGCACACAGTAACGGGAGCTCGTGCTCTTGCCTGAATCTGTGAGATTCAAGCCCGCCGGCGCAGGGCTCGGACCCTCGGCGAAGCAGATGACCGGCGGACGATTTCCTCCTGTTGCCTGATCTTCTGAGCTGAGCAGCGCTACGGTGCAGGCAGAGGACAACTTCACCCCAACAGCGTCTCGCTCTGTTTGTCCCACTGTCGCAGCAGGCTTTGCATCGTGCGACCGCCCTGACCGTAGGTGTTGCCCGGAAAACTGGCCCAGGTATCGCTGCAGTCTTCGATGACACACTCCAGTTCGGTCGGCTTCAGGTGCGCCTGGATAGCCGTGGCTGTATTTCCCGACAGCAGATGGGATAACGCTCCTCGTTCCTTCATCTGGCGAATTGCGATCAGGTCCTGCGAGAGCGGAGAGAAGTCGGGCAACTGGAGCATTACTCGGTAATCTTCCCATAGATGACATAGCACCTGGTAACGCCCTGAAGCCGTGGAGTATAAAGGCGGTTCGCTGCGGATCAGCTTTGCTGGCCTTGACGGGTCGAAGGGATGACGGCCATAGCTGGTGAAGATCTCCGGTCCGTGCTCTCCTTCCACGACAACATCGTAGCCGTCGTTCTGGGAAGCTAAACCGCTGGCGGATCCACTGGCCCGGCTCGTTCCTTCCGCATATGCAATTATATCGAGAAAAGCGCGCACATTGCCGCCTCCCGCCTGAGCGGCCGAAATGAATGGCATTGGTTTCCTTTTTCCAGGGATGCTGGAAGGGTAGCCAGGGTGAGTTGATGATGACGGCAACCTAGACTAGAGCGGCTCCGTCCTGATGCGTCGCGCTCTCCAACCGACGCATGCAAGACTCAGTTCCAGGAAGAGAACCGCCGATAGCGGTGCAGACGAGTCTCCGCCACCTTCCAGCATGGAAGGTGGCAGATTCGATGCGCTCCTGCTCCGCGAAACGCCCTCTCAGATTTATATCTTGGTCACCCAAGTTCCCGCGGAGCAGAACGTAGCGTGTCCATCCTGGGAAAACTCCCAGGCGCCGTTGGTCGAGCAGCTCCCGCTTGGCGCGGTTGCCGGTCCAAGGTACTGCGCGGCCTTGACCGTGCCGCTGAAGTCACCCTTGGTTCCGTTTCCGACTGCGATGACACCAGCGCTCACTCGCGAGAAGCCTGTGTCCGGTAGCGAAAAGGCTTGAGCTGGCATCCAGCCGATAACTCCCGGCCCATCTGTCATCACTGAAGGTGTCGCTCCGCCCGTGATGAAGAGGTTTGGATTACCGCTGGTGAAGTCATTGACACCGAAACCTCCGCCCGTGAACGAAGAGTTCGCAAGGCTGTAGAAGCCATACTTGTGGCCCCCTGATCCGGTCATGTACGCGATACTGTCGCTGGAAGAAGTCAGCGCCAGGGCGTTTGCGGTTATGGAAGGCGAAGGCGTGTTGTTGCCTAGACTGACGCCATCCAGATTGGTAACTGTAGCGCCGGAAGCGAGCGCCGTCGTGCCGATGGTTGGCGCGGTATAGTCGGCGCCAGTACCACCGCCACTCGTGGAAACCGGAACACCGCCCACTTCAAGGCCGTTGGGGAAGTTGCAGACACCTGCCGGAGTACACTCCATTGCACCGGTGAAGCTCTGAGTGCCACCCGATACAGATGGGTTGTAGCCGAGGACAAAATCGCCTTCTAGACCTCCTATAGCCCCGCCTTGCCCTATGGCCCAAGGACCGTAACTCGCCGGAAGGCCGTAGTCACCAATTTCAATGGCAGGAGCAAAGCCAGAAATAGACCCTGTAGAAGACACGAAGGTCGTAGTAGGAACCGCGTAGCCTGATGTGTTCGCAAAAGAGGCTACAGGGCCAAAAGCGGAGTAGGGATCAGTGAATGTCGCTGTGTGCGGCTGTCCGTCCGGGGCGTTGTAGGTGAATCCCTCATTGAAGACCGAAGTTGCGCCGAAAGTAAGTTGTTGACCGTTGGAGTTGAAGTTGATCACATTCTGGCCGCCAGCACTGAAGAGACTGGTTGACCCGGTGCATCCACCCCCCGAGCAGATGTTGAAAAGATGTGCGGGGAAATTTTCCAGATCGGCGAAGTCCGAAACCGGAATCTGAAAATTGAAGGGATTCAGGGACCCGATCGAGGGACCGGTGCTGCTAACGTCCCACCATGTTCCAGTTTGCGAATATCCCCCGAGCAGCACTTGATGCAAATCGTATTGCGCGTTCGGATTCCAGAAAGCGTACGCTTCTTTCTGCCCATTAAATTTACCGTAGATTTGGGCGGCCTCTTCAACGCCATCTCCCACCGGGAAGCCCACATTGTCAGAGAGCCCGACAGCGGTAGGCTGCGCCTGGGATGGCTTCTGCAGGATGCCCTGCACGTCTGCAGCCGGATAGAGGATGATGGAAGATACCCCGGTGCCACCGAAGTTGACGATGTTACCATTCTGGATACCGCCAACCTGAATAGCCGTGGTGCTCGGCGAGCAGGTTACATACTGCACATAGCGCATGTCCCCCTGGCCGGTGACGGAGTTGGTATGAGTCTGGGCGGTGACCTCCATGCCATAGCCCACTGGGCCATTTGCGCAGGCGGTTCCGCCATAGTGTGGGTAGCGCACATTGGCGTTCACGACGTAACTTCCACTCTGGACGTTCAATACATTCCAGTCGCCGGTTGCAGTGCCTTCAGACTGGTTGCTGTACGGCCCGGCCTGGTTGAACGTGAACTGTGAGGTGCTGAGTACTGACGCAATCGGGAATGTTCCATTCAGGCTGGAGTCATTAACGCTTGAAATTGTTACGTTGGCCCCGACAACAGGATTGTTCGCAGAAGCGAGTGTTACGGTAACCACTCCACTCGTACCGCGCTGAATCTGGCTGATCGTCACCGCAGCGGTGAGTGAGTTTGCGGGGCTGGAGTTTGTATTGCTGTCACTTGATTCGTAGATGATATCCAATATGCTGCGAATATTTCCGCTCACATAAGCCGTGGTGCTGTTCCATGCCGCACCTCCCAGCACGGCTGAGTTTAGGCGCACGTTCTCGATGAAGCAGCAGGAACCGTTCAGGTTTACCAGGTCGCCTGCCGAGTAACTTCCGCTGGTCGGAGTGATCACGA
Source organism: uncultured Acidobacteriaceae bacterium (assembly GCA_964250885.1). Lineage (GTDB taxonomy): Bacteria > Acidobacteriota > Terriglobia > Terriglobales > Acidobacteriaceae > Granulicella. The sequence goes on along the minus strand of CAXUIM010000063.1, from coordinate 12,850 downwards.
AGTCCACCGCTTGCGATGGAACTTCCAGAGGGTTGGTGCTCGTGGGATAAACAACCACGCTGCCCGCGAGTAGTCCCACGCCCGTCGAAGCCGCTACGGGGGTGTTGAGGGCGAGCGTGCCCAGGCCTGATGTCGGAATGGTGTAGGTATACGCCACATTACTCTGTGTGCCCGCGCCGCTCCCAACAGTCAGTGATGTTGCCGAGGCCACAGCGGTGACCGTGTAAGTGCTGCCGCCGATCACAACTATTTGACCGACCTGGATATTCGCGAAGTTGACTCCCGAAATCCATGTCACTGTCGTGCCGCTGGTATTCACCACGCCGGTATCCGCAGAATTGGCCACACCAGCGGTGGTATCGATCAACTGATGTCCGACCGCGATCATGTTCTGGTTCGATCCGGCATTGAAGCTCACCGTGGTCGCACCTTCAGTTACATTGCCAACCGTTGTCGAACCGCCCACCGTCACATTGCCCGTGGGTGCGCCCGCCTCCCAATAGCTGTATTGCCAGAAGCGACAGTCTTCAGAAGATCCCTGCGGATTGCCCGGTCGGCAGTAGTAGTTGCGCTCGTCGAAGTTGGAATCCGAAGTCCCCGCGCTGATTTCGTTGATGTTGTCGAAGGTGTGAGTGCCTTCACCGAAGGCGATGGCTGTCTCGTTGCGGTACTGTGGGCTGTAGGAGCTGACACCAATAGAGCCCTGACCATTGATTCCGGCGTTCAAATCCTCATACCGGATGTCCTCCACCGCGCCGTAGCCCTGGTTGTTGTAGCCTTCCGCCTGTCCCGTCCCACTCGACATGATGTCAAGAAAGCGCTGACCTTGGCCGTTATAGCTCTCCACTCCGAAGCCGCCACCGTTCGTGCTGACAACCACGCTTCCCGCAGGGGGAGTATAGGTGCTCGCCCACAGATTATTCGGCTCGACCTTACCGATCATGTCGGTTAGGGGATCGGCAGGATCGCGCGAAATGGCGCAAGCGCTCCCCCCGCAGAGATTGTTGATGATATATCCAGAACCCAGGCCGGCCTGCGCAGCCGAGTAGGGGCTGGCCTGATACATACCCTGCAACGATGTCAGGCCCGCAAGGCTTGTCGTCGAGCTGGTAGCTGTAATAGTCGTCGCGCCCAGGGTGAACGGGAAGCCACTGCTGCCGCCCCCACCGATACAGGTATTCGTTGACGGGGAGTATACATATCCCGCTGTCGAACATCCGCTCGCCGTTTGTAGCAGCGCGGCTACGTCCGTCGTGCTGGCGTTCCGAGAGGCGATCGTGTTGGTATTGACCACGATTGAAGGTGTGCTGGGAAAAGTAGCTCCTGTACCTGGCGGAGTTGTGTAG
>CAXUIM010000063.1:0-11404 GCA_964250885.1 uncultured Acidobacteriaceae bacterium | reverse complement strand
GTGCTGGGAAAAGTAGCTCCTGTACCTGGCGGAGTTGTGTAGCTTCCCGCTCCGTTCAGATAAGTGGTCGCACTTCCAGTCGTCACAGGCAGCATATGGTTGGGGTCGGTGTTCAACGTAATCAGAGAGTCGACTGCGCCTGAAACCGCCCCGGTGAAGCCATTGGCCGTCGCCACACTCACCCCATCCAGAGTGCCGCCGCCCCCGCTTCCGCTACCGCCGGTAGGTAACGTGTAACTGCGGCACCCGGTGGGAAGGCAGATTTGGTAACGGTACACCGCTGGTGGAGCCCAAAAGCCGAATCTCCCGAACTCATCGGCACGAAAGGGCTGCGCTACCGGATGAGTGAGCGCCTGGTCCCAATAGATCGTTGCTGGCGTGCACTGGGCGTCTGTCCCCGATGTCGCGGATGCGGTCAAAACGGCGCAGACCGTGAGATACGCATGACTGGCAGGCGTGGTCACCGGTGCACCATTTACCTGTGTAGTTGTGGTGGCCGTATCCGCGTAATACGCGTTTTGGGCACACAGCGGCAGTGTCGCGCACAGCAGTGTGCAAAACCAAACGATTCGCTTCATCGTTTTCTCCTCTTCAGTTCTTAGAAGGTGCTTAGCGCCGCGCGCTTGATGACAGAGTTCGCCGTGCAGACATAGATGTACGTCGCATCCGTCCAGATCTGTCCAGCCGTGCAAGCCGCGGAGGATGAGGCCGGAGTCGATTGGCCGACGATCAGGGTCCCGGGTATGGCGACCTGGGCTGCATAGATCGTCATATTTCCCTGGCTTGGTACGGCGGTCCCCCCACTCACGATAATGCGGGCGTCATCCTGCAGGTCATTGCCGGACGAGTGGAAGTCCATTGCCGGAGTCCCCGCAGCTGTCAGTGAGCCCAGCTCGAACAGGCCCCCCGGATTGGTGTCTCGAATGTTGCCGTTGGACACTACAAAATCACCTGTGTCCACAGCCGCGCCGGTGCCGATCAAGTGCAGGGCTCCGGTTGCATCGGCATTGATGAAGGATTCACCCGAAGTCGCAAGAGACGAGAACCAGTCGAACCCGATGCTCTGTGAGGCTGACGCCGTAACGCCGTATGTTCCCACCGCGGTCGTGGAAGCGTTGTAAGCGCCCAGCCGGAGCGCGTAACCGTATTGCATCGAACCGTCATCGGTCACAAAGCCATAGCTGTATCTGTTGCCGTTGTAGGCCTCAGGGCGAGGGACGTGGATTGCTCCGTAATCTACAGGCTGCGCCGGCATGGTCGCGCCGAACAGGATACCCGCGCCCGCCGTCGTGGTGCTGTGAACGTTGGCGTCCAGCTCCAGACCGAACTCGGTTGTACCGGCCATCGTCGTGCCGGTAACGTCGTCCACGTCATTCAGGTTGTAGTTCGCGCCCCATTCCGTTATTCCATTCGTGGCCGGCTCTTCGCGCGAGTAGTACCCAACCGGATTGGACGCGGAGAAAGCGCGCTGGAAGGCTGAATAGCAATTGCTTTGCGCCTGCGCCGTGACTGGAATCAACTGGCCGCAGGTTGTCACGTCCGCCACTGAGCCGGTCGTCGGACTCGCCGTCGTGGCCCCTTGCATCGCCTGCATCATTGCGGGGGTCATGCCATTCTGCAGGAGCTGTGTCGGTTGAGAGAAGCCTCCGCCCGGCAGACTGACTGTATTCAATCCAAACACCGTTCCGGTCTCTTGCGTGACCGTCTGGCTACCAATCGGAGACGAGACCAAGACGCCGCTGCAGCTGGCCGCCGTACACATTGCAGCCGCGCCTCCGCTGATCGCATACGTATAACAGTCATGCGAAGAAATGGGGCAGAAGGTGTACTGGTAATTTGCCGCCGGAGCCCAGAACACCAGATTGCCCAGAGCATCGGTTTTGAACGGCTGGCTAAGGGGCTGGCTCATGGCCTGATCGCTGTAGACCGTGGTCGTCTCGCACCCTCCAGACGAAAGCTGGCACACCGACACCTCGGCAAAGGGCTGCGCAGCCAGCACAGGAACACCATTTACCTGCACGGTGGTCAGAGCCTGTGCAGTGAACAGCACCCCTTGACCCCACGCGGGACTTGATAACGCCAACAGCAGAAGAAAAAGTCGCTTCATTCGTTTGTGCCTCTCAAAAACTGAAACCAGCGGAGCCTGGTGTTGAAACAAGCCGAGATTTGTTGTTACCGGTTCGTTGCACACCGGTCCCCGAAGTCAACTGTGTCGGACGATGATCGTGCACCCGTGTCCTCTTCTTCGTACCTGTTAGTTCTTCCCCACCAGGAAATCACCACGTCGATGTAACTGCTGAAGATCGGCCTCATTGCCTGATTCAGCTGAAGCCAACCGGTAGCGCAAACTTCCTGATGGTGTACTGGGAGCCACGGATACAACTTGGTCTTTGCCCACGAGAAACCGGAACTTCAGAAATCGCCAGCTTCGCAGCTTCAGGTAATTGCTGCAGCGGCCATCCGATACACCGGCATTGTTTTCACTCAAATCCGACCTTGTTGGATAATGCGCCGAATGGTGTTCGTGGCGTCTGTGTCGCCCGCCGTCTCCGCATCCGCCAACTGCTGAGCTAGAGGCTTGATCTTCCCCTTCGCGGCGAGTTTCAGGTAATCCTCCGCCCTTCCTTCTGGATTCCGCTGCTGCCATAACTCATAGGCAGTTGCGGGCAGCTTGCGAATCCCGGCATCCAGAATCTGTTCGATGAGCGGTGGCAGATTCGCATCGTTAGGTCCCAGCAGATTCCCCTCTCCATCCTGGAAGGCGATCGGCGTTCCATTCCTGTCATACAAAATCTGACCGTCCCCAGGTTCCGCAGCGAATGAAGGCTTCGCACGCTCCAGCCCAGGAACGCCATCCTTTTGCCGCGGCTCTTCTGGCGTTAGCCGGGCCAGTTTCTCAGCTAGCCTCGAACCCGAAGTTCGGCTCCGCTTCGGTCCCCCCACCAGTGACGGTTCTATCCCGCCCACCGGCGCCGCACCCCGGGGTACTATCTTCAATCGATGGGCAGAAAGGATCGGCGGCTCCCCGGTAGTGAACGTCCGTTCGCCAGTGCGTATCAATCGGAATAGATGGGGGCCCGCATACGAACCCGTCCCGCCTTGAAAACACTGTGGAAGGCTAGCGGGTGCGTTCCGTCTGGAGATTGGCGTCGCCGACTCTACCGTATTCGGAAGCCGCGACACCGGGGCGCGGAGAGCTGACGTTGATCTTTCAGGAGACGCGAGACGAACCACCATTCCTTTTGCTCTGTGCGGAACTGAGATTTGCTCCACGGATGCTCCCTCCCGTCGCTCAGAGAAGACCCAGGCCCGCATTGCCCAGGCTCAGGTAACGGTTGAGAGTTGAATTCGATGCCGTGTTGGCTACACCCAGCGCTTGGTCGCTCAGGCCAAGCGCATTCTCTCCCGCACCCACCTGCGTCCCGTACATACCCTCCAGACCGTTCAGGCCTTCCTGCTGCTGCGCCAGCTTTACGTTGGAGTTTTGGTTCTGCACCCCCAGGGCCGCGTTCGCCAATCCGGCCGCATTGGACCGCGCCGAATCGTCTAGCCCCGCTTGATAAGCCCCGGCGTTATTGGTGCGTGCGGCCTGCAGGTTAGCCTGCCCTACGGTTCCCGCCTGCGAGCCGCCATAGCTCTGCATAGCGGCTGTGTTCATGTCGGCCACCTCCGTCGGCGAGTAGCCGGTCGGATTGGTCACCATCTGCTGTAGCGTGGGGCTCAACACCGAGCTTGTATCCGCCGCCGCGCTGTTATAGCTCGAAGCCAGACCGTTCGCCGTGCCGCTATTGGCCAGCGCATCCTTCGATACTCCATTGGAACTTGACATCAGACCTCTCTCTCCCATGCCACACCACGACTGGGCAGCCATCCAAAATGCTTTTTCAAACGCCTTCCAAACCCTCGGGCGATCGTTGGCTCCAGCAGAGCTATGACCCGCCGGTATCCTCTTACCTCCAACTCATCCCGTAACGCACTGTGTGCCTGGCGCAGCGCCTCTTCACGTAACCCCGGCGTACCCCACCCGCAGTCCACACTCAGCCGCACCTCCGCCAGCTCATGAGCGGCTGCTAGTAACACTGGCCTCTCTTCCTCGTCCACCACCACAATCGCAGCGACAGCATCCTCCAGCGGTCGCCATCCTCCTGGGAATCCGCGGGCCAGGTAAGCCTCCCTCAGGACCTCCTCGTCTTCAGCTCGTAGCTTCCGCACTCTCATCCCCGCACCGGCGCCTGCGAGCTGTTGCGGTACAGCATTCCGTAGCCATCTGCTCCTTGCCTCGGCTGCATCGCGGGACCGGCGTAACTCCCGCTCCCCACTGCAATTGCCTGCGCTCCTCCGTGATACACAAAGCCTGAGGGCGGGCTGGTCGCATAGCTCGAGCAGGAGCGCCAGTAGTACGTGCCCGAACCCATGTTCACCCGGTGATTCTGCGAGCTGCCCAGGTCGATCTGGTACGGATTCGAGAAATCCGGCGTCTGACTGTACTGCGCGAAATAGTTCACTCCCCGATAGGCCGGTGCATTGTCGGTGATTTGTAGGTCGTGAATCCCACCCGACTCCACAACGTTGAACCCGGCGATTGCCGGAGGCGCTGTGTTCTGGCTTCGGCTGGGCTCCGAGTTGGTCTGCGCCGCCATGTTGTTCACTCCCGCGACAATGCTCTGCAGCGCCTCGTACACCGCCGGGTTTTGTTGCCCGATCATGTCAAGATTCGGAACGTTTAGCATCAGAATCTCCCACTCACCGGAGTCATTGGATCCGGCTTGCACGCCACCGTAACCTCTTCCAACCGGAAATTCCCTGCCAGCGGCGCAAATTTCAGGAACAGGTATCTCCCGCTGAGATTCAAGCCCCACTCGGCATCTGTCTCCGGCGCATTGCTGAGCGTCAGCTCCCGGCACTGTTTCACCGCCACCTGAAGTTGATCGCGGAACTGCTGCGGAGCCAGTTGGCCGTCGCCCATCACTCGCGCCGTCAAGTACGTGAACAGCTTGCGATAGCCTCCGTCCGCAAACGCGGCCGGAGTATAGGAAGCCGCTATAGCCCCAAAGTCATCGTCCTGGTCGTGGTCTGCTCGCAGCCCATAGAGATTGGACCCCGCCACAAAGCTCATGCCATCGGGCAGCATGGCCCCAAACACAGCCGGTGCCGTCCACGGCGACCACTTCCCGCTGCCAATTCCCTCGTGATAGTCATACAACCAGACTGTGGGCCGCTCCGGCTCGGGTGGTCGTCCCGGCTCCCGGTCCGCGCCCGGCGAACGCGTCAGGCCACCGAAATACACCCTTTGCATCTGTGGATCGTTGACCACCCACTGGACCGTAAACTGCTGCCACGACGGTTGGATTCCGTTTGATAGTCGCACCGGCGCCGTACCCAGTGTCCCCGAGAACAACCACGCGGCCTCAGGCGAGGCCCACACCGCCCAGCCGGCCCCGGGCGCAATCGAGTTCACCGCCTCCATCCCGCAGTCCGTCGCGAGCCGGCGCGGCGACCAGCTTGCCGGCTCCGCATCCCCTGCCTGCGTCACGGCATATAACGCGCTTTCGGTAACCATCAGCGCACTCGATTCAGTGAACGCCACCATTGCGATCAGAGCTGTGGAATCATCCGCCGGCCCCAGATTCCCGGTGACTCCGTCAAACGCCTCCGGATTGTTCACATAGCTCAACCGCGCCTGCGGGTTGCGAAACGGGTTCTGCGCATATCCCAGCGTGAGTTCATCCAGCGTGACACTCTGGCCGGCTAGCAGCTCCGTGACATACACCTGCAGAATTGTGTCCGCCGGAAGTACCAGTGGCGTCTCGGCACTGAACGTTGCTTGGTAGAACTGACCAGCCGCCATCTGCGATAACGTCACCGTAGCCGTGGCCAGTACCGCGCCTCCTCCATACAACTCCGCCGTTACCGTGCCCACCGTAGCCGTACCGCTGGCCCAGAAACGAAAGCTGTACAGAGTTTGCGGCTGCAGAATGGCCACACCGTAATAGTCCTGAAACGCCGGCTGGCTGATCAGACCGGTCCCCGGTCCGGTGACCTGCCACCCTAGGCCAGAGTCGCCTGCTACCAGAGCTCCCGTAGGATCTCCCACTGTCCATCCCAGCGGAACATTCGAAGCGCCTGAGAGGACTCCCCCCTCAAACCCCATGTTCAGCAGGTTGCCGATCACATTTCGTCCGCCCCACCACGCCATCCGGTTCGCAAACAACGAAACGCCCAAAGCCGGCTCCAGCACAACCTGGTTGAACAGATTGTTGCCTGGAATGTCGACGCCCAGGCCGGAAAGCAGACTCTGGTCGCTGAAATCCATCACCACCGCCATCGTGGTGTTGTCGTTGACGATGGTAGACGTTGAAATCGGCAGCCCGTTGTTCTGCGCCTGCACCGGCAGCACAAAGAATCGGCTCCCGTTCGCTCCCGTGAAGGCCAGGTACCGCGCCACCACGTTGGCCGGCCCAATCGCCAGGCTTGAGACGCTCGCGTAGCCGCTGCCATCGGCGATGAACTGTACCGGCGCACTGGGCGCGGTCAAAAAACCGGTCCGCGTCAGGAACATCTCCACCACCAGATGCGTCCCGGGCGCCAACTGACCCTGCGGCGCGATCGTACCGATCGCCGCTGTGGTCGCGTTCGGCCCGGTCTGCTGATATTGAAAGCTGGTCGCGCTCAAAACCGCCGTGACGTAAAATGTTCCATCCCAGGCGAAGTTGATTGTTCCCGAACTCCATGTCCCATCCGGGTAGCTGATCGCCACCTGGAACGTGGTCGCCGTCGGGCAGGTGCTCACCTGAAACACGTTGTCCGAGGGATCCGACGATGTGCTCGGCCATACCACCGCGATCGTTCCCGAAGCTCCGCCCTCGGTCCCGCTTAGGTTCGCTCCCGGAACCTCGTACATGAACTGTGTCGAACTCGGTACGCTCGCCACCGTCCACGTTCCGTCGCCATAATGGGGCGCGGATCCCAGGTCAGTGATCGTGACCACCGAGCCCACCGATAAACCGTGCTCCTGGTTGGTCGTGACCAGGATCATGGAGCCGTACCCCACGCTCGAGGAAACGCTTCCTCCTACCTGGGTGTTCCCCACTCCATTGATGGTGATGTAATTGTTGGGCAGCAGCCCGTGCGCTGCGCTGGTGGTAATCGTCGCCAGGCCTGGATTCGTCTCGTTGTCGATCACAATCGACGTGATTGTTCCGCCAACCGTGCTCGTCCCAAAGCCTGCCACCTGCGCCTGATAACCCACCTGCAGGTTGTGCGCCCCGGCCGTCGTCGCCGTCACCGTATTGCCGGATCGGCTCAGGGTGTTCCCCGCTGAGACAGTCGCCGTTCCTCCGGTCCCAGACTGCGCCGTGCTCGAGTAGTAGGAGCAGATGAACTCCGTGGCGCTAAGAACCGCCAGCACGCTCACCGTCATCTCGAACATGCTGTTGGTGTTCCCCGTAATAACGAGCGCCGTGCCCACCGCCAGGCTTTGCTCCGCCGCAAGCGTTATCGTCAGCGTGGAGTGGTACGCCGGAATCGCCTGTCCCATCACTGTCTGAGCCGGAATGTAACCACTGCTGACAATCGAGACAACCGGAGACGTGCTTCCCGTACCCGCTGCCGCCTGTACGGCCGGCAGCGCGAGATTGGTCACTGTCGGCCCCACCGCCGGCCCTCCCTGGCTCACCCGATCGAAGTATCCCGTCGTTCCATCGAACTGCCGGGGCACGTCCACTCCCCGGCTGCCGTCCGACAGCGCCATGTACATGCGGCCGTTGGCCGAGATCGCCGAGACCTGTGCGCCCGGCACCGTGCTCCCAATCCCAACCAGCGCTCCATTCACCACCTTCGAGAACGTTCCCTTGCTGTCCAGCACCAGCACAAAAGGGCTTCCGTCCGCCGCTGTGAAGCTCTGTCCCCACACCAGCGGATTCGGCGATGGCGTGGGCAGTATCCGCTTGAGGGCCTCACGGGTGAACACCGCGCCGGGCGCAAAACTTACGTCCTGGCATTGCGGGCTCTCACCGGCAGGAACCTGCGTTGGCGGACAGTCAGTCCGCAGGCCCCCGAAACTGGCCACCGTAAGAGTCGCGCTGCCCGAAGGATTGATCGCCACTTACCTTTGCCTCCACATTCCGCGTCCATACGCCCGTTTGCGAATCGTCGCCTGCTGCATGCGCTTGGCACTCTTCGTCGCCATCTCTTCAATCTGCGTCTCTGCCTTTGCTCGCAGCACCGGGGCGCCCACGGCTCCGCGAGACTCCGCCAGCTCCGCCGCAATCATGTAAGCCAGCGCCTGACCGCACCGCGCCAGCGGAATCTGCATCGGCGGCTCGCCCTCGGGTGGAACCCGCAGGTCAGGCAGGCTCGGCACATACCGAATCCGCAGATCGTTGGCCTGGCTGGCCGCCGGGAACCAGATCGCATTTTCGCGGAACTCCCAGATACCCCAGCCGCCAAAAACTCCCAGGCTCGGGAAGCCGCCCAGCCGCTGCGTCATCATTCGGAAGCCCGACAAGCTGCCCGCCGTCCGCTCCCAAAGCTCCATCGGCATCAACAGATCCTGCGGCAACGTCCAGGGCAGCGCCTCCGTGTTCACGCCGTCGAAGTACCCGTCGTAGCCCAGTCGCACCTGCGTCGCCGGATCCATCGCCAGCGATCCAGGCACGCTGAGCACCACGGCTTCCTTCACGCTGACCGCTTCCACACCGGAATCCGCAAGCTTGTCCTGCAGGTTCGCGTAGCACAGGTTCAGCAGAACTTCCGTATACGGCTGCGTGTTGGAAAGCAGATCACCCTCCCGGTCGATCTGCATATCGTTCAGGACCGCGCGCGCGAAGTTCAGCACTTCATATACGTTCCAGAACACCTGAGAGGCGACATACAGTGGCCTTTGCGGGGTAATGGGCATAAAACGTTTCTCCTATGGGTGTACTGGAAACCCTATGATTGCTCTGGAAACGGGTGCCCCATATCTCGATTTCGAGATGTGGGTTCTTAGGACCTGTTTGAACGACATCCGTTAGCAGGACGCCCGCATGCCCCACATGTCCGTGTCCCACATCTGGGTGCTTAGAGCGGGTGCCCCATATCTCGATTTCGAGATGTGGGTTCGCAAGGGCTCGCCAGCCCACCTTGATCCGCCCTGGAACGATGTTCTTTGGCAAGTGTCCCTTCTCAGCACCCCTGCATACCGCATAAACCCTTAGCTGGCCTTCGCTCCGCTGAACAGCCATGGCTTGGCTTTGCGGGCCTTGGCCTCGTCCAGCATGTCTCCGTTCGGGCAGAAGGCCATACCCGGCATGCACGACACGCCACAATGCGGGCAGCGCTCCATCGCTTCCGACAAGCTCAGCCACGGACGCTCCTGCTTCAGGTATTTCGCCGCCCGGCGATGCTCCCGCCCGATGCTGTTGCGCTGCTCAGCTGTCCCCACATACAGCGCATCGGCCTCGTTCACCTTCGCGTTCAGTGTAGGAATCAGCTTCGCCCGCGCCGCCACTAGCTCCTTCTTGGTCGGCGTCTCGTTCTCGGTCACGAAGCATCCCCACCGCCGCAGGTCATTGTCTCCGTTGCCCAGCACATCCTCGGCTACCTTCGGCCCCGGGATCGGCACCGGCCGCAGTTCCAGCGAGTCGCCTACCACCTGCGCAAAGTCATGCACCATCCCCGGAATGACGCACGGCCCGGAATGCTCTTCGCCTTCGTCGCAGGCCGGGATGACGAACGTCTTATAGCTCATCCGTTGTGCATGCTGGCGTCCGTAGATGTTGAAGATCCGCACCGGCGGCCGGTCGTAAATAGATGCATCCAGATCCTGGATCTTCGGCTTGTTGCTGGCAAGAAACTGCTCTCGGGCGGCGTGTGCGGTCAGCATCCAACTCTCCTTCTGGGTTGTCCTTCATGGCCTGTGGATTGTTCTTCATGGCCTGTGGATTGTTCTTCGTGGAACGACCGAAGCCGAACCGCTCAGCGTTCTCTGTCTCCAGCGGAAATGGCGCTTTCACGCCCCCCTGGGTCCAGGCCGGCTCTCTAGGTTGCTTGAGGGGGACGCGGCGGGTCTTTGCGGAGCACGGCTTCAATTTCCTTGATCAACCCGCGGGCCGTCTCTGGGTCGAGTGTCATCGCTTGCACTTTGACTCCGAGGGCAGATTGAGCGCTGAACTTGAGATGGACGGCTTCTGCGTGGCCACCTATCGTGATGTCGATTCGCTCCGCTTGCTCTTGTACGAGGTCGTGTCGTCTCATGGGCTCCAGGTTGGCTCGGGTGGGTACGGCGTGTGGTTCATCTCAGTGGGTGTCAGCGGCTCCGCGGGTCGAGGCCCTTTGTACCCCCTTCCGAGGGCACATTCACCAGGATGGCTCTGGGAGCTTGTTGGAAATGCACCTCGGATGTCCGCGAGGCAAGTACGAAACCCGCAATCAAAGCGGGTTTCGCGAAGTTAGCGAAGCCACAAAAGCCGATTTTCAACAAACTCCTAGTACTGGGTGATGCCCCTGGCGGGCAGAGCCACATCGCGCGTGGTCAGCTTCTGGTCACGCTCGTAATCCTCAACCGTCCGGTGGTTCACCTTGGGCCCGCTCACCGCCTGCTGAATCCGTCCCTCTGAAGCCGATGTCTGCGCTTCCTTCACGCTCTCCACCAGCTCCTGCCGGCGCGCCTCTTCCTTCCTCGCCTCCCGCTCCTTCAGCGCCGCGATGCGCTCTGAGCCCGTAAACGCCCGGCCCCGCTCAATCACCGTGCATACCAGGCTCATCACCTCGGGCGTCAGCGGCACCCCCGGCACAAACGGGTTCGGACTCACCTCGCAGTAGTACCCCGCGCGCGGATACGGCCCTTGCCGAACTCCCCCGGTCGCCTCGCGGTACTCGTAAACAATCTCGGAGCCCGCATAGATCTCCGCCGCCAGCCACTTCTCAATCACCCACCGTGCCGGCGCGTAATCGTACTCCTGGATCAGCTCGCCATCGAGCGGCGTGAGCTTGTTCTCCGACCACACCAGCCGGTAGATCGGCAGCCCCGCCGGATTCTTGCCAAAGCGGGCGAGCTCCCTCTTCACCCATTCGGGTGTATTCGGTCCTTTGCTTCCTAGTGGCGGCAGACTCAAATGTTTGCTCCTGAAAAGTCGAGGGCCGGGCGTTATGCCGCGGCCCTCATCGTGGCTCTGAAACACTCCTCCGGTGCTGCGCCGGGAGTCGAGTGCCTTTGCTTTACAGCAGCGGCACTCCACACCCGGCTCACTCGGAGAAACGCTCTCGAGCAGTATTGCTGTAGGTGTATCCAGGGCTTCAGGTCTCAACGCCGTTTTTCCTCAAGAAAAACGGCACTCCTACACTTCAACTTGAGCGCCATGACAGCAGTACTGCTCTAGGAGCTTGTTGAAAAAGCACCTCGGATGTCCGCGAGGCAAGTACG
>CAXUIM010000062.1:14764-16413 GCA_964250885.1 uncultured Acidobacteriaceae bacterium | reverse complement strand
GCCTCGCGCGTGATCACCACATCATGCACGTGGCTCTCGCGCAAACCGGCGTTTGAGATGCGGATGAACTGCGCCTTCTGCTGCAGTTCCTCGATGGTTCCGCATCCCAGGTAACCCATGCCGGAGCGCAGACCGCCGACCAGTTGATAGATCATCGCCTCCAGCGGTCCGCGATGCGGCACCCGCCCTTCAATACCTTCCGGAACAAACTTGGCCAGACGGTTGCCGCTGGCGCCCTCCCGCGCCGTGATCGCGGTGCGCGGAAGTTCCGAAGCCATGTCATCCTTGCCCTGGAAATAGCGCTCGCCCGAGCCCTGCGCCATGGCGCTGAGGCTGCCCATGCCGCGATACGCCTTGAAGCTGCGGCCCTGGTACAGGATGGTCTCGCCCGGGCTCTCATCCACGCCCGCGAACAGCGAGCCCATCATGCAGATGCTGGCTCCGGCCGCGATCGCCTTGGTAATGTCGCCGGAGTACTTGATGCCGCCATCCGCGATGATGGCGACTCCGCGTCCGCTGGCCGCACGATAGGCCTCGGCAATGGCGGTGATCTGGGGCATACCCGCGCCGGTCACCATGCGCGTGGTGCAGATCGAGCCGGGTCCAATGCCCACCTTCACCGCATCCGCGCCGGCGTCGATCAGCGCCCGCGTGCCGTCGTAGGTCGCGACATTGCCCGCCATCAGGCACACGTCCGGAAAGGCGGCCTTGACCTCGCGGACCGCCTCGAGCACGCGGGCCGTGTGCCCATGGGCGGAATCGATGGCCAGCGCATCCACGCGGTACTTCACCAGCTCCGCGGCGCGCTCCAGGTAATCGCCGGTCGCGCCGATCGCTCCCGCCACCCGCAACCGGCCCTGCGGATCCTTGCTGGCGTTGGGATACTTCAACTTCTTCTGGATGTCCTTGACTGTGATCAGGCCCTTGAGTTCATAGGCGTCGTTGACCACCAGCAGCTTTTCCACACGATGCTGGTGCAGGATATGTTCGGCCTGTTCGAGCGTCGTGCCCACGGGAACCGTGATCAGGTTCTCCTTGGTCATCACATCGCCGATTGCGATGTCGGTGCGCGAGACGAAGCGGAGGTCGCGATTGGTCAGAATGCCGACCAGCTTGCCGTTGCTGGTGACGGGCACGCCGGAAATCTTGAAGCGCCGCATCACCTCCAGGGCGTCCGCGATGGGCCGCTCCGGCTCGATGGTTACCGGATCGACGATCATTCCGCTCTCCGACCGCTTCACCTTGTCAATTTCGCCGGCCTGTTGCTCGATGCTGAGGTTGCGATGTACGACACCAAGGCCGCCCTGCTGCGCCATCGCGATCGCCAGGCGCGATTCGGTCACGGTGTCCATCGCCGCCGACATCAGGGGGGTGGCCAGCGTGATGCTTTTGCTGAGCCGCGTCTGCGTGCTCACCTGCGCTGGAACCACATCGGAGTACGCCGGCACCAGCAGTACATCGTCGAAAGTGAGCGCTTCGGGAATACTGTTCTGAATCATGATTGCTACTGATTGTAGAGGCCGCAGCCGGGAAGCGCGACGAAGAAAGCCGCAGGTCGTGGCGCCGTGGGGCCCGACGGCGCCGGGCCGGAGTCCTCCGCGACAGGTCGAATCCGGAGACGAAATGCGGAAAATGCATGCGAGGCCGGG
>CAXUIM010000062.1:0-14754 GCA_964250885.1 uncultured Acidobacteriaceae bacterium | reverse complement strand
CCCCCTACAAAACCCCCCGGGGGGGGGGCGGGGTTGGCCCCCCCCCCCCCCGGGCCGCAGTCCTCAGCTACAGTTCGAATCGGGAGAGGAAAGCCGGAAAATGCATGCCAGGCCGGGTACGCGGGCCGCTGATCCAGGCGGACGTGCGAGCATGATGCATGTAGATGTACCCCGGGGGCATAGGCACTCAACGCCGCTTTTCTCCTGACAAACGGCGCACTTCCGCTTCAGTCCCGGGTTTCGTACAGGAACTTTGCTGTAAAGTTCCGGCTCGGCGTGACGATAACGAGTCTGCGAGGCGAATGCTATGTCCGAAACGCTGCCGGCCAACCCGGCCTGTCTGCCGCTCCTGTCCGGCGCCGCGACAAGTGGTTCCGAATGCGCCGCATGCCGCGGTGGCAAGGGCCTCCCCTTTTCTTTTTCGATGGCTTTTCAGCCCATCGTCGACATCGAGCAGCGGCAGGTATTCGCCTATGAGGCCCTGGTGCGGGGACCCCAGGGCCAGCCGGCCGGCTGGGTTTTGCAGCAACTTACACCGGAGATTCGCTACGTCTTCGATCAGGGCTGCCGTGTGTGTGCCATCCGATTGGCAAGCAAGCTGGGCATCGCCCGCCGCGGCGCCCGGTTGGCGGTGAACTTTATGCCCGGCGCGGTGTATAGCCCCGCCGCCTGCATTCGCCGGACGCTGCAAGCCGCCGAGGAGTTCGCGTTTCCGCTCTCTTCCCTTACCTTCGAGATCACGGAGGTAGAGCAGGTCCAGGACCCGGGCCATCTGCAGAAAATCGTGGACGAGTACCGCCGCCGGGGGTTCACAGTAGCGCTGGACGACTTCGGCGCCGGCTACTCCAATCTCAATCTGTTGGCTGAGCTGGAAGGCGTGGACGAGCTCAAGCTGGATGCCCGCCTCATCCGGAATATCGACACCCGACCGCGCGCCCAAACCATCGTGCGCCGAGTGGTAGAGCTCTGCCGCGAGCTCGACATACGAGTGGTCGGGGAGGGAGTGCAGACTCTGGCGGAGCTCTCGCTGCTGCGATCCTATGGCGTTTCGCTGCTGCAGGGTTACCTCTTCGCTCGTCCGCTGTTTGAGGCTTTGCCAGAGATTGACTGGCCGGAGAGGGAGGCGCTGGAGAGGGAGGAACCTGCGCCTTCGTCGACCGCACAGCTGTGATGGCAACGTGCCGCGGCCGTCTACCAGCCATCTTTGGGGGCGCGCACGTGTTGTACGGGACACGCCAACAAATTGCGCGATCCTAGCCAGTTCTTTCCATCTCAGCGGGCTTGCGCGCTCGAAGCGAAGTTCCGATATCAAGTTTTCTAACGACGCGCCGATCACACCGCACACTTGCTCGGCGACCAGACAATCAAATGGTCGCATCGACGATCGTACCCGTCTGGATCTTGATCCCCTTGGCCTCCAGATGCAGGTTCACCGCCTCCAGCATCCGCCCGCGCAGATCGTGGTTTTCCAGCAGATGGCGGAAGCGCAGCACCGTCGTCTCGTCCGGCGCCGGAGCTACTCCGAGATCCACACCCGCGAACCGCCGCAGCGTGGCAGAATCAAAAAATGCACCCTCCACACCGGGATGCGAAAGGTTGAATCACAGTTGCATGAAGTACGTCCGCAACATGATCGAAAGGCCGACAGGACGGCGGCCGTTGCCTGCCTTCGGGTAGTGCGCCTTTTACCAGAGCCTCCAACTCCGGCCAGGGAACGGCTAACTCCATCTCTTCGAGAAACAGCTCCCGGCGTGACTTCCGCCCATACCTTTCAAAACTCGGCTGAGGCGCAAACGTCCGCTGCTTGATCGCGGTGCACCTCCGACTATCAGACTAATCAATCAGGCTGTGGACGCGGAACTTGTGCAGAGATTCCCTGGGCGATTACGGGTTGTCGAATGTGGAACCGCGATCGTTCCTCGCGTGCCTTTCCAGACTCACGACGACTACGTTACGGTTGCGCAGCCATTCGCTTTGTGCGCCTTCACCCATCTGCGGGATCCTCGCTTTACGCTGGGCCAGAAGTATCTCCTGCTCCATGCTGACCCGGCTCTCTCTAACTCCCAGAAGTTTGGTCTGCGCAACAAGCAGGGATGGTGCGCGCATCTGTGAGAAATACATTGTTCGGAAAGCGGTTTTGTCACGACGAACGAGCGGAGTACCCCGATTACGGCGTGAACAACGAGATCTACGTGGAAAGCAGCTACATGGAAGTAGAACTACTCGGACCGCGGCGCGTCGTTGCTCGGGGGGAGTCCCTGACATTGAGCGAAAAGTGGTACCTCTTTAGAAGGCATCGATGTGGAAGACGGACAGAACGATCTGGAACTTGTCGACCTAAGTAGTGGCATGCGCCCCATCTCATAGCGCCCGCGCTTGTCGGTTGAATGAAAAGGTCTGTCGAATTCTGGGTCGATCTCCTATGGCCTCATAGCGCCATGGCGCAAGAGGTCAGGCAATGGCGAGCGCCCTGGCCACCGATGAAGCCACTCACTGCAGTCGGCGTTCTCGGGTGCTTTGTCTTCACGTGGTCTCACAGTGCTTGAAACGGGAAGGCCGATCGGAAACGCGCTCAGTGTGGAATTCTCGAAGAGTTTGTCTCTCCGGATTCAGCTGCGCCTCGGAGACGGAAAACAGAAGCCTGAGACTTGCATCTTCGATATGCCACTGCCGAGTCATCGAGCAGCATCGCTTGTGAACTAGAGCATTTTTGCTTTAGGTGTAGACCGAAGCCGCCGACCGCAACGTCGTTTTTCCCGAAAAAAACGACACTGCACGCCTGATTCCAGTTCACAGTAAAAGCAAAAATGCTCTAACTCCGCTTACTCAATATGGCAGCGGTCAATTGCATGCAATGACAATCGGTTTTATGACCGTGAAAGAATAGCAACATGACGTCAAGAGCCAAGCCCAGGAAGCGAGACGCCATTCTCGACGCGATGCTCGACGTAGTGGTGGAGCGAGGTTTCCACGAAGCGCCTATGTCTCTCATTGCAGAGCGCGCCGGAGCGAGCGCCGGAGTGATTTATCACCACTTCGCGAGCAAAGAAGAGATCATTCAGGCTCTATATGATCGGGTTCGAGAGTTGAAGCTTACGGGCTTTCTGAAGGGTTACTCCCCGGATATGCAAGCAAAAGAAGCATTCCTTCTTGTCTGGCTTAATTGGTATGACTTCTGCCGGAAACATACTCGCGAAATGCGCTTTCTTGAGCAGTATGAGACTGCGGGATTTCCTTGCACGCCTGCACCGCTGGTTCCAGGTTCACCCGAGGCAGAGTTCGCACACCGTTTCCAAGGGCGGTCGAGAGGAGGCGTGTTGCAAGACTGGCCCTTGGAGGTCCTTGAGGAGATGACCATCGGGTTGGTCGCGCGGCTCGCCAAGCAACCACGTCGGCTTTCCGCGGTAACTCTGCGGACAGTTGCAGAAAAGGTTTGGGCGTCTGTTCGAGCCGAAGACTAAACCGAAGGTGCGTAAACCACTGCTGAACTAGAAATACAGAAGCTTCGTTGCATATAGCCACAAAATTCTGTCGCGCACATATTCCACATTTTTATCCGTTTTGCGTCGGATGCCCAACGAGAAACGCTTCTAGTCACTGTCTGCCTAGTCTTCGCGGAGTACCTGCGTGGGATTGACCCTGGTAGAGCGCAAAGAAGGAACGACCGTGGCGGCGGCAGACACCACCAGGATCAGTGCAAGAACTCCCACGTAGGTGCCTGGATCCAGGGGGGAAACGCCAAACAGCATGCCGCGCAAGCTTCGGCTGAGTCCTGCTCCAAGGACTAGCCCAGCGAGGCCTCCCCCGAGCGTCACTCGAAATCCCTGCAACAGCATCGAGCCCATGATCTGCGACGGCATCGCACCCAGTGCAAGCCGCAGACCGACTTCGCGGCGGCGCGTACGTCCCAGATAGCTGACCGTGCCATACAGACCGACACTCACCAGAAGAATGGCGGTTAGCGCAAATGTGGTGAGAAGCATCGTCCTCAAGTGGATCTCAGCTTGTCGATCCCCAAGATGATCGACCAGTGGCTTGATTTCAAAAACGGCGCGCGATGGCTCCATGGCCCGAATCGCCTTCCGCAACGTGTCTGCCATTGCAGCCGGATCACCTTGAGTACGGATCAGGTAGTTGGGATCGGGGCTAGGGGCACTTGTACACCAGTACACCGCTGGCTCTGGCTCCGTATCGAGGCCTTGTTCCCGTGCATCCCCTACAACTCCCCGTATCTCCGAATTTAAGCTGAAAGCATTCTCTGGGAGGAGGCGCAGGTGGTAACCGATAGGTATGACGCCTGGGAAATAGCGTCTGGCGAAGCTTCGATTGACCACCATCGTCGAGTAGGGCAAACCGTCTTGACAGCTGCTTCCTTGTAGCAGAGGGATCCGAAGCGTCTTGAAGTAATCCGTCGAAACCCATTGCATGTTTGCCGCGACCTTACGCTGGTCGCCGGCGGAGCCTTCAAGTACCTTCAACGAGGTGGGGTACGCGTCGGCATTCCCGGGAATCGTTCCTGACGTAGCCGCTGCCTCAACCCCGGGCACATTGCGTAAGCCCTCGAGTGTCCGATCGACACGTTGTTTTAGCTTCGCCATATCGGACGTCTCGCTCCACGATCCGCTGACACGCAGAGTGAGGACGTGCTCCGGATCGAAGCCGGGATCGATCAACCCGAGCGTGTGGAAGCTGCGCAGCAGCAACCCCGAAGCAATCAGCATCGTGACTGCGAGCGAGACCTGAACGCCAATGAATCCCCACTGCCACGAGGCGCGTGGCGAGACCTGCGCCCGTCCTGCCCGCGACAGCGATTCTGAAAGGCTGCGCCGCGTGCCGCGGAGTGCGGGAAACAAGCCGCACAGGAGGGTCGCCAGCACAGCGCAGACCAGCGAGTACGCAACCACCCGCCCATTCAAGGCAATCTCATCGATGCGCGGAAGATCTTTTGCATACTGCGTGAAGACGTGTGACGCTCCAGCCGCCAGCGCCAGTCCAAGCAGCGAACCCGTCACCGCAAGCACCAGCACCTCCGTCAATAACTGGCCGATAATTGCCGGCCGTGTCGCCCCGAGCGAGTAGCGGATTGAAATCTCATGTTCTCGTTCCGCGGTTCGCGCCATCAGCAGACCGGCGATGTTGGTACACGCGATCAGAAGAAGCATCGAAACCGAACCATACAGCAACCACAGCGAATCCCGTGCCTTACCGACGATGCCAAGCTTGAGCGGAACGAGCTGAACCCGGAGACCGGTATCCGGCTTCCCATACTGACGTGCGAGTTGTCCCTGTACTGACGTGATATCTGCTTGCGCCCTGGACAGGGGAACACCTGGCTTCATCCGGCCGAATACCGTGAACCACGTTGCATCCCGGCTCTGTGCATAGGGCGCATCGGAAGGGTTTGGCGACCAGAGATCCACATCGCGATTGGGAAACAGGAATGAGGGAGGCATGACTCCGACGATCGTGTACGAGGAGTTCCCCAGCCGGAGGAACCGTCCCACCGCCGCCGGATCCGCCTGCAGGCGCCCGCGCCAAAACCGATCGCTGATGAGGATGGCGTTGGGGCCACCAAACCTGCCTTCCGCCTCGGTGAAGTCGCGACCCATCTTCGGAGAGACACCCCAGACCTGCAGGAAACGGGGCGCCACCAGCGCCAGTGTCTCCTTCTCCGGCAAAGATCCAGAGGTCAGCGTTGCATCCTCGGTGTAGTACCCGCTGATGGCCTGGAAGGTCGAGCTCAAGCGATCCCAATCCAACAAGCGCGGCGGCGCCACCAGAGTCTCGCTATTCTGTCGCATACGATCGAACTCATGGATCTGAACGAGCTCTCCAGCATGAGGAAAACGCAATGGGCGAAGGAGCACAGCGTCGATTGCAGAAAAGACGGCGCTGTTAGCGCCAATGCCAAGGGCCAGGGTGAGCACAACCGCGGTGGCAAACGAAGGAGCCTTGCGTATGAACCGCATCGCCGATCGGAAGTTGGTAAGAATCGTCTCTTTGCATGCGAACACGTGCACGTCGCGCGTCTGTTGCTTCACCTGCTCCGCTCCTCCAAACAAAAGCAGGGCCTGACGCCGCGCCTCCGAGGGTGTCATACCGCGGGCAATATACTCGCGGCTCAGTTCCTCAAGGTGAAAGGCGATCTCCAGGTCTATCTCTTTGTCTTTCCGGGAAACGTTCGCGCTGCGTCTGAACCAGGCCATGGATCGCCGTCCTTGCTTGCTAGACCGCTTCAAGTATCCGAGTCACCGCTCCGGCAAGCCGATGCCACGTCTCTTCTTCCGCCACCAGTTGTCGCTTGCCTTGTGACGAGAGCTTGTAAAACTTCGCCTGCCGGCCGTTGCCGGACTCGCCCCACTCGGCCACCAGCCAGCCGCGTTTTTCAAGGCGATGCAGGGCGGGATAAAGGGAGCCCTGCTGAACCTGCAGCACGTCCTTCGAAATCTGCTGGATACGCTGTGAAATTCCATAACCGTGCACAGGCCCAAGCGCCACAATCTTGAGCACCAAAAGATCCAACGTTCCTTGCAGCAGATCCGCCTTGCTCTTCGCAGCGCTCAAATGTCCACTCCTAGACGTTCTACACAGCATCCGCCGCGATGTGTAGATTGTCAAGGAGAGTAGCAGGAAAATTTCAAGACGAGTGGCGGGTGCCGCTTCCGGCGTAATGCCGGTTGACCAGGATGGTTGACAGGCAAGGCGGATCTCATCAGTCGACTTCCGGCCAATTCGGCTGGAGCCACTGGTGGGGGGACCGACGCGAAGAGCTAGCCCGCGTTCGCCGGTGCGAGTTGCTTTGCGAGCGGGGAATCGTCTCCGAGCCAGTCGGCGTGTTTGGCGGTGCTATCGAAATGGGCTGACGTCTTGAAGAGCTCGAAATGACCGGTGAGGGCAGCCGCCTGAGTCTTTGCGAGTAGGCCGGCGAGTTGTTGCTCATCCATCGGGTGGAAGCTGCTCGCCGCCTGAAAGGCCTGGTCGAGAACCTGGGGTGAGTCGATGCCGGTGATGACGACGGAGGTGGGCAGGTTGAGCGCGTAATGCAGGCACTCAATGGGTGTCACGGTATTGCTCTTGAGGATGATGCCATCGGCGCCCCCGAAAGCCTTCATGCAGAGAACACCGGTGCCTTCAGCTATGAGGCGGGGCACAACCAGCTGGCCGAAGCTGCGAAAGTGGGCGTCCATGACATTGAGGGGCATCTGGGCGGTGTCGAAATGAAAGCCATGGCTTTGCGCTACATCGAGCATGTAGAGGTGAACGTGCGGGTCTTTGTGTCCTGTGAAGCCGATGAAGCGCACTTTGCCGGCCTGCTTTGCGGCGACCACTGCCTCCATCGATCCGCCTTCGGTGAAGATGCGATCGGGGTCGTCGAAGCGGAGGACCTCGTGGTGCTGTAGAAGATCGATGTGGTCGACTCCGAGGCGCAGAAGAGACTCGTCGATCTGCTTCTGTGCAACTTGCTTGGTTCGTCCGTCAAGCTTGGTCATGACAAATGCTTTTTCGCGGTAGCCAGGTGTGCGGAGAGCTTTGCCGACGAGAAGTTCGCTGCGTCCCCCGTTGTAATCCCAAGCGTTATCGAGGAAGTTGATGCCGCGATCAAGGGCGGCTTGAATGAGTCGGATGGATTGGTCGTCGGAGAGTGAAGCTTTTCCAACGTGCGAGCCCCCCAGTCCAATGGCTGAGACCTGGACTCCGGTGGTACCCAGCTGGCGGTACAGCATTTCGCCGCGGAGGGTGCCCGGATCCGAGACGCGGGGAAGGTGCGTGGCATCGGCGGGGTTGGGTGTGGTGAGGAACTGTTGCCCGAGCGACTGGTTCTGCGGTGTTTCGGCGTAGCCGGCAGTTGCGAAGGCTCCGGTGACCGCGGCGACGGCGGCGTTTTGCAGGAATCGGCGACGTTCCATGGAGGCCCCTATTCTTTTCGTGGAATACGCAGCGTGCTCGCGTGCAAAGTGTGATGCGACATTCGCGTGAAGAGCTCTGCGATCCTCTGCGAGTCGTTGTGCTGCACGTATCGTCCGCACATTCCCCACTTCAGCTGCCCTGGCGTTTCTCTTTGTGCTCATATCGCCCTCTGTTCGCCTGCACTCCTGTCGAAGGGGGGCTACGCCCACTTTTCCGTTGTAGATAATCGAGCTCGACAACAGGTGTGGAGTCCGGATTAGCGTCTACGTCAGGCATGGATTGCTCAGGAACCACGCCACTCTTCCACAAGACGGGAGAGCCGGTCTTCGACGTGGGTCCGATGGAAACAATCCTTGACCGCGGCTACGCTCCTCATGTGTAGACTGCGGGTTCGGACGCATCAAATAAGAAACCTGCACCAGGAGATCGCGTTGCCGGATCAACACGACACGCAGCCGCGGCAAAGCCAACCGAAGACAGCAGAGGACCTGCGACTTGAGCAGGCTGCCAACCGCGAGCAGAACTGGCAGCGCTGGGGAACCTATCTGCCCGAACGCCAGTGGGGCACCGTGCGTGAGGACTACTCCGGCGACGGCCAGACCTGGAAATCTTTCTCCTACGACATGGCGCAATACCGCGCCTATCGCTGGGGCGAAGACGGCCTTCTAGGCTGGACCGATCGCGAATGCCGCCTCTGCTTTTCGACCTCACTCTGGAACGGGAATGACACGTCTCTCAAAGAGCGGCTCTTCGGACTTGCCGGCGACCAGGGCAACCACGGTGAAGATGTCAAGGAGCTTTTCTACTATCTTGACGCAACACCCACACACTCATATGCACGCGCTCTTTATAAATACCCACAGCGCGCCTTACCGTATCAGGAACTCATCGACGAGAATGCCCGGCGTCGCTACGACGAATCCGAGTACGAACTCATCGACACCGGCATTTTCTCCGAAGAGCGCTACTTCGACGTGCAGGTCGAGTATGCCAAGCGAGGGCCGGACGACACCCTCATTCGACTGACCATCTCGAACCGGGGTCCCGATACGGCCGACCTGACCCTTCTTCCCACCCTTACTCTGCGCAACAACTGGTCATGGCGCGATCCCAACCAGGATGCGCAGCCCGATCCCGACCAGCAGGCCCGCCCGTGGATGCACCTGCTTGATGGCCACGCGGGTACCGTCCTCGCGGGCCACAGCACGCTCGGTCGCTTTCGCTTCAGCATGATCACGGACGACACAACGCCGTCCGCGCCGGTCCTTTTCACCGAAAACGAATCGAACGCCGGCCGCGTTCAGCCCGGCGCCACCGCCGGCTCTCTCTACAGCAAGGACGCCTTCGCGCGGTACATCGTAGAGGGAGACGAAGCCGCCGTGAACCCGGCGCAGATCGGCACAAAGGCTGCCTTCCACCTTAAAGAGCCCGTCGCGGCCGGCGCCAGCATCATCTTCCGCCTGCGTCTCGTCGAAGACGAAGAAACGGACGTCACCTCGCTCAGCATCGCTGACTTCGACGCCTGCTTCTCCCTTAGGCAACGAGAGGCCGACGAGTTTTACGCTACCCGTTTAGCAGGTTCCTTCAACGACGACGAGCGCAATGTCGCCCGCCAGGCATTCGCCGGCCTGATCTGGACTAAGCAGTTCTACTACTACGTCGTCGAACGCTGGCTGGACGGCGACCCAGCCCTTCCGCCGCCGCCAAAAGAGCGGCTGGATGGCCGCAATCACGATTGGAGTCATCTCTTCGCGCGCGACGTCCTTTCCATGCCGGACAAATGGGAGTACCCATGGTTTGCCGCGTGGGACTCCGCGTTTCACGTCATCCCGTTTGCCAACATCGACCCCGAATACGCGAAGTCTCAGCTGCTGCTGCTGCTCCGCGAGTGGTACCTGCACCCCAACGGGCAGATGCCCGCCTACGAGTTTGCCTTCTCGGACGTCAACCCGCCAGTCCACGCCTGGGCCGTCTTCCACGTCTATCGCATCACCGGAGGCCAGACCGGCCACTTCGATACCGATTTCCTCGAACGCGCCTTTCAAAAACTCCTGCTTAACTTCACCTGGTGGGTCAATCAGAACGACGCCAAGGGCCAAAACCTCTTTGGCGGCGGCTTTCTCGGCCTTGATAACATCGGCGTCTTCGACCGCTCGATGACGCTTCCCGACGGCACCGAACTCAACCAGGCCGACGGCACCTCATGGATGGGGTTTTTCTGTGCGTCCATGCTGCAGATCGCTATCGAACTTGCACAGACGCGACCCGCGTACGAAGATATCGCGAGTAAATTCTTCGAGCACTATATCGCTATCATAGAAGCGATCAACGACTTCGACGGGCACGGCCTTTGGGATGACGAGACCGGTTTCTTCTTCGATCACCTTTCCATCCGTAATGAACCCGCCAAGGTCCTCAAGGTGCGCTCCATCGTCGGCCTCGTTCCTGTCTTCGCTATAGGCATTCTCGTCAAAGAGCAGATCGACCGGCTGGCTGGGTTCCGCCAGCGTATGGATTGGTTCCTTAAACACAAACCCCACCTCGCCCGTTTCCTCGCGGTGGCCGACTGCGCCGACCCTGAGATCAAAGGTTCGTACTTCATCGAGCTCGTGCCGAAAGACCGCCTGCTTCGAATTCTCGCCCGCGTGCTCGATGAGAGCGAGTTCCTCTCCGATCATGGTATCCGCTCCCTCTCGCGCTATCACCTCGATCACCCCTTTGAGGTTGACCTCGGAGGTAAGCACCTTACCGTCCACTACACGCCCGCGGAGGGCGATTCCGGCCTCTTTGGCGGCAACAGCAACTGGCGGGGTCCTATCTGGTTCCCCGTCAACTTCCTGCTGATCAATGCGCTGGAGCGCTATCACAAGGTCTACGGCGAGTCGCTCAAGGTAGAGTGCCCCACTGGCAGCGGCAACTACGTCGATCTCCTGCAGGTGGCCGAGGAATTGGAGCGCCGGCTCACGAATCTCTTCATCCGCGATGCTCAGGGTCGCCGCGCCGTTCACGGAGACGAACGCCGCTACATCGACGATCCGCACTGGCGAGACCTCATCCTTTTCAGCGAATACTTCTGCGGAGACACAGGCCGAGGCTGCGGCGCGAGTCATCAGACCGGGTGGACTGCTCTCGCCGCGACATGCCTCGCCAAGCTTCATCATGATCAATCCGGTCTGCTCTAGAACTGCCCCGCGGGGGCACTCCTGGATCACCGTCAGGTACGTTTCGATTCGGCACGGCTCTTCTTCATACGATTCTTCAACGCGACAATCGAACTCAACTGATCCTCCGAACCATCGCCGCATCCGAGCTCCCGTTATTCGGTATGCGCAGCAATCTGTGATTGTGATAAGAGTCCATTTGCGCGGGAACTCGTTGAGCCGGGCCTTTTGGTGCCGGCCTAAACTGCTCGAACTATGGCGCATTGGCCGGCGCTGGAAGGACTCGCCCCTAGTGTCCTGCTTAACCTTGGGCCGGGTCGCCTTGCAACGCTCCTCGAGTCTTTTGCAATGCACGACATCCGCGGGCAGGCGCTCGGTCTCGCGGTCACCCTCACCGGTTGCATCGAGACGAGGGATTAGCTTTCAAGTGGTCAATATCTCCAAACCTGGAAACCTTGATCACTGGATCAGTTCATCACGGAAGTGATGGGGGTTCTGAAGAGTTCTCCTGATGTTACCGAGATTTTGTGTAGAGCGAGTCAGGCCCCTACGGCTCGCTGAAACGAGCGGGAACTCCAACTCTGCTTTGAAACAGCTGAATGACAGGGTAAGTGCAAACCCACTCCGGGACACGCTGAACGAACGTGGGGATCAGCGGTTCGGCGTTCTTCCCAGGAACAGCCCTGTCAAACGCTGTTTCCGCGTGCGAGTTCATCGAAGAACTGCCGCAACGTGCGGGGCTCTCGTTCGAGAATGCTGCGTAGGACCAGCGCGTTGCCGCCGGGGAAGCCATATCGGTCGTAATCGCTATACATTCGCGAAAGCCCGTCGCGCAGAGGGCCTGGAGGAATCTTTGCAGCTTCAGCCCAAGGCTCGAAAGGGACCTCCGCCGCCTCGATCGGCTTGCCCGTGGCTTCCGCCATCATGGCTGCCATTTGCGAACGGTTCAACATGCCTTGTGCGCTCAATTCGAAGGTGCCATAGCTCAACTTGTCGCTGGTCAAGGCCAGTGCGGCGGCCTCGGCTACATCACGGTAATCGACGTACGAGACCAGCACATCTTTCGAGAATGGCAAAGAGAAGCGACCAGTTTGCAGCACATGCGGCCAGCCGGCCTTCAGGTTCTGCATAAACATTGTTGGTTGAAGCACGGTGAAGTCGAGACCGGATTCACAGAGGGCTTCTTCCACCGGCAGCTTGGCCTGATGGTTCGTCAGCTTCGAAAGTGCGGGATGGATCACGCCGGAGAAGACAAACTTCCGCACACCTGCGGCCTTTGCCGCCTCGACTATCGCTAAGCCCATCTGGACTTCCTGAGCAGCGAAGCCGGGACCTAGATGGAAGACGCCTTCCATACCGTCGGCTGCCTCTCTCAGGCTGGCAGCGTCGCTCAGGTCGCCTACGAACGTCTCATCGGCTCCGCGCTTTCGCGCCGCTTCGGCTTTGTCCTCGCTCCGGATCAGCGCACGGACGATCGCGCCCCGCTTCCGGAGTTCGGGAACTACGAGGCCGGCGAACTCACCGGTTGCTCCTACGACCAGAACCTTCGCCATCTTCCGCTCCACATCTCCTCTACACAGATGCAGCTCGGAGGCTTCACGTTTTTCGCCGAGAGTGAACTCAACTCGCGCTCGGTTCTATCGCCGATCCTTGCATCCACTACGGGTCACATTTAAGCGGTTGTCGAGCGCCGCGTCAGAAGGAGAATTCCAGAGAGCTCGAGATGGTACGCGGACTTCCCTGATGCGCCGTATTGCTGCTCGCATTGGTTCCGGTAATGTCCCCGGCCGCGATCGTGGAGTAGTAGCGCGTATTGGTGATGTTATCCGAGGTAAACCTGAGCGTGGCCAGCTTGCCGAAGAGCGGGTGCGCGTAGCGGAAGCCGAGGTCGAAGGTGTTGTAGCCCGGCGTGGAGTGCAGATTCTCGTCATCCTGGGGGCGGCGACCCGAGAACTGCCAATCTCCCGTGAACGCAAGACTCGCAATACCCGGAACGCGATATTCACTACAGAAGCCAGACTTGTACGCTGGAATGCCCACGAAGCGCTTGCCGTCCGTCGCGGCGATGTCGGTGTTGTTCAGCCGCGCATTGAGTGCCGTAAAGCCCGCATCCACCAGCAGATGGTGAAACAGCGTGCTCTGGCCCTGAATCTTGGCGCCATAGTTCACCTGCTGTCCCACGATCTCGAAAATCGTCTGCGCGGCGCTGCCGTTGTACGCCACAGTGTTGGCGAAGGGCCGCTGAATCCGAAAGAGATCGGTCGTGATAGCGAGAGGTTGAGCATCCGTTTAAAGCCGATCTCCCACTCCTTGCTGCGATAGAGTGACAGCAGCGTGTAAGGGACCATCTCCCACCGCGCGGGCATGGCCGGCGCCGCGATCCAATCGTGATGCAGGCGAGCCAAGGCAGAAGCGATCTCGTTCCGTATACGATGACGATTCTGATCGTAGAGATTTATCTGACAGTAAAAAGCATCCCAACAGGAGTTGCCGGCAGCTCGATCTGCTTTTGGGCGATCCGATGGCTAGCGGGAAGTGGTTCCAATGGCTACATACGCGAGGACAAATGATATGGCAGTTGCAGGAGGGCTTAGCAGGCGAGAACTCATCGTGGCGCAGGAGTACTTCTAGTGTTGCCCCCTGATGTAATCTGAGCCGTCAGGACGTTCATACCACGCAGCCGGAAATTATGCTGTCCATCGCGGGAAAAACCTTCTATCCCGAACCGCTGGTCTTCTATGTCGCTGTCCTGCAGGGTGCGGCCAATCCGAAGGATGCGGCGATCTTCGCGCAGTGGCTGCAAAGAAAAGAAGCGCAAACCTTGTTGCGACGCTATGCCTTTGATGCACCCGGAAACGCCCTAGATCTTCATGTCTAAAACTCGAACCTGCGTCACAGGCCCCCGCGTCAAATTTTGCGGGTGCGTCTCTTGTGGCTCCCGACCTATCGAGGCTCAAGCTCTGACGCTCGTTATCCGTCGCTGCCATCCCCGACGCCATCGAATAATGGCGACTGCACGCTCCCGCAGATGAGGGCATGGTTCTCTGCCTCTCCACAATCCATATATCTTCTGCGCACACCTGGCACTTGAAATCGAGAGGCTGTCCAATCGGCGAATCGTTGTCGAACCTGCGACACAGCGGGACGAAGAGACGCGTCTTGCGAGCAGAAATCGGAGACGCCGCATTCAGAATGTAAGCTGGCCGCCACCGGGAAACGTTACAGTGAGCTTGCGGTGAACAGCAGGAAGTATCAAACCGTCATTGCCACTGAAAATACGGAGGGGCCATATGCCTGTATCCGTGCGCGTGGTTGCTGACGGTGGTGCTGCGAAACCCTGACCAGCGAGATTAGCGCCAAGCAGCGGCACCGTCAAAGCTACAGTCCGCTCAACGTCCCTGGGCTCACGGTTCGTGGGACACGATTCAAAGCACGAGACTGTCAAGGGTCTGTCTTACGTCGTGATCAGAGTTCCGTATTGGGCAAGGTGGCACGCCGATCTTATCTTCGCCAGGAACAATGATTGAGTGCTTCCGGAATGCATGTGCTACTGTCATCTCCGTAACACACCGATTTCATAGATTTCGCTTCGACTGCAGCGCTTTTCGGTATACGTGTGAGCACGTTATCGAACTTTCCTATCTGTAGCTATGCACTCGGGTCGCTAAACAAAGCGGCCTGAGAA
>CAXUIM010000061.1:0-16432 GCA_964250885.1 uncultured Acidobacteriaceae bacterium | reverse complement strand
TGCACACCTGCTCGATCTGCTCTGGGGTAATCCTGTTGAAGAAGGGCAGCGCCAGCGTTCTTGCCGACTGCGCTTCCGTAACCCGAAGATGCGCCGAGGCGCGCCACTCTGCGTACGCGGGCTGCAGGTGTATCGGCGCGAAGTAGCGCCCACAGCCGATGTCGTGCGCCTGAAGGCTTTCAGCCACCCGATCGCGGAGAACACACGGGCCGTCTCGATGAAGCCGCACCACGTACACGAACCAGCTGCAGTGCACGTGCGCTCCGCCTCGGCTGGGCAGTGTGACATCAGGAAGATCGCGCAGATACGCATCATACCGGTTGGCGACCTCTTCCCGCCGGGCAAGGATGGCGTCGATGCGTTTGAGCTGTTCAATGCCGAGCGCACAATTCATCTCGGACAGCCGATAATTGAACCCGACCTCGTGATGCTGGAACCAGTCGGAAGCCTGATAGCGTCCCTGGTTGCGCAGCGCGCGCGCGTGTTCAGCCAGCGCTGTATCACGGGTCACGATCATCCCGCCTTCGCCTGTGGTGATCTGCTTATTCGGGTAAAAGGCAAAGACCGCTGCTGCGCCGAACGTACCCACCCTTCGACCGCGATACATCGCACCGATGGCTTCGCAGGCGTCCTCGAGCATGGGGAGTTGATGACGTCGCGCGATGTCTTCCAGTGCATCCATATCCGCTGGAACGCCAAAGGTATGCACAACCATAATGGCGCGGGTCTTTGGCGTGATTGCCTCTTCAACGCGCGCCGGATCCATGTTGAGGGTATGGGGATCGATGTCGACAAACACCGGATTCGCGCCTTCATAGCGGATGGAATTGGCCGCCGCCACAAACGTAAAGGACGGCACAATGACCTCATCGCCGGCTTTCAGTCCCAGAGCCCGCACACACAGGTGCAGTCCGCTGGTGCCGGAGTTTACGGCTACGGCGTAGGGAACTCCGATATAAGCGGCAAAACGCTGCTCAAATTCTTCGAGCTTTGGCCCCAGACTCAATTGGGCGCCACGCAGGACCTCGACGACCGCCTCGATCTCCTGCTCCATGATGTCGGGGGCGGATAAAGGAATCATCGGACGAGCGGGTCTCCCCGTTTGATCAGCAAGTCCTGCTGCAGGCGTACTGTGGTCAGCACTTGCAGTATGCGCTCGGATGCGTGTCCGTCGCCGTACGGATTAGTCATCCCGTGAAGCTTGCCGCGGAAGGTCACACCACGGGCTGTGGCGATCGCCGCGAGGATCGACACAGCCCGGGGCGCGGCATTTAGTACGTTCGCAGGGCGCTCCCGCCCTTGCTGGCGCATGCCGATATTCACCGTGGGCAAGCCGAAGGAAGCTGTCTCCATGATGCCGCTGCTCGAGTTGCCGACAAGCATGGCCGCCTGACGCAAAAGGCTCCAGTAGGTACGCGGATCAAGATTCACAAAGAGGCGCGCGTCGCGATGCCGCTGCGTAAACTCGCGCGCACGCTCCATGATCCGGTGCGAACCGGCATCGGCGTTCGGATAGCAGAAGAAAACGGGCTCCTCGAGTGTCTCGAGTGTCTCGATCGCCTCAAAAAGCGCAGCAGCCTCCTGTGTTGTGTCGCGCAGGATGGTCACCGGGTGATAGGCCACCAGGACCGGGGGCCGGGCAAGGTCGATGTGCAGTTTGGACTCCAGCTGCGCGCGGTCCAGTAATACGCCGCGCCTTAGATGATCCAGCGATGGAGCCCCGGCCCGGTGTACCCGCCAGGGCTCCTCACCCATCGCGATCACGCGCGCGCGTGCCGTCTCGGTCGAGGTGAAATGCAGATGACTCATCTTTGTGAGCGCATTGCGCACCATGTCATCGATGGCTCCCTCGCTGATCTCGCCCCCTTCTATGTGAGCGATCGGAATACGCAAGGCAAGCGCAACGCAGGCTGGCGCCAGCATCTCGTAACGGTCCGCGATGAGCAGTAGGAGATCGGGCCGCATCTGGCCAAGCGTATCTGCCAGCGAGAGCGTCGCGACACCAATCGTCTTCGCCATACCGACATCGCTGTCAGAACTGAGAAGACACTCGATCCGAGCTGCAATCGGAATGCCGTCCCGCTCGATCTCCTGCACGGTGCAGCCAAACTCCGGCGAGAGATGAGAGGCGAGCACAATCAGGCGCAGGTCGACATCAGGATGTGCGGCGAGATCGTGAAGGGGCCAGTAGAGATGGCTGTAATCCGCGCGCGAACTGGTCACGACAGCGATGGTTCGCCTCATCGAAGCGCCCCCGAAGGCGTCGTAAGCTGCTCGCGAATCGATGCACTGGGACTGTACTCCGGCGCCACGCGCTGTATTGTTGCGATCAGCAGATCCAGGTCACGCTGCGCAATGGCCTGCTGCAATGCAAAGAGCGCATCGTCGAGTTCCTCGGTTGCGAGCGACGGGCTGCGGATGCAGCACAGGCCGGACGCCAGCCGGTCAGCCCGCGACTCGCTTCTCGCAACTAGGATCTCTTCCATCTTGTCTCCCGGACGCAGGCCTCCGAACACAACCGGCACCTCACGGCTACCGATCATAAAGCGGGCGAGCGCGGTCACATGCAGCGCATCACCCATCTCCGGCACCAGCAGATCGCAGGAGCGCGGCGCATCGAGGGCAGCCAGCAGATATTCCGTGACCTCGCGTAGCGTCAGAAAATATCTTTGGGCATCCGGGTGTGTCACAGTGACGGGGCCGCCATGCTCAATCTGTGCTTTGAAGAGTGGAGCGACGCTTCCCGGCGAGCCGAACACATTGCCTAGCCGTACCGCTCGCATGGTGCCGGCTGTATTGTGACGAAAGAGCGCCAGTTCCCCAATGCGCTTTGAAGCTCCCATGATGCTGGCCGGTTCAACGGCCTTGTCTGTCGAGACCACAATGACCCGCGGTGTCTCGTATGCCGCGGCTACCTGGGTCAGCGTTGCCGTGCCAAGCGCATTATTCTGCAACGCTGCAAAGGGGTTCTGCTCCGCCAGCGGTACATGTTTGTAGGCTGCCGCGTGATAGATGATCTCAGGACGAAAACGCGACAGAATGTGGCGCAGGAGTGGTTCGTCACAGACGCTTCCGAGAACAGGCGTTATGCGCGCGTGGCTCTGTCCTGTGAGCTCCCGATGAGTGTCATACAGCCCCCCTTCCGCCAGGTCGAGAAGGAGAAGATGGTTCGCACCGTGTGAGGCAAGCGAAGCACAGAGTGCCGAGCCGATCCAACCTCCAGCTCCGGTAACCAGGACGGTGCGTCCGGAAATCCCGGCCCGGTGTTGAGGGCTGGCGAGCGGGGCTTCGTCCGTGGAAAAGAAGCGGCTCCACAGCTCCGCGTCTCTCCGCTCGGTGCTTTCATGTTCCATTCTGCCCAGCTTTCCTTCGAGCTTTCAGAACTCGTTGAATCCGTGCCCTCGTTCAAACGCGGCTGCACGGCATCGCGGCAGTCAAGCGTGCAGCGAACCGAGACCCGCCGCCTGCACCTGTGGCGGGGACAGCGTTGCTGCCCCTTCGCCACCCGAGGGCCGCACTCGCGCGCCTCTCCCTATGTCGAAAAGCATCGCAACCGGCCCCACAAGAAACAGGGCGTATAGCGGAGCGTATACGCTCAGGTCCAGCCTCAAGAACATCTCTGTAAGCGCCACCAGGAATGCAACCACGCATTGCCCGCGCCACGAGCGCACGGTCGTCTTCGGGTCGGTGATCATGAAGAAGATGAACAGCTGATATTCAGGGCCCGTAATGGGCGCAATCTCCGCTTGCCATGGGTCGCCTGTGATCGCCGCGCGCAGCAAAGCCAAGAGAAGAAAAGACACCACGTACACAAAGCAGATATGGAAGCGTCGCAGCCGCCATACTATGATCGAGCCCAGCGACCAGATAACCAGCATGGCGCCAAGGTTGTTGCCCCACTGAATGCTCAGCGTAGCCACAGCCTGCGATGCCAGGAAAATTATCACGCAGATCCCAAAGTTGGATGGGTTCCAGATATGCCGGCCTTTGACGCGGACCGCGTATTTCGACGTGATGGCCAGCGCGCTGCAAAGCGCATACGGCCAGAAGGCGGGGGAGCGAAGAAGAATCCCGACACTGATCCCTGTGATATAGGCGCTTGCCACATTGGGCCAGCGCTTGGTGAAAATTCGTCCCAGCACCAGCTCGGTCGAGATACTGACAGCAATCGCGAGGACCGTCCGCGAGTAGCTCTCCAAGATCCCATAGGAGAGCTGGCCAACCAGCAGAATCAATGTGATAAACACCGGCGGAACGAAGCGGTTCTCGAATGAGAGATGCCGTCTCCACGAAGACCTTTGTCCCGCGGGTGAGGACGCCATGACCGGCGAGCTCATGATGGCTCCTTGATCTTGTATAGCTTGTCCACTGCAAGGTCGGCCAGTGTCTGGCGGGTTCCGGATGGCCAGCGGATCAGGA
Source organism: uncultured Acidobacteriaceae bacterium (assembly GCA_964250885.1). Lineage (GTDB taxonomy): Bacteria > Acidobacteriota > Terriglobia > Terriglobales > Acidobacteriaceae > Granulicella. The sequence continues at coordinate 12,013 of CAXUIM010000061.1, read as the reverse complement.
TCTTCTCGATCTTCGGATCGCGCCCCAGTCCGAAGTGGAGGCGCCGGTCATTCTGAGCGGCGAATCCGGAACCACCCGAAACTTCCTGAATCTGTTCGCGTTCATCCCAAAACACTGTAACCTCCGCGCCGATCGCGCTGCGGTTGCTTTCCGTTCCCTCCAGTTGGAACTCAATCCATTTGTTTCTGGGATCGACCGTATTCCTGTAGACCAGCAGAGGTCCGCGCTCGTTGGCCACCACAATATCTTCAGCGCCGGTATTCCAGAGGTCGGCCAACGCGACAGCGCGGCCGTCATTGATGTCGCGCGCGCCCACCGCCTGCGCCACGTCGATAAAGTGTCCGGAACCATCATTCAGCCAGAGATGCTTCTGCTGGTATCCGGAAAGGCTTCGCCCACCCATCGCCGGCCAGTTCTTCGCGTCTCCGATAATGGTCGAATTGCCCCCGGCTATCTTCGAAAAGTCATACCAATAACTGCGCTTGCGATCCAGGGAGACATAGCCATTCGTCAGATATAGATCGAGATTGCCATCATTGTTCAGGTCGCCGAATTGCGCGCCGAAGCTCCAGCCTCCCAGTTCAACTCCGGTATCCCGCGCCAGGTTATCAAATCGCAGCGGATCACCCTGGCCTCCGCTGCGGGGCACCCATAGATTATTCCCCTGCAACAGAACCCCATCCTGGGAGATATTCGAGACGTACACGGAGTACTTCCCCTGGTCGAAGATATCTCCAAAGGCGACATTCATGCCGCTCTTCGGCGAGGCGCCCACGCCGCTGTCCGCTCCCACATCACGGAAGCCCTTGCCGTCATTCACGTACAGCTGCGATACACCATAGTCGTTGGCGACAAATAGATCCTGCCGGCCCGTGCCGCGCAGATCCGCCGCGCCGGCGGCGAGGGTCCAGCGATGGCTCATCAGGCCCACCTTCTGGGTTACATCCTCAAAATGTCCGTTACCCAGGTTATGGAACAGGTAATTTCTGCCGCCATTATCCGCATACTCAAAGCTATCCGGCATCATCTTGGTGTTTTTCAAATGCCAGAGGTCAACGTCCTCCGGGTAATATCCACCTACAAACAAATCGAGGCGTCCGTCATTATCGTAGTCGAACCAGACCGCGGCATTGGCGTTGATCCACGGTGGCAACCCCGCCGCAACGCTCACGCGGGTAAATCCATGGCCGTGGTCGTTATGGAACAGCTCAGGACGTCCCCATTTGATCAGGAAGAGATCTTCATAGCCGTCGTTGTCGTAGTCGCCCCAGACCGCGCCCATGGATACCCCGGTGCCGGGCTGATTCAAGTCGGCGATGCCCATCTGGCTAGCAACGTCTTGAAAAGTGCCGTCATGCATATTGCGATATAGCGCGTTCTTCCCGCCAATTCTGCTGTCGGTCACATAAATGTCTGGCCACCCGTCGTGATCGAAATCAACGATCGACACCGAGGCCCCCATAGACGCGACTTCAGGCATGATGGCATCCAGCTTGGCATCGAGCTTTGGCCCGTGATGCACAAAATCTATCCCGGCAGCCTTCGATACTTCCGTAAGGTAAAAGCCGTAATGCGCCATAGCCATTTTGTCGCTCATCTGCTGCTGCGCCGCAGCACTATGGGTTGCCACCCTGCGCATGATCAGCGGGATAGAGAGCAGCCCGATAAAGATAACGATGAGCACGGTTCGTTTGATCCGCTCGCTCCTCATGGCCGCGGCTCGATTCTCAGCGCGTCGTCAAAGGGCGCTGGCGTCACGTAGCGGGTCTGGTAGTTCTGCCAGTCCTCAGGGTGATGGCGGTACACCCATTCGTCGCGCAAAGGTTCCGGCGGCGTGTCGTACACGCGCCGCGCGTGGTACGGCAGCGGCAGAACCGTCTGCGAATCGGTCGAGTTGTAATCTCCGTCCTTCACCCATCCGTCGCCCGCGATTACATAATCACGCACCCAGCCAGAAGCCGGCAATGCGGGAGCCTTGAAGCGCAGCGCCAGCTCATCGCCTGCATTCATGATGACGTAGCGGTCATCCGTCCGCGCCAATAGCGGGCGCACATCGCCATAGCGCGTGTAGTAGCCCGCCAGATCGCGCCAGATCGGCGCGGTTCCCTTTAGGCGGCTGTAGTCCGGGATCTCCGGCGAGGATGGGTTGGCCTGATGAATCATCGAGAAGCCGCGATAGCGCAGGTCGGCAGTCGATGGCTGCAGGCGCGTAACCCTGAGCGGCGTATCGGGCAGGCCGCGCGCCCACTGTATCTGATCCCAGTAAATTTCAAGATTGGCGCGCAGCCGCAGGCGCTTCGGCACTCCCGGAGGGAAAAGTCCGCTCAGATTGAAGAGACATATCTTGTTGCGGCCGGCCGGAAAGCCCAGGTTGGCCCGCGCCTGCTTCCAGCCGCCGTGTCCGTCCGGTATTTCGAGACTCAAACCGTGCGGCGCCGGATGCACTCCCTGACTCATCGCGACATTTACGGTTGAGTCCGACGGATGAATCCATCCACGGGCAATCAACCAAAGTGGGCCGGAGTCCGGCGCCTTGTTCCCAAGGTCGATCTCGACATAATGATCGCGGGTCACACCCTGATACTGGCCGCGCCCGAATGTATCGAGGTAGCGTCCGTCCAGCGAACTCAAAGTGGCCGTTGCATCGCGGCCATTGTCATCGACAGCCCGGGCAATCGGCTGCGGCGGAGCGACCGCTGTGATCGCAAGTTTGACCGGCGGCACATCGAAGCGCTCGTCGGTGAATACCTCTGTGCCGGCGGGATGATCGACCACCATGAGCGAGAGAGAGTCGTAGTAGTAGCTTTCCCAGAGTTCGCCGGTAATGCGCAGATCATAATACCCATCGAGCGGCTGCAGCGCCTCGTGCCCGACCTTGTACCACTCCTGCGTGGCGGCAATGCGATCGGTCCCCACTCCGTCAATTCGCAGACCGATGGCCGCACCCCACGGCACCGTATCCTTCACAAACTCCATCGCGCGGCCGTTCCAGGCGAACAGAAACGGGCAGGAGCCTTTCAATCGCTGCTCGGCTACGATCTCCTGATCGGTCTTGAGCGCGAACTCGGCGCGTACTGAGCCATTCGGCCACACGATCCGCGCCACATCCGCCTGCTTATGGCTGCCGAGGCCCATGTGCAGCTGCGGCCCCGTAATGGTCTGACGTTGCAACAGCAGTCCTGCGCGGATTTCTATATTGCCGCCTACACCAAAGGTGTTGATGCGCTGATCCCCGAGCACCTCCGCGGCATGCGGACGTAGGGTCTGCCAGTGATAGCCGCGGGTCCCGCTGTTGATTGCTTCAACTGCTTGGCCGTCGCTGGAAAGTCCCAGCAGGTCAAGGCGGCCATTTTCATGCAAATCCGCCGCACGAAAGACTTGCTCCGGTAGACCGGATTTCTGGACAGGGGTGAACGTGCCACCCTGCGCTTGCAGCCAGAGCAGCGCACCCGGCATTGCCGCGCCCGTCGGCGCAGCCTCTCGCTTCAAAAGCAAATCGATCGCGCCATTGTTGTCCAGGTCCGTTGCCTGAAGGCGGATGCTATCGCCGGCGAGCCAGACTGAGGGGTTTGGAACGTTCGCGATTGTTGCTGTCTGCCAGTCGGGGCCCATCCCGGAAAGCCGCACGATGGCTCCGTCGGCGCGAACCGCTAGCAAATCCAGAGTACTGGCATGGCTCACATCGCCGGCGGCAATCGCCTTGACCGAATCGAAACCAGCGGGCAGGGCGACCTCATGAAAGGAGCCGGAGCGCTCGTTCAAAAACACATGCAGCTTTCCGCCGCCGTCCAGCAGCACGGCATCCGGCAGGTCATCCCCGTTCAGGTCAAACCAGAGCATCTGCCGCAGACCGGAAATCCCTTGAAACGGATGGATTGCCGTGAACGTTCCATCGCCATTGTTGCGCAGCACCAGCGGCTCTCCGCTTGCGGCCCCAAGCGCGATATCCAGGTCCCCATCGGCTTCTACGTCGAGAGCCCAAGCCCCACAGTAATGCCCGGCGAGGATCGCTGCCGGAAGCTTGGTCTGCAGCGTGACATCGGTAAACGCGCCGGGGCTGTCCTGGCGCAGGAACCGCACGCCTCCTTCGCCGGCCAGTACCAGGTCTGTCTTCCAGTCTGAGTTGAAGTCCACCGCCAGCACACCCTCCGGCGTGGGCGGTACAGCCGCCGACCCGCCTGGAAAGCCGAACTGCGGCCCCTGAGGTCCCTGAGACTCCTGCGGCCCTATAGCAATCTGCACAGAGCGGCCGTTCGCCACCGCGATCGCCGGCGCGCCCTCGCCGTTCATCGATACCTCTCCAATCCAGTTCCACGGGCCAGCCGCCGCGGATACCGCCTGCTCGCGGAAGCTCATCGCAAGATCAGCCGGAGATGGAAGCGGGGATGGCGTCTGCATGGCTATCAGATGGGTTAAAGGATCCGCGTCCTCGCCCTGCGGAGGCCTGATCTCCAAAAGGTCGCGCCGAAAAGCCGGCAGCGGCTCCAATACATTGCGAAGAAACACCGCCTGCAGCGCCGCGCTCGCCGGCGCTGATCCGGCCGCCGCAGCCTGCAGCGCGGAGAGTTGCTGCTTCGCCTCTGCCGGCCAGCCGGTGGAGAGTGCAGCGAGCGACGCCACAGTTGAGCGCAGAACAGGCGTATCCCCGAGCTTGGCAGCAATGCGCGCCAACTCCACAAGCGCGGCCAGATTATGCGGGCGGGCGGCGACCACGCGGCGCATGAGCCGCTCCGATTCCGCCTGGCTGCCCGACCCTTCCTGCCGTTCGGTCTCCGCGACCAGCCGGTCCAGCGCCCACAGGTCGCGCGGATCGCGATCGATCGCGGCGTGCAGCTCGGCCAGAGTCTTATCGGAGTTGCCCTGCTCGCTGGCAAGAACACCCAGCAAATAGTCAATGTGTCCGTTGTCCGGAGCCAGAGCGTGCGCCTTTTCCAGACGCTGCGCGGCTGCGTCCAGGTCCCTCTGGCGCAGCGCGAGAACACCCCAGTCCGCCCATGCCGCCGGCTCGCCCGGAGCAGACCGCACGGCCTTGGCGAGATAGCTCTCCGCATGCTCGTCGTCGCTCACCTGCAGCGCGGCGAGCCCTGCATAGAAGCTGGCCATGAAGGCGGCGTAATCGGACGAAGACGGCGAGGGGACGCCGCGCCGCGAGCGGCAGCCTGTTGACAGCAGCACAAAGCCCAGCGCCAGCACCGCGCTCAGTGCGCGAGCCAGGGTCCTCTCACCGCGGCGTTCGCGCCTTCTCCAGGGCGTAGTTCCAAAGCCGTGCGGCGACAGTTTGAGCAAGAGTGTGAAACGCATGCAAAATCCAGTGTGCTCCCGGTCTCTCCGCGCGATGTGCGCCTTCCGGCTGGCCGGGGCCGGAGGTGTACGGCACAAGCCTGACCGGGCGAGACTATTTCTAAATCCTAAGTTCTACAATCGTAAGTTCTACATCCTAAGTTTCTACAATCCCAGGTTCTGCCATCCTAGGTTCTACCATGCTAGGTTCTACCATCCCAGGGCGAGCCCGTGCATCCATCAAACGATGGAGAACGTCTCGGGAGACCGTCTCGGCGCAGGAGCGAGCCTGAGGGCCGGAATCAGGGTCATGAGCGTGGCCTGAGCGGAAGGGCCTGCACGACGCCGGAACCTTCGCGCACGGTGATGATCTGGTCTGCCCGCACGTTGCTGAGCCGATCCACGGCGCCGCTTGGCCAGTGCACCTCGATCGAGTTCGCGAGGGCGCCGCTGCCCAGCCCGAAGGTCAGCACCAGCTCGCTTGCCGAAAGATAACTCGAGCCGCTGCGCAGCATGCGCTGCTGCGTGCCGTTTGCCGTCTGCAGCGTGACAACCGCTCCGATACCATCGCGATTGGAGCGCGTCCCGAGCAGCTTGATCCGCAGCGCGTGATTGGCCGTGCCATCGTTGCGGAACAATACAGGCGGACCCGTATTCGTCGAAAACAGAATATCCGGCGCGCCATCATTGTTGATATCCCCGTACGCCGCTCCGCGCGCGACACGTGGCAGGTTGAACGGCTGCCCCATCTGCGCGGTGACATCCTCGAAGCGCCCATTACCCAGATTGCGGAAGAGGTGCGGCGGCTCCGCGTAGCGCACCCGCTGCTGAATCCGCTCAACGTCAGGATCGAGGTGGCCGTCGGCGACGAAGATGTCATCCCATCCGTCGAGATCGTAGTCGAAGAAGAAGCAGCCAAACCCCAGCGTCTGCAGCGTATCGCGCCCAATAACAGTCTGCGGCGACACATTCGTGAACATTCCGTTTCCGTCGTTCTTGTACAACGAAACCATCTGGTTAGAGAAGTTCGTGATGAGCACGCCCGGGTGTCCGGAGCGGTCGTAATCGTCCGCATCCACTCCCATACCGGCGCGCGCCAGCCCATCCTCCGAGTAGGCGATGCCCGAGAGGACACCGCGCTCGCTGAACGTGCCGTTCTTGTTGTTGATGTACAGCTTGTCCGGCTGGGTATCGCTGGTCAGGACGAAGTCCGGCCAGCCATCCTGGTTCGCGTCGAGCACAGCGATCCCCATACCCTTGGAGGTTGGATCCTCCAGCCCGGCCTTCTTCGTAACGTCTTCAAACCTGCCATTGCCGAGGTTGTGCCACAGACGCAGCGAGGCTCCGTTGTATGCCTCCGGCGTGCAGTACGATTTCGACTTGCCATCGAGCGAGCAGGAGCGGTCCGTCTGCGGGCTCCACTGCACATAATTGGCGACCAGCAGGTCCAGGCGTCCGTCCCGGTCATAATCCACCCAGGCGGCGCTTGTGCTCAGTTCGTGCGGCCCCTCCAGACCGGCTTTCCGCGTTACATCCGTGAAGGCGCCATTGCCGTTGTTGTGGAAGAGATGATTCTGTCCATACGCGGTCACGAATAGATCGTCGTGTCCATCGTTATCGAAGTCTCCGACCGCGACTCCCATCCCATACATCGGAATGGCCAGCCCCGCCTTGCGGGTCACATCGGTAAAGGTTCCGTCACGGTTGTTGTGGTACAGCGCCGGCGTCGTGACCTGCCCCTGGTGCCCGGGCCACTGCGTTCCGTTTACCAGGAAGATATCCTGCCACCCATCATTGTCGTAGTCGATGAACGCGACCCCCGGACCCAGGGTCTCCGGCAGATACTTCTGCCCGAACGCGCCGTTGTTGTAGGTAAAACGGATGCCGGCAGCCTGGGTAATGTCGCTGAAGTGGATCCGCTTCTCGGACGCGGCATTCTGGGCCGCGCTGGACGCGCACAGAACTGCAGGTGCGGCGAGTAGTGCAATGCACAATCTGGAAATCAGAATGCGGCGCAAACGTGTCAATCGTCACCTCGATAACAGGCCTACCGGCCCGGCAATATAAAACGGTGCTCCACAGGTTTCGCGATATGAGGTCCGGCACTCACTCGCTACAAAGAGGAGGCGGCCGATACCCGAACTCCCGTTCGACAGCCGCCGCAACCGCCAGCACCTCTTCATCATGAAACGGCCGTCCCGCGATCTGCACACCGATCGGCAGCCCCGCGGTAGAGACGCCGACCGGCACCACGGCGGCGGGCGCGGCCAGCAGATTGAACCATTGCGTGTAGCGCATCGCGTCCAGGTAACGTACGCTCTGGCCTTCGACTTTCCAGCTTCGCTCCCCAAAGCGAAATCCGGGCACGGCGCATACCGGGCAAAGCAGCAGCGGAGTGGCCTGCATTTCCAGCAGGATATTTCTTCGTATAGCGTCGCAGTCTGCCCAAGCCTCCAAGAGAGTCGTAGCGGAGAGCGGGGTCTCAGCTTCCGCAAGCTCGAGAAAGCCTCGGAACGTGGGGCTCAATTGCTCTTCGCGGCCGCGTATCGTGGGCGCATAGAACATCGCCCCGCATTGGACAAAGAAGATGCGCCACAACCGCCGCGCCTCCTCCAGCAGTTTCGTGAGTGCGCCGTGCCGCACACGCCTTACCTGAAAACCCTGCCGCTCCAGCGCCGCGGCCGCATCCTGCACCGCCTGCCGGGTTTCGCCGGTCACCGGCGTGATTCCGTCATCCTCAAACCAGCCAATAGGGATTTGCCTGGCCTCAGCGGCCGAGACCGCACGCAGCGCAACCGGCGGACTGACCGGATCTGCCGCATCCCTGCCGGAGAGCGCCGCGAACAGCAGCGCGACGTCGGCCACCGTGCGCGCCATGGGGCCGATCGCTCCCAGGATGGAAAACGGCCCTACGCAGGGCGGCAGATGCCCTTCGCCGGGAATGCGTCCCGGTGTTGGTTTCAGGGCGCAGATGCCGGTAAACGCGGCGGGTTCGCGCACCGATCCTCCACTGTCGCTGCCCAGGCCGCCCGCCGAAAGCCCTGCGCAGATCGCGGCCGCCTCGCCGCCGCTCGAACCGCCGGCGCAGTAGTCGAGATTCCATGGGTTAGGGGTCCTGCCGTAGAGCAGGTTGTCGGTCTCGTAGGCCATCAGGAACTCAGGGCAGTTGGTTGTTCCCAGTATCGTCGCGCCCTGCGTTCTCAGGCGCTTCACTACCTCTGCATCCTGCGCCGGCACATATCCCCGGTTCAGAACACTGCCCGTCTCGCACCGGTAGCCGGCCGTCGCGATCGAGGCCTTAATGGTTAGCGGAAGACCGGCGAGAAGGCCACGATCTCCGGGCTTGCTCCGTCGCGCCTGTTCGCGTACGCGCTCTGCATCGAAGTCCACCAGCGCGTGCAGCATCGGATTCAGCCGCTCAATCTGGCGTATGTATTCATCTGCCAGTTCCACTTGAGAAATCCTGCGCTGTTCCATCATCTGCATCTGCTCGACCGCGGGCAAAAGCGTGAGATTCATGGCTGCGCGGTCATCGGTTCAGATTTCGTCGTCCTGTACTCGAAGCGGTATGGCTGGATGCGATCGCCTGACTCGAACCGGGTATTCCAATCCAGCTGATAGCCCACGGTAGCCGGAGTCACCGGATAGTGCTGCTGCGCCGGGTAGGGATAGCTCGGCATGCCCTGGAACGGGAGCTGCGCCACGGTGAATGGCGAGGCCTCATAGAAGTCCATGTCCTTGACGAAGCCATTCGCGTAGAAGAAGTAATCGCGCTTCCAGTTTCGAGGCAACGGTGGCGCTGCCGAGGCTCTAAACTCCGCATCGATCTCCTCCCCGCTGCCGAAGATCACATACTGATCGTCGGCCTTCTCGAGCAGCGGCGTCACCACTCCATACCGCGTGTAGCTGCCGCGCTGCCACGCAAAGGGGCCGGTTGCGCTGATCTTGTGATAGTCATACGTCAGATCGCCGGGCGTCGCGCCCTCCACTTGCTCCGGGTATCCGCGGAAGGCGAGGTGCGCTGTTCCCAGAGGCAGCTCGGTCTGGTGAACTGGTACGGGCATATCGTTATCTACCAGCACCTGGTCCCAATAGATCTGCAGGTTTGTCGTCATGCGAATCTTTCGCACTCCGTCCGGGAGCTTGCCGGTCAGATCGACCACGATCGTCCGTGGCAGTCCCGCGGGAAAGCCCATATCGTTCAGGACGCGCTTCCATGCGCCATCCGGCATCTGCGCCTCGACGTACGGTGGCTCTGGTTTCAGACCCGCCTGCCATGCCGCATACATTGAGCTGGCACTGAAGTACTCCACGTAGCCACGCATCAACAGCCGCAGCGGCTTCTGCGGATTCCATGGGCCAAGATCCAGCGTGAGCGTGTGCGGCGTGGCAAATCCAGCGAAGCTCAAGTTGGTGAAGTCCCGCACGTATTTGTGATCCACCGTGCGCAACAAGCCGCTTACATCCCTTCCCTGCTCGTCCCAGGCGCCTGCGACCGGGTGCGGATGGCTTGCCACCACAGTTGCGCCCGAAGCGAACGGCGGTTCACTCATGAATTTCTCGTCCGGGAATACCTCGGTTCCATCCGGATGATCCACCGCAACCAGGCGCAACTGATCGATAAAGTTGATCTCCTCCATGGGCTCGCCAAAGCGCAGGCTCAACAAGCCCTTGTTCGCCTTCAGGTCAGAGCCGTCTACCTTGATCCACTCGTCCGGATCGGCGTCGTTAGTCGCCCGGGGAGAGACCCAGTGGCCCACCACCCCGGCGCCGATCACGTCCGAAACGAAGCGGTACCTCCTTCCATCCCACGCGAACAGCACCGGGCAGGAGCTGCCGCGGCGATCGAGTTCCTTCATCGCCACCAGCTTGTCGGCCGGACTGTCAATTTCATCCTGCGGCACACCGGTCGGCCATAGCAGCCGCACACTATCCACATGCGTCGCCTGCCCCAGCCCCGCGAGTACCTCCTGCGATCCCTGGCTCAGGTAGCCCGAACCGCCCGCGACCTCGAACTTCTGCTGGTGTCCATCGACCAGGACCTCCACCTTGGTGCCGATCGCGGACTTGTTATCCGCCAGCCCGGTCAGCTCCAGCCGCAGAGAATGGTTGCGGCTGCCGCCTACGTTGCGCAAAACCACCGGCGGCCCATGCAGCTGGGAGACGATCAGGTCCGCCGCGCCATCGCCGTTCACATCCGCCGCGATCACGGAGCGCGCCTCGTCCAGCTTGATCTTGTTCAGGCCCAGAGCAGCGGTAACATCTTCGAAGCCCTTGGGCCCACGGTTGCGGTAGGCTCGCAGCTCGGTCCCATGCGCGGTCTGCACCACAACGGCGAGATCGATCCAGCCGTCGTTATCGAAATCGATAGCGGTAACGCCCCAGGCGCGCTCAATGCCAGTAATTGGCAGCGGTACACGCTCGAAGCTGGTTCCATCCACGTTGCGCCATAAGCTCAGGCCCGGTGCACCCGCGTGGGTGACCGCGAAGTCCATCCAATTGTCTTTGTTGAAATCCAGAGCGTAGAGGCCCACCGAAGGCGCAAGCGACGCGTCGTTATATAGCGGGCTGGCTTTGAAGTGACCCTCGCGCGGATTGGCAAAGAAGGTGGGAGCGCCCATGGAGCCGGTCACCACCAGATCCACGGCGCGATCATTGTTCACGTCGGAGAGCACCGCGCCCATCGTGTCACCTTGCCCACCCAGTCCAGCCTCGCTGGTCCAGTTGGTGAAGGTTGAGTTGCCATTGTTGCGCCACAGAACGTTGGAGGCGGCTTCACTCTGCCCGGGTGCCCCGGTCACGAACAGGTCCAGGTCGCCGTCGTGGTCAAAATCCACAAAGGTGATACTCGCCGGCTGATTGAGCGGATGAATACCAGCCTGCGCGGTGACATCCGCGAATTGTCCATGCCCGAGGTTGCGGAACAGCAGCACGCGATCGCGCATCGCGATGGCCAGATCCGGCAGGCCATCGTTGTCAAAGTCCCCCACGGCACAGGCGACCGCATCGCCGCTGGCTGAAATTCCGGTCTGCGACGCCGGCACCTCGTCAAAGCTGCCGGTACCCGTGTTGCGATAGACGCGGACGGCCTCTGCTCCTTCTGAGGTAACGAGAATATCCTGGCTGCCGTTGCCGGCCACATCGAGCATGCAGATGCCGCCACCGAGTGTGGATGCACCAGGCCCTGCCGCCGCGGCAATCGCAGAGGCAGAATGGCTCTCGACCGGGTCGGCAACGAAGGTCACCGGGATCATGGGGGAGACGGGCGGCTCAGGCAGCAGAAAGGTTCGCACCCTGGCGTAGTCTCCCTGCTCTCCATAGTTCGCGGTCATGGGCGAGGCGATCTTTTCATCGCGAATCCGTATAAAGCGCGCCAGCTCTGTCTGAGCCTGCTCCCCATTGCCCAGGCGCCGCTGCGCCGTTGCCAGACCGAACATCGCGGATGCATGAACCGGATTCAGATGCAATGCGTTCTGAAACTCCGCGGCGGCAGGGTCAAACTGCTGCAGGTCGAGATAGGCCATGCCCAGAAAGTAATGGGTATCCGCATCGCGGGGATTGATCGCGATGACCTTCTGGAAATCCTCCGCGGCCAGCTGCGGCTTGCCATTCATGCGAGCCGCCAATGCCAGCATGTACCAGGCCTGGGGATCTTGTGGCGCCAGCTTGACAGCTTCGTCCAGGGTCTCTTCGGCCTCGGGCTGCTTTTGTAGATAGAAAAGACCGATGCCCT
>CAXUIM010000060.1:5824-16607 GCA_964250885.1 uncultured Acidobacteriaceae bacterium | reverse complement strand
ACTCGATTCCGCAACTCCTGCTCGCCAGACGCGTCCTATCTAAAGACTGCTCGATAAAGGTGATTCCCCAACCCGTGAAGAAACCATGCCTTGGCCTGCTTTTTTTGATCGTCACTCCCCTCGGCTTAGCGGCCCAGCAGGGTACGGCAGGCGACAATTCATCCAGTTCCCTGCCGGACGCTCCTTCGGCGCAGATTGCCGTCGCCGTAGATCCGGCCCCGCAGCAGACGAACCCAGCTCCCACGCAGCAGACGCCGCCCCCCGCGTCGACGGCCGACCAGAGCAGCAGCCAAACCAGCAACCCGCCCGATCAGGCGACCGCCGCCCCGGCGACCCCGCAACAGCAGAACCAGACCGAATCGCAGAAGGAGCTGAAGGAGGAGGAGTCGCAGCGCATGCTCAAAGTGATTCCGAACTTCAACACGGTCATCAGCGGTCATGCGGCGCCCCTGACAAGCGGGCAGAAGTACCAGCTGTTCTTCAAGAGTTCCGTGGATCCGTTCGAGTTTGTAGCTGCCGGCGTTGATGCCGGAGTGGAGCAGGCCGAGGATTCCTATCCCGAGTACGGCCAAGGCGCCAAGGGCTTCGCCAAACGCTATGGAGCTTCCTTCACCGATGGCTTCGACGGCAACTTCTGGGGCAACGCGGTGCTTCCGTCGCTGTTCCACCAGGATCCACGCTACTTCCGCCTGGGTCACGGCACCATCATGCACCGTATTCTCTACTCCGTGGCGACCACTGTGCGCACCAAGGGCGACGACGGGAACTGGCAGTTCAACTACTCCAATCTGGCCGGTAACTTCATCGGGGGCGCTATCTCCAACGCCTACTATCCAGCCTCGGACCGGGGCGTCGCGCTTACGCTGGAGCGCGGCCTCACGGTGAGCGCGGAGGGCGCCCTCGGCTCGCTGGCCGTGGAGTTTTATCCGGATGTGATCGAGCACTACAGAACGCGCAGATTGCAGCGACAGGCCGCGGCGGCGGGTACTGTAACCCCAGCGGTCGTTCCCCGGCCCTAGGAGCTTGTTGAAAATCGGCTCTTGTGGCTTCGCGTAGCTTCGCGAAACCCGCTTTGATTGAGGGTTTCGTACTTGCCTCGCGGACATCCGAGGCGCTTTTCAACAAGCTTCTAGAGCCGCACGGCGGGCCAACGGTGTCAACGCCGTTTCTATACGAGGAAAACGGCTCCGCACGAAACCTCCGCACACCGGTAAGTAACTTGCTCTACCTCGACGGGGCTTCCGTGTCCCCCGCCTTTATAGCTTGAATAGCTCCCGCAGACGCCTGGTTTGCGAGCGGCTGACCGGCACCTCGGTGTGTTTGCGGTCGTCCATGCGAAGCTGATAGCTGGATTTGAACCACGGCACAACTTCGCGAATGTGCTGAATATTCACCAGGAACGACCGGTGGGCTCTCCAGAACTGCTCCGGATCGAGTTGCTCCATCAGCTCCTCCAGCGTCCGGCAGTTCGAATCGCCCTCTACGGTCTTGGTCACCACGGAGATTCGACCGCGCTCAATGGTCGCGAAGCAGACCTCTCGCTGGTCCACCAGCAGCAGCCGGCTTTGCGCGCGGACGACCACCTTGCCCGGCCGGGGCAGCCCTCCCGGCGCGGCGCTTGCGGACGGCGCGGCGATCTGCGCCGCGTGCTCCTCCACCATGCGCAACAAGGCGTCCAGCTTGGCCTCCGCACCGGCAACCCGGCCCGCCAGAAGGTTCTCCGCCCCCGATCCCTGCGTCTCGGCCGCAGCCTCGCCAGCGCTGGAGACATGCGCCCGCACCTTTTCCAGCGTCTTCACCACGCGCTTGGTGTCGAAGGGCTTCAGCAGATAATCCACCGCGTTCACCTCGAATGCCTTCACGGCATACTGATCGAAGGCGGTGGCAAACACGATCTGCGGCAGCTTCGCCCGGCGGTCCAGCGCCAGCACCTTCTTGAGCACGGCAAAGCCGTCCAACCCTGGCATACGCACATCGAGAAAGATTACGTCCGGCCGGTGACTGCGGATCAGATCGACGGCCTCAATGCCGTTACTGCCATGGGCGAGTACAACGACATCGCCCGCGGCATCCAGCAGATACTGCAACTCCTGCCGCGCCAGGGGTTCGTCATCGATCACCAGAGCCGTGAGCGGTGTGGCCATGCAGACCATTCTAGAGCGGTTCTCCGCTCCAGCACAGGCGCTCGCTCGCTCGCGCAAGCGGACCTCGCGGCATTTTAAATGCGTTTCTCAGAAGCGTCCGGCGCTTCATGTTGTCACGCTCTCTGGCTCGCGGAAAAGGTGCAAGGTAGAAGGGGGCAGAGTTCCGCGGAGAGGCAAGCTGAACCAATGCCGAGAAACGCTCCAGCAACATGGATATTGCTTCAAGGCTCACGAACCGGGTTCAGTTTGGCGAGGATGATCCGAGCTGCCGCGAAGCTCGCTTTACTCGCTATAAACGCGCAGCCGCTGCGGCGTCCGATCCTTGGCCAGATCATGCCCGCACACCGTGCAGTACACGTCCGTGATCTTGACCCCGCGATGACACTCCCCGCACACCGGCGACATCTGGAACTGGCACTGCGGGCAGAAGTGATAGCTGGCCGCGAGGGATGTAGAACAGTTGGGGCAGCGCGACAGCACGGGCTGGCGCAGCATGAAATACACGGTCGCGCCGATCCCGCCGGGCAATACCACGCAAACCAGCATCCACAATCCGGCCGACATGCCGCGCCGCTTCACGTCGCGGCTCACGTACCCCAGCAGCAGAGCGTAGCTGGCGAATAAAGAGCCCCAGGCGTAGCCCATCATGAGGCGCAGCGGCAGCAGCTCATGCTTATGGTGCGGCATCACCACGTGGAAGATGTACTGCATGCCGGCGAAGAGCACGATGGCCAGAGCCATGGACCAGCGCGGAATCATCCGCAGCTCTTCGTCTCCCGGCGTACCTTCGTTGCCTGGACGCGTACTCCGTTCCGCCCAGCGTGTGATCATTGTTGTGCCTCGTTACTGCCGCTCATCCGCCCCCGACCGCGCTTCAACCAGACCAGCCCCAGCACGAAGGCGGTCACCGGAAGCAGCCACAACAGCAGAAGCATCATCTGGTCGCTCGCATCCGGTATACCGTTGGGCGTCAGATCGTAGCCATCGAGCATGTTCCAGATCGCGTAAAACACCGCGAGCAAAAGAACCGAGCAGATGGTCAGCGGAACCCACAGGTCACGCGACCGCTGTTTGCGTTCCCGGAGATCGACAGCCTGCTCCCGCACCACGCGGTGGGTACGATTGACCACGGCCGCGCGCGCACCCTCAGACCCCAGCCTGTGTCCCCGGATCTCTTCCCGCAGGCCGAGATCGTTCTCTTCGCGGGAAAGTCGATTCATGGGCGCACCGCCTTTTCCTGTTCCGGCTCCTTCGCGGCGTTCTCGACAGCGTTGCGTTGCGAGCGCAGCTTTAGCAGCTGCGGTTTCAGGGCGGCTAAACCCCGGTACAACCGCGACTTGACCGTCGAGAGCGGAGCGCGCGTGACGGTGGCAATCTCTTCCAGCGACATCTCTTCGTGAAAGCGCAGCGTCAGCACCTCACGGTAATTCGGCTCCAGCGTGAGCAGCACGGCAGCCACCTCGGAGGCGTTTTCGCGATATTGAAACTGCTCCAGCGGCGAGGGCCCATCCTGCACGATCTCGAACGGGCGGTCATCTTCACCGCCCTCGCTCATCTCGTCCAGGCTGGCCATGGTCCGCTTGCGCGAAAGATCGATCACCAGATTGCGCGCGATGGTGAAGATCCAGGTATCGAAACGGGCCTTGCCGTTGTACTGCGACCCGCGCCGCAGAACCCGGATCCAGACCTCCTGAAACAGGTCCTCGGCGACCTCTCGTTTGCTGGTGAGGAACATCAGGTAGCGCATCAGCCGGTGCTGGTAGGTCTCTATCAGCTGATCGAGAAGCTCTGGATCCTGCCGTTTCAGGCCGCGCGCGATCGCGGCGTTCTCACGCTCGATCTCCCTGGCGGCTGCGGCGCTCAGAATCGCGGGGGTTCTCACGTTCATAGGGACGTCAACTTTCGCGGAAAAGTCTCGCCGCAGAGGCTATTTTCTTGCAGAATGCCCGGAGTGGAATACGCCTCCCGCACTCTTCTTCGGTCCGCTGCCGCCCTCTGGATTCTACGCCTGGCTGGGAGCACTTCTCCTGCCGATGGGGTGGCGGCCCCGGATTCCGATGCCGCTTTCCTTCGCACTCTGACGCGGGCGTCTGCGGCCCCGCCAAATGAACGGCTCAAGTCGGTTTACGCCGGCGCCCGCCACATTACCCAGGTCCCGGAGGCCGGCGCTGAGCCTGTGACGCCGTGACGGAGGCCTGTTCGAGCGATCCGGCCAATGAATGTGCCGCTTGAAAAAACAGATTGACACCCCAACCGGCCGGGCCTATCGTCGTGGCTCGGCAAGAAATCACAATATTTTAAGACTGCGAGCGATGCTATGCGATCTGCCAAGTCCCCTCTGTGCCCGAGCTTTCAAGCCACCGCAACAACCCATGTGGGATCTCCATCAACATCTGCTCTCAGCGAACTCCGGCGATACCTGGTTGTGTTCTCCGCCATTCTCTTCACCTGCGCGGCGGCGCGGGCTCAGACGCACCCGTACACCTCCTTCGTCGTCTTCGGCGATTCGCTGTCCGACACCGGCAACGACGCCGACCTCACCCAGGCAAAGTACGGCGTACGTGTGCCCGGGCCTTACGCGGACTACACCGACGGCCGCTTCACTGATGGCGCGGACACCGCTCCCCCAGCGCAGCGCTACTTCGGCGTCTGGTTGGAGCAACTCTCCAAATTGCTGCCGGAGCAGCCGCAGGTCAAAGCCTCCCTGGATGGAGGCACGAATTACGCCTATGGCTTTGCCACCACGGGCGACGGCGCCAGTGTGGACACGCTGAACGCCTCGGGTACGGAGTTCGTGGTGGTCAACAACATGGGACAGCAGATCACCGACTACCTGGCCACGCATCCCAGGATCAATGAGGACACCCTGTTCGTGGTCTGGGGAGGTGCGATCAATGTTCTGTATGCCACATCTTCAGCGGCTGTCGTCGAAGGTGCGGTGGAAGAAGCCGCCGATGTGGAGCGATTGATCCAGGCAGGGGCCAGACGTATCCTCATCGCCAATCTACCTCCCCTGGGAGCGATTCCGAGGCTGAACACAACGCCTTCCGAGTCCGTGGCCGCGACCGAGGCGAGCGTTCTGTTCAACACGACCCTGGGTGCAAGTCTCGATATCGTCCAGGCTCTTGAGTTCGCGAAAGACCCTGTCCTCTACCGGCTTGACGTGTACACCCTGTTCACAAGTGTCATCGCGGACGCGAGCTCGTACCAGCTGGACAACGTCACGCGTGAATCCCAGGACAAGCTCACGGTGGACCCGGACAAGTATCTCTTCTGGGACGACCTTCACCCCACCACGAAGGGCCACGACATCCTGGCGCGGGCCGCGCTGAAGCTGCTCGATCCGGAGACCTGCAGCCAGGACCCCACACCGTACCTGGAGCCAAGCTGTGACGCCTTGCCCGCTGCCGCCGCAAGCCATTGATAACGGAGCTGTCGCGCCGCCTCCACGGGTCGCGCGTGCTTCAGAAGGGGGACCTTGCTCAACTTGCCGGGAGCGGCTCCGACCAGGGAGCGTTCTCACACTTCCGCGACGCGGATTTCCTGCTGGCGGCCATGACGTCAGCATAGGCGCGTTACAGCCATGGCCACCAGAGCCAAGCCGCGTATCGGATCCTCTTTTGCCTCTGGAGCAGTATTGCTGCCGTTGCCCAGGTTGAAGTGTACGAGTGCCGTTTTTCTTGGGAAAAAACGGCGTTGAGACCTGAAGCCCTGGGTACACCTACGGTAATACCGCTCTGGGTAAGGGACAGCCCTCACGTCGAGCTCGATTCAGGTTTGCGGGCCAGATTGACGCGGCGACGGTAGCGCTTCGAAGCTTCCCGGTGTGGCCCTATCCACCGCAGCAAGGACCGGGGCCGTGTCTTGTCGAAGGATGCGCCAGTCGATTGTCGGCAGCACGACCAGGGCGAGTTTGCGGCCCTGCAAGTTTTGCTGATTTGCTGATAGGACAGGTTTTTATCGCCTGTCACCATCACGTCAAAGCCCGCCCTTTCCGCCGCATCGAGCAGGGCGCCGTTTTTTAGCTCCTGCCAGCCGCGAGTTTGTGCCCGCGTTACCTCATGGCCGGGAAGATGGTTGCGGAGCTTCGCCGGTACATTGGCGTCAAACAGCACCTTCACAGCTTGAGCGCCGGATTTTTCTTGGCGGCATACGATAGCAGCGCCCGAATGGAATCCTCGGGGATGTCGAAGTTCTCCGCGATCTCCTTCACCGGGGATCCGGTCTGGAAGTTCGACACGATGCCGTCAGCAGGCATACGCGTACCCTTGACCAGCGGAACGCCGCTCACCTTGCCGGGAATCACTTCGACTAGCGGGCAATCTGTCCAGTCCATCACCGGGCCGTCCTGTAGGTGCGCCATGACTCCAGCATAGCCGTGATCCGGGCCGTATGTAAGGGAGTTCGTCCAGGATCAGGGCGTGTCCCGGCAAAGCGGGGCCGGGCGCTACTCGCTGGCTCTCCCCAAGCCGCCTGCGGCGTCTCAGCCTCAGCCCTCCGGGTGACGGTCCCCTTACGTCTAGCTAGAGGCATGGCGTCCCGCTACGAACTGGGATGTTTGCACCGGCAAGCGCTCATCCAGTCGCTAAACGACCAAGGCCCGGAAGAAACCCTGCCTTGCCGCCTCTGAAACATCCATCTCAGGTTGCGGCGACGGCGCCTGTTCTCCCTGGAACGACGAACTCCAAACCCGGCAGCCACTCCTGATCCTCGCAACGAGCGAGTCGTTCGGGCGACCCCGCAATTATCAGCCCAGCATGAAGAAGCGCAGCGGCTAACCGCAGCCGCTAGCTGCAGCCGCTGGTGCTGCCGCACTCCATGCAGCGGTGGCAGGCCCCGTTGCGGACCATGATACTGCCGCAGGTGCTGCAACTGGGAGCATCGCCCATGTCATACATTGACTTCATCGCGTCCGCGGCGTGGTACAGACCGCGGTCTTCCACACCGTAGCCCCCGGAGCCGGGCGCAACGCCGTTTGGCAGACCGGAGCGGCTGGAGAGATCCGGCGCTATGCCCTGCCGGGGCGGCGTGCGGTCGTTGCGATCGAAGGCCTCACCCAGAATGGTGTGGGCCGCCGGCTCCTGTGTTCCCGGATTCGGGGACGGGCGATCCGTCTCGCTCAGCAGGACCGTATTGCGGGGTCCCGTCACCACGCCCGCAACCGACACTCCGGGCGCGGCGTCCGTGGCTTTCAGGCTGCTGAACAGGTCCAGTTGCTGCCCGCTGAGGAAACGGAGCTGCATCCAGCGGAAAAGATAATCCATGATGGACTTGGCATAGCCAATCTGCTCGTTGCCCGTCCAGCCGGAGGGTTCGAAGCGGGTGTGGGCGAACTTCTCCACCAGCACCCTGAGCGGCACGCCGTGCTGCAGGGAGAGCGAGATCGCGGTCGCGAAGGAGTCCATCAGGCCGGAGATGGTGGAGCCCTCCTTGGCCATCCGGATAAAGATCTCGCCCGGCGCCCCGGTGGGATAAAGGCCAACCGTGATGTAGCCTTCATGCCCGGCGATGCTGAACTTGTGGGTGATGCTGGCGCGCTCGCCCGGCAGGCGATGACGCACCGCGCGAGGCGGCGCCTGGGCATCCAGAGCGTCGGCATTCTGCGTGGCCGAGCGAAGCAGCTCAGCAAGCTGAGTGGTCGCGGCCGCGGCCTGAGCCTGAACGGCGTCCAGCTGAGTCTGGACGGCCTCGAGCTGAGCCTGATTCGTGGCGAGCTGCTGCTGGGTCATGCTCAACGCTTGCCGGGCCGCGACGACTGCTGGCGCTTCCCCGTCGGCGGCGCGGTCGGCGCCCTCCGCCGCGGCCGCCTTCTTCGCCTCGATCCGCGTCCCCTGCTTGTCCTTATCGGTCTGCGCGGTCACGTTGAGCGGCTGCGTGCCCTTGCTGCCGTCACGGTAGATGGCGACCGCTTTCAGGCCCTGGCGCCAGCTCTCCGTGTACGCCTCGGCGATGTCCTCCACCGAGCAGTCGTTGGGCAGGTTCACGGTCTTGGAGATGGCGCCCGACAGGAAGGGCTGGGCCGCCGCCATCATCTTGATGTGGCCCAGGTAGGAGATGCTGCGCGTGCCCTTGGCCGGCTTGAACGAGCAGTCGAAGACGGCCAGATGCTCGGGCTCAATGCCGGGGGCGCCTTCAATGGTGCCGGTGGCGTCGATGTAATTGACGATGCCCTCCACCTCCGCCTCGCTGTAGCCCAGCTTGAAGAGCGCGCCCGGGACCGTGTTGTTGACGATCTTGATCATGCCGCCGCCGACCAGCTTCTTGTACTTCACCAAGGCCAGGTCCGGCTCGACGCCGGTGGTGTCGCAGTCCATCATGAAGCCGATGGTGCCGGTCGGGGCAAGGACCGTGACCTGGGAGTTGCGGTAGCCGTGCTGCTCGCCCAACGCCAGAGCGGTGTCCCAGGCGTCCTGCGAGGCAGCCTTGAGCTCCGCCAGCTGCGGGGCGACGAAACCGCTGGCGTCCTCATAGCCGGAATGGGTGGGTTTAAGCGAGCGATCGATGTTGTTCACTTCGGCGCGATGCATGCGGATCACGTCCAGGAAGGGCTCGCGATTGACGTAGAAGCCCGGGCACGCGCCCCCGCTGATCGCGGTCTGCTGGGTCAGCGACGTGGCGGCTCCAAGCGCCGGCGCGCGGGCGGCCAGCCGTGCCGATTGCGCGTAGGCGTCGCCGCAGAGAATGGCCGTCAAAGTACCCGCGTAGGCACGGCCGGCGTCGGAGTCATAGGGCAGGCCGCGGTCCATCAGCAGCGCCCCCAGGTTGGCGTAGCCCAGGCCCAGCGGACGGTAATCATGCGAGTTCCGGGCAATCTGCTCGGTGGGATATCCGGCCGCGTCCACGATGATCTCCATCGCCGTCGTGACGATGCCGATCCCGTGCCGATAGGCCGCCACGTCGAACTGGCCGCCCGGGGTGAGGAACTTCATCAGGTTGAAGCTGGCCAGGTTGCAGGCCGAATCATCCAGGAACATGTACTCCGAGCACGGATTGGAGGCATTGATCCGCGCGCTGTTCTTGGAGGTGTGCCAGCGGTTGATGGTGGTGTCGTACTGCATGCCCGGATCGCCGCACTGCCAGGTGGCTTCGGCGATCTGATGCATCAGGTCGCGGGCGCGGTACTCCTTGACCGGCTGCTTGCCCTTCACGCTGTGGGTGCTAAAGGCGCCGCCGGCCTCCACCGCCTGCATGAACTCGTCGGTCACACGGACCGAGTTGTTGGCGTTCTGGAAGAAGATCGAGCTGTAGGCTTCGGCGTCCGGACCGGAGCCGTCGTAGCCGGCCTGCATCAGGGTCCAGGCCTTGCGCTCCTCCTTGACCTTGCATTGGATGAAATCTTCGATATCCGGGTGATCGACGTTCAGAATCACCATCTTGGCCGCACGCCGGGTCTTGCCGCCGGACTTGATCACACCCGCGAAGGCGTCGAAGCCGCGCATGAAGCTCAACGGCCCGCTGGCCGTTCCCCCGCCGGAGAGAGTCTCCATGGAGCCGCGGATGGCCGAAAGATTGGAGCCGGCGCCGCTGCCCCACTTGAAAAGCATGCCCTCCGTCTTGGCCAGGGTAAGGATCGAGTCCAGCGAGTCGTCCACCGAGTTGATGAAGCACGCCGAGCACTGCGGGCGCGAGTAGCCGGTCACCGAGAAGGCAACCCGGCCCAGAGCCGCATCCCAGTGCCAGTTCTGCGCGTCCGAGTTGGGCTCCAGCCGATCGCAGCCCACGTTGAACCACACCGGCGAGTTGAAGGCGGCCTTCTGGTTGAGCAGAAGATGGCAGAGCTCGTCGAAAAAGATGCTGGCATCTTCCGCGCTGGCAAAGTAGCCATCGCGCAGTCCCCAGTCGCGGATGGACTCGGCCACCCGGCTGATCAGGGCGCGGACGCCGGTCTCGCGGGCCGCGGTTCCCAGCTCGCCATGCAGATATTTGCTGGCAACGATGTTCGTCGCCGTCATGGACCAGTCGCTGGGCACTTCGACATTCTTCTGCTCGAAGATGAGTTTGCCTTTGAAGTCCTGAATGACGGCATCGCGGAACTCCCAGGTGAGCTCATCAAACGGGCTGACGCCGGGACGCGTGAAATGGCGGCGAAACGACAGGCCGGAGGTGTGGTGGGAGCGGACGGCGGAGCCGTTTGCAACGGCGGCTTGGAGCAATTTGGCCATGATCTTGGAACCTCGAGCGCAGCTGGAAGCTGGGATGACAGACAGGAAAGACTGCAATCGGAACTCTATGTGGCCGGGTTTGATCTCCGGCCTGCGACGGCACGTCCAATGAAGCGTTCCCATCAAAGAGGCGCCCTCGCTGAGAACACCCCTGACCTCTGTGGGGAAGGTTAAGCTCTGCCGATGTCAGCCAACGCCGGTTCTGTGGCAAGGGCCGCATCGATTGCCTTACTCAACTCGCTGCCGAAGACCCTTCATCGGGATCGGGGGTGTGAGCCAGAGCGAAAGGCGCTGCACCAAACTTGCGGTGAAGATGAAGATGACGTTACCGCGCCATCTGGTACTAGTCAAGTATAAAGCAACTAGCTGTTGTGGTACAGATGCAGATTGCGCCTCCGCACTGGGTTTTGCCACCGCCTCTTCGGCTTTTGCTGGACTTCTGCTGTGGAAAGCTCGCCGCGACGCCATCAACACCGG
>CAXUIM010000060.1:0-5724 GCA_964250885.1 uncultured Acidobacteriaceae bacterium | reverse complement strand
GTCAGGGTGAAGGTTGTGCTCTCGAACTGGTTCGAGTTGGACGCGGAGACGCCGACTACAGTGATCGTGTAGGTTCCGGCTGGCGTCGCGCTCGTGGTGGTAGTGGTGGTCGTCGTCGTGCTTGCGGGCGCTGTCGCGGCGGCGCCGCTGCTGCACCCCGAGAGCCCGGTGATCCCCATGCCCAAAGCCACCAGCACCAGCAGCGAGAGGCCGATACGTGCCAGGTTGCCGAGGGAGCGGCGGGTGCGGCGCTTCAGGGTCAGCCCTGCGAGCAGCACACCAGCCATCACCGAAGCCAGGGGAGCTCCGGGCCTCTTGTTGCCCGGCACGCGGCGAGCCCCGTTCCGGGCGATCGCCGTAGCGGGTTTCTTCGCCAGGATCGTGGTGCCGGAGGCGCAGCTGGAGGCGTTCGTGGTGATGGTGAGCGTGCTGGCAGCCGCCGTTGTACCGGATACGGTCGCAGCTCCCAGCGAATAGCAGGCAGAGGTGAGACCCACCGGCGCGGAGACGGTAAAGTTGACAGCGCCTGTAAATCCATTGGCTGGCGTCACCGTGACCGTAGAGGTCCCGTTGGTTCCCGGAGTAACGGAGAGGGCGGTGGCGGCCAGGCTGAAGGAGCTGCTGGAAGAGGAAGTCGTCGTCGCAGCCGGCCAGGCGGTCAGCAGGTTGTCAAGGTCGACGGAACCCAGGCCGGTTGCCTCGTCGTACCCGGCGCCGGCGGCAAAACTGTTCGCCCCGGCTGTGGAGCAGTCGTCGACACCGGCATCGCACTGATTTCCGCCACCGGTAATGTCATGGAACGCACTCGCGTAGGTTGTGGCGTTTCCAGCCAGCCCGTAGAGGGTGGCGTTGGCGACTCCCTGTCCCGTGGTGAAACCCTTGGCTTGATTGATGACGGCCAGCATGCCGGCAAAACTCGGCGCCGCGAAACTGGTTCCGCCCCCGCCCGTGAGATCACCCGTATACTCGTCGCGCAGGCCACTGGTGCAACTGCTCTCCTGGTATGGTGGGGTGCCGCCGTTGGCGGCCGTGTTCCAGAACGAGGTATCGCTGGTGCAGAAGAGCAAGGTGGCTTCCGCGGGAGACGCGTCCAGCGAAATGTCGGGCACCAGGCGATATCCACCCGCCGTGATTCCGGGTACACCGGTCTGCCAGGTTGGCTGCGGGGTGAAGATGCTGGCGCCGCCACCCCCGGAGGCGAGGCCGCCGCTGGCGCTATCGTCGTTCCAGGCGTCTTCGGGGATATAAGAGAGCGCGGAACTGATCACATCCGTGCTCGTAGAGGCTGCAAAGTAGGTGTTATTGGTTGCCGCCACATCGCTGGCCGGAAACTCCGTGCCGCCCAGAGACATAGCGTACTGGCTGCTTCCCGGGAAATCGACCGCCAGCGCCTCCCGCTGTGTCGGGGTCAGATCGGTGTTCTCGTAGCAGTCCGTAGACCCATCGTCCCCGGCTGCGGCGATTACGGTTTCTCCTTGCGCGGCGGCCTGCTCCAGGGAGCCGTTCAGGGTGTTGTAGTCGGCCTGGCCGATGTCCACCTCGCAATCGCCATAGCTGGAACTGATAATCGGCGCCAGGTTCTGATCAACGGCATACATCAGGGCATCGAACGCGCCGTAGTTAGGATTATTTCCGGTGTAGACAAAATTGATGGCGGCGCCGGGCGCCATGGTGCTGGAGTATTCCAGGTCGAGATCGGATTCTGCCTCGTCGCCGGCCCCATTCGGGTTGATGGTCGAAGTTCCTGTACCCGGATCCAGAGTCTGCGCGGGAACTTTGCCGGTATATCCCAGGGTGGTCTGGTAATTGGTGATGTCGCTTCCATCAATCGCGCTCTGGCCCACGATCGCGATGGTCTGTCCCGTACCGGTGTAACCGGCGCTATAAGCCGCCGACACGTCATAAATGGTCTGGAGATCCTTGGAATCGATGTAGTGATCGCCGCTCTCACTTGAGGTGAACCTCGGCTGCGCCTGCGCGCGACCCTTGATGACATGCGGCCGGGGCTGAAAGCTGGAAAGGTTACGGATGGCCGCCACGCTGCCGGTAAGGGCAGCCGGGATGGAGAGATCGACGGACGGCGCGAAGTGCGTCGCGGTGCTGCCGGCGGACTTGAAGTTATGCAGCGGAGCGCTGAACGCTTCCTGCACCTGGGCGGCGGTCCCGGAGAACGAGATGCTGTTGCGGCTGCGCGACACGCCTTGAATGCTAAAGCCCTGGCGTTGCAGCCAGTTCTCCACCGTGGCGATGTCGGTGCTGGCTACGCCGAACTGCGCGGCATACTGCTCCGGGGTCAGCCACTGGTGGTACAGCGTCGAGCCGCGGTCCTGCTGCGCGGCGACCAGTGCATCCAGCGCCTGCTGCTGGGCGGCGGTGCGGCTGAAGACCAGCGTGATGCCCTGAACCTTGGTCGAGGGCGGGACCGCGCCCACATCATTGGCGGCCTGGGCGCGCAACGGGTGCGACCCGGTGAGCGTCACCCGGCTGGAGTTGTCGATCGGAGACGTAATGCGCGCAGCCAGCGGGGGTACGGTCTGACTGGCCTGGGCGGAAAGTACCGCCAGACCGGAAAGCGCGACAACCAGAAAAGACAGTTTATGCAGCGGCGAACGGCGATCCGCTCTGGCAGACAGCGGAACATGCAAGGTTTTCTTCAGAAGATTTGTCATCAGGCTCGTATAAACGGTTTAGTGGTGTATGGCCGAAAGAAGCTGGGACTCGTTCGCGCGGCTGCGTTCCAGAAGCTTCCCCTATTACTGTGAAAGGACGCATTTTCCGGGATCCGGGATTACAGCGTCTCCGCGATTGAGGTTCTGCCATAATACGTGGTTGCCGATACAGAATACCTGGCAGTAACAGGCTCTGCCAGCCCTGAGCGCAGCAAGGCGTCCGGCGGTTCCGTTCCGGTCTTCGTGCAGACCCGGCCTGCTGGGGAAAGTTGCGCCGGAGCCAGGCTGGCGCCAAGGGCGCCGGGCGGCATCGTATGCAAGGGAGGTGTTCGGAATGGCTGAGGATCAGAAGGGCACAATGCAAGGGGACCGCGGCGACGCCAAGGCACAGCCGTCGGGCCCGAAGGGCGACAATCCCGCGACCGCGGGGCAGGGCGAGACCCAGGTAAGTACAGGACCGGCGGAGCAGGCCGAAGGGGCCTTGAACCCTGCCTCGCCGGGCAACACCGGAACCACCCCCGGCACCAATGCCCGTTCGGGCTGAATTCCTCGGGAGCGGGTCACCACGTGCGGTGTTACCAAAGACTCCGGCCGTGTGACTCGAAGGAGCAGGGAGCCATGCCATACTCTTCTTGCACCCTTCCCCCAGGTCGGTAACGCTACAACCTGCATCTGCCCAAAGAAACTCTTGAGAGCGGAGACGGTATGTACAGAAACTGGTAAGGACCGCGAAAGCGGTCCTTTTTCCGCGGCTGATTTCCGACTCTGCTCCGGACTCTGGGCCTTCTTGGGGGCCCGTCTGCCCGCCCGCAAAACTTCGTAAGCCTGTAGAAGCGCCCACAGCGGGCAGGCCGCACTTCTGCGCCAGCGTTCGTAACGGCTTCGTCCCGGCCAGCCGTCGCACTCTCCACGCGAAGCTCACTCGTCTAAAGACCGCTTTGTGCCCATTCGTAAACCTGCCGGAAGCTAGCGCCGGGCGCTGGGGACAAGGGCTCACGCCCGCCAGGATGAAGGACTGCGTCTGGCTGCGTCCGGAGATCGTCGCGCAGTTCCGGTTCCTGGAATGGACACCGAGCGAGCATCTGCGGCACGTCAGTTTTGTCGGCCTGCGCGAGGACAAGCAACCCAGCGGTGTCGTAAAGGAGACCTGAATGGCAAAGCCCAAGGCTGCATGGTAGTCCAGCCCAGTATGCCCGCGGTCGTCGTTACCAGGGCACACGTCCCCAGGAAGCCGCGTCGCTCACAGTACAGATCTGGACCGCGGCGAAGCAGTACGACCTACCTGGCCGCGAGGAGTTCCTGATCCGGTTAATCGCTGAACTGTCGCAGGCGCGGGATGAGATCCATGCCTTCAACCCTCTCGACGACTGATTTAGGCGAGTCCGCGCGGTCCCGTTCAGGTGTTGGAGAATTCGGGCTTCGGGACGGGTTGTTCCATCCGCGATGGCTCCTCAGACTGCGACTGCCGCTCCGCTCTGGTTGGCGGCTCGACCCGGCTCCGGTCGGCATGCTCGCACATATGACCTTCGAGCCCGTAAAAGCGATCGCTGATCAGGTCTTCCACGGTATCGTGGAACACGCGGGTGGGCTCGTTCATAGGGATCTCCTCTTGGACAGCCGCGTGAACGTCCCGGCGATGTCTGGATATCTGTTCGATGCTGGGTAGCTCGTTGACGTCCTTGAGACCGAATGCAACAGGCTTGGGGCATTTTTGCTTTAGGTGTAGACCGAAGCCGCCGGCCTCAACGTCGTTTTCCTCGAAAAAAACGACACTGCACGCCTGATCCAGTTCACAGTAAAAGCAAAAATGCTCCAGGGACACCCTGACGATCCCTCATCGAACTAAAAGCTGATCTTCAGGATCTTGCCATTGTTGCCGACGAACCATCCCGCTTTCGGACTAGCAAACGCGACCGCCCAGTAACCACTCACTTGAGGGAGTTTGTGCCAGCTTTCTCCTTCATCAGGACTCCACGCCGCGGCTCCGGCGGCGAAGTCTGGCAGCGTTTCGGTCGTGATCACGACCATGCGATCGTACTCATGATCCTGGCGGTCTTCGTCGATCCACGAACCCTGGTGTTCGCGCGCATGTACATAGGAGAGACAGAAGATTGCCCCTGGAATAGGTGGCTTGGTTGTCAGCTTCCAGGTCCGGCCGCCGTTTTCCGAGATTGCGGCCTGGGTTGCATTGTCGTTGGTGAGGTCGCCGCCGCCGACCATACCATGCTCTCCATCGCGGAACGCCACCGAGAAGCCACCCGCGTTCGCGTTGCTGATGAGCGGAGTGTCATAAGCATCCCAGTTGTCTCCACCATCCTGCGTGGCCAGGATCCTGGCCACGCTTGAGCCGCCGGTGGCAATCCAGGCGTGCTGCGGGCCTTCGGTCGTGATGCAGGTTCCACTCGAGGAGAACGAGGCCTCCCTGGCAGCGCAGGAGGCATTTTGTCCGCGATGGGATGCCAGGTGGTTCCATCAAAGGTGCGAATGTCCGGAAAGACTCCGTCGACCGAGTCGCTATGGGTGATCCCGTGATCCGGCTCCCAGAAAGCGAAACAGTCATAGAAGGCATTCGCCGTCTTGTTCTGGAACTGCATGGTCCACTGCGCGCCGCCGTCTTCCGTCTTGTAGATGCGGAAGTCTCCGGTGTTGTTCCCGATCGACATCAGATACGCCACGCGTTCACTGACGCCCTGCACATCCCGAAACTGCAGGCTCTCGGCCCCTGGCACAACCCCGGATTTCCAGGTCGCGTCGCCATCGGTCGTTACGGTGTACGTCCCTCCGGTTCCCGCCGCCCACACCACCCTGGAGTTCACCGGACTAACAGCAATCAACAGCTGCGTGGTGCCGCTCTGCTGTGACACCAGGGTGGGTTGATGATCTTTCGATGCGTTCTGCGCATATCCAGCACGTGCGCCGGTCATGGCAAGAACAAAACTGAGCAGGAGCAAGCGCTTAGACATGGATCCCCCGGGAAACGCCAAAGTAAGTGTGATCAGGAGATACTACCCGCCCAGGGGCACGCGCGGCAATGATCGAGTGCGCAGCTCTAGGA
>CAXUIM010000059.1:0-16714 GCA_964250885.1 uncultured Acidobacteriaceae bacterium | reverse complement strand
TGTCCACGGCCCGTGCTGCCGCGATAGTTCACATTCAGCACCGCATATCCATGCGCGGCGAACATCTGCCGCGTGACATCGAAGGCGTGCTCATCCTGTGCCGTCGGCCCGCCATGGATGAACAGAATCATGGGCGCTTTGGTTCCCGCCACGTAACCCACCGGCAGGGTCAGCAGTCCATGAACGTCGTTGCCATCCTTCGCCTTCGCCGAGAGATCCTTCGTCGTGGCCAGCTGCAGAGTAGCCAGCAGAGCATCGTTGTGCCCGGTCAGCTTACGCAAACTGGCAGTGCCCGCGGCGCCGCCGGCGCTTTCGTCCGGAGCCCCTTTTTCGTCGAGAGCATAGATCTCCGGCATCTGCGTATCGCTGGTCCACAGCAGGGCAATGTGGCCGCCGGCCTGATCGAGCCCATTGGCGGCGCCGATCTCCCCGGGCGCGGTCAGCCGGGTCACCTTCCCGCTGCCGTCCAGGGGAATCTCGCCCACCCACACCTGGCGGTCTTCCGGAACCTCCGCCAGCACCGCATGGCCGTCCGGCGCGAGAACCGGACTGCCCACCCACGCATCCAGCTTGGGAGCCAGCATCTTCGGTGTTCCCCCCGCGGCCGGCACGATCGCCAGCTGCCTGAGATCGTAGATCGAGTAATGCGGTGACGTGCCCTGCCGGTAGATGATATTTTCCGAGTCCGGCGTCCAGGCCAGCGGTCCCGTATCAGTCCCGCTAAACGTCGTCAGCTTGCGCGGCGTCGCCCCCGGGGTCGCATCCACCACGAAAACGTCCGGGTTGGCCACGCGATCCGGATCCGGCACGGACTGGTTGCTCACGAAGGCGATCTGCTTTCCATTCGGGCTCCACATGCCTTCGTTCTCTTGATAGGCCGTCTTGCCGCTTACCGGTCCATTGGTCAGCTTGGACAGCTTCTTGGTCGCGACATCGAACAGATAGAGGTGCGATTGCTTGTCCGTGAGATAGCCCTCGCGGTCTTCCTTGAAGTGGAAGCGATCGATGACGATGGGCTTGGGCGGCTTGGGTTTAGCGCCTGGCTCGGGCGCCGGCTCGTCGCGCTCCGTCAACGTCAGAAGCAGCGTCTTGCTATCCGGAGACCACCGGTAGCCTCCCAAGTCCTGCTTCACGTTGGTCAACTGCTGCGCCTCGCCCCCACGCCGGTCCAGCACCCAGACCTGCGACTCTTTGGCCTCGCCCTCACGTGATGACGTAAATGCCAGCCAACGTCCATCCGGGCTCCACTGGGGCTCCCCCGCGCCGTCCTTGCTGAACGTCAGTTGAATGTCCTGCTTGCCGTCCCAGCTCACCATCCAGAGCTGACTCGAGCTCTTATCGTCTGCCGTATCGACGCGGCCTACGGTATACGCAATCCAGGCGCCGTCGGGCGAGATTTGAGGGGCGCCCACGTGAGCCATCCGGGCCAGGTCGTCGAGATTCATGCCGTGTCTGGCAGGCGTGGCCGCAGGCGTCTGGGCGGGCAGGGCAGGAGACAGGGAGCTTTGAGCGCCAAAGAGCAGAGCGCTCCCCACGACGAAAGCCGTAGAACCGAAGCCAATTTTGAGCCGCATGGCGGGAGTGTAGCATCGCCCCCCGAATTCTCCCATCAGGGCTCGCGATCCCCGATCGCCTGCGAGCGCCGCCAGCGCGTGCTGGAGGTCGCTCTTCCCACGCCGCACTGGCTAGAATGGATGCAGATGAGCGAATCGGTTCCTGAAGCAGCCCACGAAGCCACACGCGACGAGAGTGGGAAGAGCGATGCCAGCTACTTCACGCTCTTCGGCCTTCCCATGCACCTGCAGATCGACCTGGGCGCGCTGGAGAAGAGTTTCTACGCCCAGTCGCGCAAGCTCCACCCGGACCGCTTTGCCGCGCGGCCACAGGCGGAGCAGCAGGCCGCGCTCGCCGCCAGTTCAGAGCTGAACGACGCGTATCGCACTCTGCGCTCGCCCATTGCGCGCACGGAGTATCTGCTGTCCCGGGAAGGCATTCAACTTGAAGAGCAGTCGCGGGCGGCTACCGATGCGGCTAAAGCCGCGGGTACGGAGAAGAAACAGGTCGCCCCGCCCGATCTTCTGGAGGAGGCCTTCGAGCTCAATATGCAGCTTGAGGAGATGCGCCTGGGCGAGGACGATCCCCACACGCGCCGTGATCTGGAAGCGGCCCGGGCCAAATTCACCGCTATGCTGGAAGCGTTGCAGCAGCAGCTCGAAACGCTCTGGTCCGGCTGGGACGCCGCGGTGGACGCCAACGACGCGGCCGCAAAGGACTCAGCCAAGCAGGCTATGGTCGCTCTGCTGAATCGCCGCGGCTACATCCGCAACCTGGTTCGCGACGTCAACGCCGCACTGGAGTAGCAGCCTCTTCCATTCGCCGCAGGTGATGGAGATCGTGTCCCGCCATGATCTCCACGAGCGTCCACAACGTCTCCTCGCCGCGCTCCGGGTGGGTGATGGGACGGCGAGTATCGATCACCCGTAGCCCGTTGATGAAAGCTACATTCCAGGCTCGCAAAGCGCCAAAGCAGGTACGGGCTTCGGCCAGCGAGTACACCGCATACATCTTCGCCCATTCGTCCTGCTCGAACGGCTGTATCCGCGCGTGCTCCTCGCCCAACGCTTGCCGCAGCCGCCAACTCCACACGATCTCACAATCAGCCAGGTGCGTTACGATCTCGCGCACGCACCATTTGTCCGGAGCCGGCCGCGCCTCAACCTCCCTAGGGCTCAAGCGATCCAGCAGGCGCGCCAACCGCTCCGGTGTCTCCGCGACGGCATTGCGTGGATCTCGACCGGCCAACTGCTCCGCATAGGGAACTCTGCTCAAGGCTCGGTATTCTCCCCTCACGGCCGCGGCTCGGGTATCGCCCAGGGATCGTACTCGCCCACGGACCAGAGATACCCCTCGGGATCCAGCACGGAGAAGGCCTTGCCGCCATACTCCATCTCGCGGAGCTCCATCACGACCTCGGCCCCCACCGCGCGCGCGCTCTTCCACACTGGCTCGCAGTCCGCGACCACGAGGTAGAGCGGCGAGGTCACGCGTCCGCCAATCTCGCCCGGTGTGGCGTACATCTGGGTGAGCGGGCTGCGGTTGGTCGCCGAGCCGAGCATGATCATTCCGTTCGCATAGCGCAGTTCCGCGTGCGCCACGGTACCGTCGGGCCCATCGTAAACCGCGTGCCGCTGCAGCCCGAAAGCCCGCTCCAGCCACGCGATAGCCGCATGGGCGTCGCGATAGCGCATACTGGGGATGATCGCTGATCCCGGCCTGCTCGCTTGGGCGAATTGCCGTGTTTCGCTCATGCGGGATTATCCCGCTGCGCGCTTCGGCTGTAAAGGGTCTGAGTCCCGCTCTCGGATTCGCACATCGAATAAACGCCGGTCGGCCTCTCCGCCACATCTTCAGGCTTTCACGCCATCAAATTCATTTTCAGAAATAAGGACTCAGCCATGCAATACAAGACACTCGGCGACACCGGCCTGCTCGTCTCCACGATCTGTTTCGGCACCATGACCTTTGCCGGCAACGGGGGAATCTGGAAGACCATCGGAGGGGTCGATCAACCCGGCGCCGATGCCCTGGTCAAGACCTGCGTGGACTCCGGCATCAACTTCTTCGATACGGCCGACGTGTATGCCGAAGGAGAGAGTGAGAAGACCCTGGGGCAGTCTTTCAAGAAGCTCAACCTGGCCCGCAGGGATGTGGTCCTGGCCACCAAGGTCTACGGCCGCGTCGGTCCGGGGCGCAACGATGTGGGTGCGTCGCGCGGTCACATCATGGATGCCGTCGAGGCCAGCCTCAGGCGCTTGCAGACCGATTACATCGATCTCTATCAGATTCACGGGAACGACTCCATCACGCCGATCGAGGAGACGCTGCGGGCTCTGGAGACTCTGGTGCAACAAGGCAAGGTTCGTTACATTGGCGTCTCCAATTGGCAGGCGTGGAAGATAGCCAAGGCGCTCGCCACGTCGCGCTTCCGCGGCATTGCGCGCTTCGATACGGTCCAGGCCTACTACTCCATCGCTGGCCGCGACCTGGAGCGAGAGATTGTGCCGCTGCTGGAAGCCGAGAAGACCGGCCTGCTGGTCTGGAGCCCGCTTGCGGGAGGCCTGCTGTCGGGCAAGTTCAGCCGCGCCAATCAGAAGCCCGAAGACTCGCGCCGCTCCACCTTCGACTTCCCTGTTGTGGACAAGGAACGCGCCTGGAAGATCCTGGATGCCATTGCGCCCATCGCGCGGGCCCACAACTGCAGCCCCGCCCGCATCTCGCTGGCCTGGCTTCTTTCCCGGCCGGTGGTCACGTCAATCATCATCGGAGCCAAACGTGTCGACCAGCTTCAGGACAACATCGCTGCCGTGGAGGTGAACCTCGCGCCCGCCGAGCTGCGGCAACTCGATGAGGTCAGCGCCCTGCCGCCGGAGTACCCCGGATGGATGCTTCCCTTCCAGGGCGCCAGCCGTATCGACCCGTCGGCGCCGCGGCCCAGCTCCGACAGCAAGTAGCCCGATCCCGGTTTCGCTGGCTCCAGACCTGGAGAGATCAGGCGCACCGCGCGCGAGGGCATCCCAGTTGTAGGACAATCAAACCGGTGTGCGCCCGTACCGGAACGCACCACGAAAAAGAGGGTGAAGTGGCAGAAACACAGCGCGTCGTCGGCATCGATCTGGGCACCACCAACTCGCTGATTGCCTATATGCAGGGCGAAACGCCCGCGGTGATTCCCGGCGAGGATGGTTCGCCGATCGTGCCTTCGGTGGTGGCTTTCGATCAGGAGACGGCGAACGGGTTCTCGGTAGGCAATGCCGCGCGCAACGTGCTGCTCACCAACTCGGCCAACGCCGTTTATTCGGTCAAGCGCCTTATGGGCCGCGACCTTGCCGACGTGGAGCCAGAACTGAAGCTGTTCCCGTTTCATCTGGCGGAGGGCCTTCAGCCCGGCGAAGTGCTCAAGCTCAAGGTGGGCGGACTCACACTCACGCCGCCTGAAATTTCTGCCTACATCCTGCTCCAGCTCAAGCGCAACGCGGAGCGCTTCTTCGGGAGTGAAGTGACCAAGGCCGTGATTACCGTTCCGGCCTATTTCAACGACGCGCAGCGCCAGGCCACCAAGGACGCGGGACGGATTGCCGGTCTGGAGGTCCTGCGCCTGGTGAACGAGCCCACCGCCGCCGCGCTGGCCTACGGCCTCGACCAGCAGAGCGGTCCCGGCGGCGAAGCTCGCACCATTGCGGTCTACGACTTCGGCGGAGGCACCTTCGACATCTCCATCCTCAAACTGCACGAGGGCATCTTCGAGGTGATCGCCACCGGCGGCGACACTCATCTGGGTGGCGACGATATCGACAACCTGCTTCTGGCCGTCGCCCTGGAGGACATCAAGGGCGACCTGCAACTCGACATTGCGCGCGATCCCGAAGTCATTCAGTCCCTCCGCAAAGCGGTCATAGAAGCTAAGATCGCGCTCTCCAGCGCAGAGAGCACGCGGCTGCAGGTGCACTTGACGGAAGGCCGGACCTATCTTCGGGAGATATTCCGGGACCAGTTCGATCAGCTGATTGCGCCGATCGTGGAGCGTACGGCCGGGCCGGTTCGCCAGGCCCTCAAAGACGCGAACCTCGCGCCCGCGCAGATTGATGAAGTCGTGATGGTCGGCGGCTCCACGCGCATTCCCGCGGTCCGCGCGTTGGTCTCCCAGCTATTCACTCTCGACGCCCGCAATAAGAAGCTGCACACGGAGCTCAACCCGGATGAGGTCGTGGCCCTGGGCGCCGCCGTGCAGGCCCAGATTCTCTCCGGCAGCGCCAATGCCGCCACCGACGATCTGCTGCTGCTCGATGTCACACCGCTCTCACTGGGAATCGAGGCGCTTGGTGGCGTGGTCGCGAAGATCATTCAGCGTAATTCCACCATTCCCGCCTCAGCCACGGAGCACTTCACCACCGGCGTGGATGGCCAGACCAATGTCGCCATCCACGTGCTCCAGGGGGAACGCGAACTGGCGCGGGACTGCCGCTCGCTGGCCCGCTTCGATCTAAAGAACATCCCTCCCATGGTCGCGGGTCTGCCGCGCATCGAAGTCAAATTCCTCATCGATGCCAACGGCATCCTACAGGTCGGCGCTCGCGAGCAGCGGAGCGGGCAGCAGGCTCAGGTGGAAGTGAAGCCGACCTACGGTCTTACCGACGAGCAGGTGGAGACGATGATTTTGGAATCCTTCGATAACGCCGAGCAGGACATCACCGAACGCCAGGTCATCGAGGCCAAGAATGAGGCCCAGACCATTCTCGACGCCGTGGAGAAGGGAAGGTTGTCGCAGGCATGGCAGCAGCTCACCTCCATCGAACACGAGGACATCGAGGCCGCGGCACACGACGTCAACGCCTCCATTCGCGGTGGTGATTACAAGGTGATTCGCCAGGCCATCGAGCAGCTGGACAAGAAGACACGCCGCTTTGCCGAGATCATGATGGACTCCGCGGTGAGCGGCGCCCTGGGTGGCAAAACGATGGAAGCCGCCAGCCAGAATCTTGACGCAAATCTGGGCCAGGCGCCGACCGCTCCTCACCCGTTCGCGAAAGCCCAGGTCGAGACCTCCAACGCTCCAGATTCCGAGTCGAAAAATGCGCTGGCAGTGGCTGAAATCGATCTGGAGACGCCGGGCGATTCCACCGAAGACTGAGCTGTACTGTTGAAGGTGTACCCAAAGCTTCAGGTCTCAACGCCGTTTTTCTCAAGAAACGGCACTCGTACACTTTTA
The DNA here is from genome assembly GCA_964250885.1 of uncultured Acidobacteriaceae bacterium. Classification (GTDB taxonomy): domain Bacteria; phylum Acidobacteriota; class Terriglobia; order Terriglobales; family Acidobacteriaceae; genus Granulicella. The sequence goes on along the minus strand of CAXUIM010000059.1, from coordinate 9,948 downwards.
AACTGGGCGCAATGACAGCAATACTGCTCCCTGAGCTGGCTCCAGTAGAACTCCAGTCAAGCGAAGTTCAGACCTGCGCGCTCCTTTGAGATAGAAGATCGCTTGAGATAGAAAGATAGCTTGAGATAGAAAGATCGCTGTCGGCAACAGCATTTCCATCCAGTTGTATAGGATGAGGTATGCTCTCACGCCGCAAGGTTTTATGGGGTTCTTCTGCTGCCGCATTGGTCGCATTGCGGCCAACGGGGCAAGCACAGCAAAGTGGGCTTCAGTCAACTGGGTCCAGTGTTCCCTCTGCCATTGCTGCTTTACCTGTCCTGTCGGGTCAGGCGAAGCCATTCACGAACCCAGAGCGGCTGGCGCGTATCGAGCGGGCAAAGCAGTTGATGGCTGCCAACAAAATGGATGCCATCATTCTGAGCAATGGTTCCACTTCATCGGCGTACTTCGCGGACATCCGTTTCGGCGGCAGTGAGCGCTTCTGGGCGCTTGTACTCCCCGCGAAGGCGAAGCCGTTTGTGGTGTGTCCGGCATTCGAGGAGGGCCGCGCGAAGGAATTGCTGAGCGCCGGTCCCTTCGCCGGCGACGCGGAGCTTCTCACCTGGCAGGAAGATGAGAATCCGTTTGCGCTCACGGTGAAGGGGCTGAAAGACAGTGGCATCGCGAGCGGCGCCGTCGGCCTGGATGAAAACATGAAGTTCATCTTTGCGGACAGCCTGGCCAAAGCAGGGCCGCACCTGCATTTCGTCAGTGCCGTTCCGGTGACCGCCGGTTGCCGCATGATCAAGGACCAGCATGAGCTGGACTGCATTGCTCTGGCCTGCCATGCGACGCTGCTGGTGTACCGGGCCGTGTATCAGTCGCTGCAGGACGGCATGACGACCAAGGATGTTCATCGGCTGGTCCAGATGGGATATGAGAAAGCCGGCTTTCCCGGTGAAGCCAGCCTCAATATCGGCGAGTATACGGCGCAGCCTCATGGCTCGACGCAGCCACAGATCATCCGTGACGGCACGATCCTGATGCTGGACGACGGCTGCGAAGTCGAAGGCTACACCTCCGACATTACGCGTACGTTCGTGCTCGGCAAAGCCACCGACAAGATGAAGACGGTCTTCGATATTGTGCACAAGGCACAGTCCGCCGCACTGGCGGCGGCCAGGCCGGGCAAACCGCTGGCTGATATGGACGCAGCGGCGCGCAAGGTGATCGTCGATGCGGGATATGGGCCCGGCTTCAAATACTTTTCACACCGTCTGGGTCATGGCATAGGCATGGACATGCACGAGTGGCCGTATGTCGTGACCAACGATATGTTCGGTGCGGATCTTCATCCGGTACTGAAGCCAGACATGGTCACCAGTGATGAGCCGGGCATCTATATCCCCGGCGAGTTCGGTGTGCGGCTGGAGGACGATCTGCATGTGACCGAAAACGGGGCTGAGTTGTTTACGCCGCAAAGTCCCTCGCTGGAAGATCCGTTCGGGAACGTTTCCTAAAGCGGATTTGAGATTCCTTCACTCTTCGCGGAGCACGATCGCGGGATCCACGTTCATGGCCCGCCGCACGGGTTCCCACGCCGCCATCAGGGAAACGAGCAACACCAGTATCAAAGCACCGGATATGGACAGGGGATCGGCCGGCGCGATTCCATAGAGAGCCGATGCTATGAAGCGACTCAGCAGAAGCGCCGCCATCAGACCGATGGCCAGCCCTGGAATGAGAATCCGAAACAGATCCCCGATGACCAGGAACGCTACATCTGTCCTTTGCGCTCCGACGGCGTTCCGAATGCCGAACTCGCGGGTGCGCTGCCCGGTGTCATAGGAGAGCAGTCCGTACAGTCCGGTTGCGGTGATCAGCACCGAGAGAACGGAGAAGACAATCGCCAGAACGGCCAGCAGGCGCTCCTGCCACAGCGACTCGCTGATCTGCTCCTGCATCGTGGCGATTCGAGAGAAGGGAAGCCCCGGGTCCATTCCCTTAAGGACGTTTTTTGCCGCGGAGACGATGGAGGCGGGCGGTCCTTGGGTTCGAACGAAAAGATTGAACTGTGAATCCCATTCCTCCTGGTGCTGCAGCGGGACGTAGTAGATGGGAAGCAGCGCCTCACGCAAAGAGCGGTACTTGGAGTCGCCAGCGATCCCGATCACCACGTTCGACGCCTTCAGAATCGTACCGGTTGAGCCCATTCCAAAAGTTCTCCCCACGGGATCCTGATGAGGGAACAGCATCCGCGCGAAGGACTCGTTGATCACGGTCGGCGCCAGTCCGGAACGACCCGCATCCCCACTCGAGAAGCTGCGTCCGGAGAGGATTGGAATCTGCATAGTGTCAAAGAAGGTTTGCGATACGTTGTTCAGGCTGGAATTTAGAAAAGCTCCTTCGGGCACCTTCTGACCTGGAAGCGCGACCGAAGTCTTCAGGCCAATCCGCTGCATCAGGCCGGCACCAGCGAGACTCGCGCTGCGAACTCCCGGCAATGCCTGGATGCGTCGCTGCAAGTCTCCCGCAAAGCTTGGCGGCAGCTTCATAGAGCCGCCCTGCATACCAGGGTCCAGCGTGAAGGTGATCAAGTGCTCCACCTCGAAACCAGGGCTGGTATGGCGCAGAACATAGAAGGTATGGAGGAGCAATCCCGTGCCCAGCAGAAGAATCAGAGCGGCACTGGTCTGGAACGTGATAAGAGCTCTGCTGAGAGGACCGGAACGGCGGGTGGCCGTGCCGCTTCGCAGGGCGCGTTGAGGAGAAACCCGTGTCGTGATCCAGGCGGGCACTCCTCCAAACAACAAGCTGACGCTCAGGGCCAGGCCCACGGTCATAAGATCGATGGTTGCGTTTGGAACCAGGGAGATGGGAAGGGGGGTGCGCCCGGCCGGGAGCAGGCCTGCCAGAAGCGGAGCGCACAGGTTTGCGACCAGCAATCCGCCGCAGGCTCCCGCCAGACCCAGGGCTGCGGACCCCAGGAGCACCCGGCGCACCAAAAGGCCGCGGCTCGCCCCCAGGGCCAGACGAACGGCCGTATCCCTCTCGCTGCGGGCGCCGCGGGCCAGTAGAAGACCGGCTACATTGGCGCAGACCATGAGCAGAAGGGTTCCCAGACCCCAAAGCAGCAGCGTGAGCGCGTGCCCGAACTGATCCCGCAAAGCAAAAGTTCCCTGGCTGATCGGAACGATGATTCCCTGCGCCTTGGGATCGAAGTCGTCCCCCGATTTCATAAGGCCTCGAAAAACGCCGGCGAACTCCGCCTGGGCCTGTCCCACGGTGACACCGCTGCGCAGCCGGCCAAGAAGCGAGAAGAAGCGGTCCGACCGCGGATCGCTCAACGGCTTGTTGGAGAGCAAGGACTGCGCGGCTAACGGCACCCACAGATCGGGGCTGGAATCGAGGGTTGTGCCGAAGAACTTCGCCGGCAGCACGCCTGCCACGGTGAACTTTTGGCCCTGCAAGGAGATCGTGGAGCCGACGGCGGAAGGAGACCCGCCAAACTCCTGCACCCAGAGCCGATGGCTGAGAACGACCGGAACGCTTCCGGCTCCTCCGCGCTCGTCCGCTGGGAGCAGCGTACGGCCCAGCTCCGCGGACGCGCCCAACAGAGAAAAATAGCCGCCAGACACCATATCTCCGACGACCGGTTGCGCGGCGCCTTTGACGGTGAGAATGGTGTCGAAATTCCCCTCCGCTGCAACGGCCTCGAAGCTGTGCATCTGCCGCACCGGTTCGAAGCTGCTGTAGGGAAACCACTGCCAGGAAGTGACGGGTGGATGTCTTTCAGCGATCCGCACCAGGGTTTCCGGGTGAGACACGCTCAACGGATGCAGCAGAATCCGGTCCAGGGCGGTGTAGAGAAGTGCCGCCGTGCCCAGCCCAAAGGAGAGCAGGAGACAAACCGTTAGAGTCGCCCCGAAATTCCGTTGTGGCCGAGGGCCGCCGAAGAGTTGCCGCATGTAGTCCTCGCAATCGGTCCTGCTATCGAGAGCTTGTGTTCTCCAAGCCAACAGGTATTCAGAGGGTACGTCGTACGATTTCATCCGCGACTTGGCAATGATGAAGGAACAGCCTTGAACGCTGGTAATTATGAGGCGGCGCGGATCTAACCCCTTTATACAAGGAACGGCAGCCACAGGTCATCCCGCTGCGTGTCCAAGGATTTTGTCTCACAGCAAGTCTTCTTCGACAGGGCCAGGCGGCCGCCAGCCTGACGAGGTCTAAACGGTGTCCTATGGATGGCAGTCGAGGTGCCGGCCTACATTACCTACATGGAACCAGTGATTGCCTGCTTCATGATGGCGGCGCTGATTTGGCGCCGACTGGCGCAAGGCTTGGTTACGAGAACGCTGCAATTTGTCCTGCTTGTGCCACGCTCTGATCGCCAACATGACAGGTTCTCCCGCGGCGCGGCATCGCAACAGGCAGACGACCTCTTCAAACCCGGCAGATGAACCCTGCACGCACTAGACTGAAGAAGATATGCCTGATCATAAATCCAACCCGTTGCCCGAAGTCGATCTTTCCCAGCCGCCCGCGGAAAACATGGTTCGCGTGACCTTCCAGCCCGAGGACAAGACCGTCGAGTTCCCCTTCGGCTCACTGCCCTACGAGGGCCATGGCCTGCCCATGAGCTTTCTGGACGTTGCCGAGAATTACCACATTTTTCTTGACCATGCCTGCGGCGGCGTCTGCGCCTGTACTACATGCCACCTCTTCATCAAACAGGGCGCGAGCGGTCTCTCCGAGACGGAGGATCTTGAGCTGGACCGAATGGATCTCGCACCGGGCCTGCAACTCAACTCGCGGCTCGGCTGCCAGGCCGTTATCGAGAAGCCCGGCGCATACCTTGTCGAGATTCCATCCTGGAACAAGAACTACGTGCAGGAAGGCAAGCCTGCCGCCGTGGTGAAGAAGTAGCCTGATACGCAAGGGTCAGGCGCAAAGCACGCAGTCCTGCAGCGGGAGCGGAGGCGCCTCAAGCTCCGACCTGTGCTTCACTTCCGGCCTCAGAACGACCGTCACCTCACGTTTTTCACGCAGCACCACAAGTGTGATCGGATTCTCCCGGCTGGCGTGGACGTGCCGTGTCCAGTCGGTCGTCGTATGCAGCGGGGTTCCGTCGGCGCGCAGCACGACATCGCCGGCTTTCAGGCCGGCGGCGGCTGCGGGGCTGTTGGGCATGACAGTCTGCACCAGCAGGCCCATACCGGAGGGCGCTCCGAAAAATGTGGCCAGCTGGGGTTCCATGGCCGAGAGCGCGAGACCGGTGAAAGGCGCCAGATGCAGCATGTAGCTCAGGAAATTCTGCTGGCGCACCGTGGGCGGCGGGGGATCGGCTGCCGGAGAGAGGTTGTCCGCAAAACCGGTCTCCGCGGTGTTGTCCTGGGGAAGAGAAGCCGGCTCGGGCTGCATTCGCGCCAGGGCTTCCCGCGCTACTTCGTTGCGGTCGGCCAGCTGGGCATTGATCATGACGGTGCTGCCCTGGCGCAGCACCGCCAGCGCAATCCCGGAGCCCGCACCGTCATCGTGGATCATCCGGCGCAGCGCCTCGGCGCTCCCCACCGGCTGCCCGTTGAGGGTCACAATCACGTCATGCGGCCGCAGGCCCGCGGCGCCGGCCGGACCATCGTGATCGACCATGAGGATCTCCACGCCGCGCCCGGTCTTGAGGTGCAAAGCCGCCGCCTGATCGTCGTTCAGGTCATGGAATTCGATTCCCAGGTACCCCGGAGCGCGCATCTGCGTTGTTCGTCCCGAGTTGTGCACCGGACCGAATTCATGGCCCACCCCACCGGACCAGGCTGTTGCATTGTCCAGCAGAGGAAGCTTCCCGGCCCACCAGCGGTGCGGCAGGGCCTGGCCGGCCGCAGCCGGGCTGCCGGCGCCGGCCGCCAGAACGGCGATGCACGCGAAAGCGAGCCAATCGCGCCCCGTCTCGAGGCTGCGGAGCTTAGCTGGAAGATGCTGTGATAGAAGCTTCATGGACCTGCGCCGCGCCGTCACTTACTGAATATCGTCCGCGCCCTGCAACGCCTGGAATGACGCATTGCGGATCGCCGGATTCGCATCCTGCGATGAGACGGTGCGCAACACCTGGCGTACGCTCGAATCTGCCTGAACCGGCTCCAGCAGGGAAATCGCCTGGGTCCGCACATCCGGGCTCTTGTCATACATCAGCGACTCAAGAACCGCATCGCGTACATGCTCGTCCTGTCCCACGTAGGGTTGCAGGCCCTCAAGCGCCTTAAGCCGCACGGCCGGGCTCTTGTCGCTGCGCAATGACACTAGCAGCGCCGAGCGAATTCCTTCGCTGCCATCATCCTCGCAACTGTGTCCGGCGCGGCACTCGTGGGCCAGCAGCGACACGGAGTCGGACTGCACAGCGCTGGTCGTCGCGAGCTGGGTTCCCAGCATGAGTACATGGCGAATCTGCGGGTCGTCCAAGGAGCCTTGCAACGTCTCCGGCACCAGCCGGTTATAGTGCACCTGCACCAGTTCGGAGTCGGGCGTCTGCACGATGCCGGAGACGCTGGCAATCGCGCCATTCGAGCTGGAAATGCTGACGACTCCGGGCGGCTTGGGCGCGTGAGCCGACTGGTAGCGGGCTATGAAGTCACCGCTCAGAAAACCTATCCCCAGCAGCAAGGTCGCCAGTGCGGGCGCGCTCTGCACGAATCCCAGCCAGCGGAAGGCGTTGCCCCAGAGCCGCTGACGTACGGATTGCGGCGGCATCGCATCCAGCGCCTCATCCAATTTCATTCGCGAGGCGGTCAGCAGGTTCGGCGAGGGCTCCAGCACCGGCGCCAGGGCCAGCTCCTCGCTGAGCACCACCAGCGCGTTCCACTCGCGGCGGCAGTCTTCGCAGAGGCTCAGATGCTGCTCGAGCGGCATCTGCAACTCATCCGCGAGCTCCCCATACCGGGCCAGCACCATGTTGGCTTGCGCGTCATTACATCTCATAATGTCTACCTTATGAACCAGCCTCTGAAATTGTGCTGCTGCGTGGGTCTGCTACGGCTTGCCCACTTGAAATTCCTGCTTGCCCTACATCGGCCCGGTCTGGCTTCGACCTGCTGCCAGCCCGGGTTACCGCGCGTCGGCGAGACTGGCTCGCAATTTCCTCGTAGCGCGGAATAAGGTGTTCTTGGCGGTCTCTTCGGTGGTCGAGAGCATCTCGCCGATAGTGCGGAGCTTGAGCCCCTGATAGTGCTTGAGTTCGAAGACCGTCCGCTCGCGCGGGGTCAATTGACTGAGAGCGGCCTGGATTGCCTGGCTCATCGCCTTGCGCTCCAGCTCACGGGCCGGATCCGCGCTCGCGCGTCCATCCGTCAGGTTAGCCAGCAGGTCCATCTCCGCCCCCGAACCGTCCAGAACCGTCGCCGGATCCTCACGCCGGCTCTTCCGGCGGCGCAGCTGATCCAGGCACAGATTCGTGACAATCCGGTACAGCCAGGTGTAGAACGAGCACTCGAAACGAAAATTCGACAAATGGCGGTACGCCTTGATGAACGCCTCCTGATGCACGTCCTGCGCGTCCTGCTCGTTTCCTAACATATGCAGCGCCAGGCGCAGAACACTGCGGTCGTATCTCCGCACCAGGGCATCGAAAGCGGTGCGCTCGCCTTTCTGTGCCGCGCGAATCAGGTCGTCGTCCTCGGCACGTTGCTGCTGACGCGCCTCCATTTGCTCCGCTGTCAGCTTGGAGCGGGTACCGGGTTGGACGGCAGCAGGAGGCATAACTACCGTTGATTCTACCGCTCGGTCCGCAGCTTGCGTCTCGCGCAAGCCAAGGGCAAATGGACTGGGGCGCCGGCGGCTCTCGCCGCCGAGGAGGATCGCGTCGCTAAGGCTCATGCTTCTTCTGACTCCGGAGTCAGGTAACTACACTGCAATAGACGAGCCTCACTCCCGGAACGGTAGCAACATCTTTTGAGAGATCGCGGGCCGGGAAAGTAGCGGCCAGGACCGCCCCGCGGGTCGTTAGAGCCACAATTTAGAGCCACAATTTAGGGCCACAATTTAGGGCCACAATTTAGGGCCACAATTTAGGGCCATGATTTAGGGCCACAATTTGGAGCCATGACAGCAGAACCGTGCCCTCGGGAGCGGGGTGGTTTCCAGGGGAATAGCCGCTTGAGTTCCGCAGCCCGGGGTACAGCAACCCTGATTCGCTTTAGCCCTTGTAGAACTCGCTGCGCTTGCGGCTGTAGAAGTAGTAGACAAACAGGCCGATGATCAGCCAGATGAAGAATCGTTCCCAGGTGCGGACCGGCAGGCCCGCCATCAAAAGGATGCAGGAGAGGACGCTCAGCACCGGAAAGACGGGGCCGCCGGGCACGCGGAAGCCGCGACGCCGCTCCGGCTGTTTGTGGCGCAGGATCAGAACGCCGATCGAGACCAGGACGAAGGCGAAGAGCGTGCCGATGTTGGAAAGCTCGGCGAGAGTGCCCACGTCGAAAAGGCCGGCGGGAATGGCCACCAGGATGCCCGCGACCCAGGTGGCGAAGACCGGGGTACGGAAGCGGGGATGGATGCGCGAAAAGATGTCGGGCAGCAGCCGGTCGCGGCTCATGGCGAACCAGACGCGCGCCTGGCCGAGTTGAAAGACCAGGATCGAGCTGATCATGCCGATGATCGCGCCAAGCAGGACGATGAGGCGTGTCCAGTGCAAAAGGGAGCTGCCCGTCTGCAGCGTCAGGCGCTTGAGCGCGTTGACCACCGGGGCGGCGTCCCCGATGACGGTCTTCCACGGCACGATGCCGGTGAGCACCAGGGCCACGCCAACGTAGAGCACAGTGCAGACAATCAGTGTGGCGATGATGCCGAAGGGCACGTCGCGCTGCGGGTTACGGCACTCTTCACTGGCGGTGGAGATGGAGTCGAAGCCGATGTAGGTGAAGAAGATGATGCTGCCGCCGGCCAGAACGCCCGACCAGCCATTGGGTGAAAAGGGATGGTAGTACGCCGGGTGGATAAAATGCAGGCCCACGAAGATGAAGACCAGGATCGCGATCATCTTGATCAACACCATGATGTTGTTGGTGCGGGCGGACTCGCGAATGCCGCGCACCAGGATCATGGTGAGAAGAATAACGATGATGAAGGCAGGGATGTTGAATCCAAAGTGCCAGCCGGGAGGGTAAATGTCTTTGCCGGCAAGGTCCTGCAGACCGAGCGGAAGAAAAGCGGGTGACAGCCATTTTGGACTGAGGTTGATTCCGAGCCAGTTGAGCAGGTCGACAAAGTGCGCCGCAAAGCCCACGGAAACGCTCATGTTGGAGAAGGCATACTCCAGGATGAGATCCCAGCCGATGATCCACGCAATCAGCTCGCCGAGGGTGGCATAGGTGTAGGTGTAGGCCGACCCGGCGATGGGAATCATGGATGCCAGCTCCGCATAGCAGAGGCCCGTGAAGCAGCAGACGGTGGCGACCAGGATCATGGAAAGCGCGAGAGCCGGGCCCGCGCCGGGACGGCCGGCGATATGGCCGTGGTGCAGAATCAGATCGATGACCGGCGACTCCTGCCAATCGGCCAAAGCTGCCGGATTGCCGCCGATCGCGGTCCCAATCACCGTGAAGATTCCCGAGCCGATGACGGCGCCGATGCCCAGGGCGGTGAGTGATATGGGACCCAGGGTCTTCTTGAGTGCCGTCTCCGGCATCTCGGACTCGGTTATCAGCTTGTCGATCGACTTGGTAGCGAAGATTTGACGGGCCAGTGCACTTCTCCTCTGGGTAAGACAATCAGTCGCACATACAGTGAAGGGAGCTTACTCTATGCCATCTCGCCTGCTCGATCGGCATCAGCAACGGGGATGAAGACAGTTTGACAAGATTGTACCCGCGCCGCGGAGCTGGGCTGCGGACCCGTCAGATTATGCGGGCAGGATATGCGGACGAAAAAAGTGGGGGGGGGCACCGCCGCGACCAAACCCCCCGATTTGTGGGGGTTTTT
>CAXUIM010000058.1:4820-16742 GCA_964250885.1 uncultured Acidobacteriaceae bacterium | reverse complement strand
GGGCCTGCACGCCAGCGTGGTGGAGCGGTGTTTCCCGAATACGCCGGCGCCGCGGTCGGGGATAGGATTCGCGGAGCTCGATCGGCGCCTGCGCCTGAGCTGGCAGAGCGAGGCCGCGGCGGCTGCACCCGCCGATCTGCCCGATTTCGGGTGGGTGCGATTCCGCAAGGCGGATCTGGCCGAGCCGCACATGTGGCAGCCGCCGACAGTCAAGGCGCTGCAGACCGTTGTAGGCAGCGTGCGCGGGGCCGCGGCGGCGCCCGCGGCGGGGTCCCGCGCGGCGCCGTTGGATCCGGCGGCTGCGTTCACCATCTTCAGCCGCAACGTGGACAGCGGGGAAGCCGTGACCCTGCGCGATCTGCTGGAGGTGCGGCCCGCCGGCCCGGAGCTGCGTTTGGACGAAGTCGAAGCTCCCGAAAGCCTTTGCCGGCGCTTTGTGGCCAGTGCCATGAGCCTCGGTTCGCTGAGCCCGGAGGCGCATCAGACCATCACCCACGCGATGAACTCGATGGGCGCGCGCAGCAACACCGGCGAGGGCGGGGAAGACCCCGACGTCTACCGGCCTGCCCACGATACCGTGCTGCCCCAGCCCGGCGACGGCGGCGCCTTCGCGGCCCGTTCCGCGGGACAGGGCGGAGCAACGGCGGTGGCCGAGATGGTAGCCGCGCCGGCCGTGCATCGCTCTCTCAACAACAAGATCAAGCAGATCGCCTCCGGGCGCTTCGGTGTGACCGCGGAGTATCTCGCGCATGCCGAGGAGATTGAGATCAAGGTGGCCCAGGGAGCCAAGCCCGGCGAGGGCGGACAGCTGCCCGGGCACAAGGTCTCGGGGCTGATTGCGCGGCTCCGTCATGCGCAGCCCGGGGTGAGTCTGATCTCCCCGCCGCCGCACCATGACATCTACTCCATCGAAGACCTGGCGCAGTTGATCTACGACCTGAAGCGGGTGAACCCGCGCGCCGCGGTGGGCGTGAAGCTGGTCTCCAGCTGCGGCGTGGGCACGGTCGCGGCGGGTGTCGCGAAGGCCTATGCGGACTTCATCGTGATCGCGGGCCACACCGGCGGAACCGGGGCCGCGGCGCTGTCCAGCATCAAGTACGCGGGCAATCCGTGGGAGCTGGGGCTATCGGAGGCGCAGCAGCAGCTGCGCTGGAACGGGATGCGGGACCGCGTGCGGCTGCGTACCGACGGGGGCATCACCACGGCGCGCGATGTGCTGGTGGCCGCGCTTCTGGGCGCGGATGAGTACGCCTTTGGGACGGCGGTGCTGGTAGCGCTGGGCTGCGATATGGCGCGGCAGTGTCACCTGAATACGTGTCCCACCGGAATCGCTACCCAGCGGCCGGAGCTGCGGGCCAAATTTCGCGGCAAGCCGGAACATGTCGTCGAATTCTTTCATCAGCTATCGGCGGACCTGCGCCGGCTGCTGGCGAAGTTCGGGCTGCCCAGCCTGGAGGCCGCGATCGGCCGTGTGGACTTGCTGGAGCAGGTGCGGTTCGACGGCAATCTTGACCTGACGCCGCTGCTTTCGGAGGCCGGGTCGGGCCCCACGCGCTGGATGGGAGTTCGCAATGATCGCCCGGGTGAAGATCATCCCCTGGACGAGTTCTGGACGGAGCCGGCGCTGGCGGCCGCGGCCCGTGGTGAAGCGTATGAGGAGCACGCCAGGATCTCCAACGAGCACCGCGCCGTGGGCGCGCGGCTTTCGGGCGAGCTGGCGGTGCGCCGGGCCAAGGGCGAACTCGGCGATGTCGACTTCAGCTTCGATCTGGAGGGAACCGCCGGCCAGAGCTTTGGCGCCTTTGCCAACAGGGGCCTCCAGCTGGTGCTCACCGGCCAGGCCAACGACTTCGTCGGCAAAGGACTTTCGGGCGCGGACCTGGTGCTGCGCGCGGTGGGCCGCGCGGCCGAGCGCAGCGACGAGCATGTGCTGCTGGGCAACGTGGCGCTCTATGGCGCTACATCGGGCCGCCTTCTGGCGGCGGGCCGCGCCGGCGAGCGCTTCGCGGTGCGCAACTCCGGAGCGACGGCCGTCGTGGAGGGTGTGGGCGACCATGCCTGCGAGTACATGACCGGCGGCCTGGTCGTGATCCTCGGTGAGGTGGGCATCAACTTCGGCGCGGGTATGACCGGCGGTCTGGCCTGGGTGTGGGACCGGAAGCAGACCATGCTGAGCCACACGCGGTATCACGATGACTTCCTCTGGGCAGCGCCGTTTGCCGAGGCTGCGCCGGAACAACAGAAGGCGCTGCGCTCCCTGCTCGAGCAACACGTCTCGCTGGCGCACAGCTCGCTGGGCCGGCGTCTGCTGGGCGATTGGAACCAGGCATCCGCCCAATTCGTTCTGTTCACGCCGAAGCCGCAAGCCTGAAGCCTGCGCAGCGAAAGGGATCGATGACTTCGGTTGTTGCTGCTCGAACGGAGTAGCAAACGAAGCAACCGCCACAGGGGACGGAGCTTCATCCAGCCCGCGGCCGTTTCGATTTCGCTACCATGGATCTCATGCAGGAACAGAAGCACGGTTTTGCGACGCGTGCCATCCACGACGGGCAGGCGCCGGATCCACTGACCGGTGCGGTGAATGTGCCGATCTATCTCACCTCAACCTATCGCCAGGCCGAGGTCGGCGAATACACCGGCCACGAGTACTCACGGCTGACCAATCCAACCCGCGATGCGCTGGAGGAGAGCCTGCGTTCGCTCGAAGGCGGCCGCTCGGCGCATTGCTTCGCCTCCGGTGTGGCGGCGATTACGGCGCTGTGCACCATGCTGAAATCGGGCGACCATGTGGTTTGTTCCGAACACGTGTACGGAGGAACGCAGCGGCTCTTCGACCAGGTGCTGACCAAGTTCGGTCTCTCCTTCACCTATGCCGATACATCGGATGTCGAAGCCGTGCGAGCGGCGATTCGGCCCGAGACACAGCTGGTGCACATCGAGACGCCCAGCAATCCCACCATGGTGGTGACCGACATTCGCGCGGTAGCGGACGTGTGCCATGCCCGGGGCGTGGAGCTGAGCGTCGACAACACTTTCCTTTCACCCTATCTGCAGCGGCCGATTGAGCTGGGAGCGGACGTAGTGATGCACTCGACGACGAAGTTCCTCAACGGTCACTCCGATGGGATGGGCGGTGTTCTGATCGGAACCAGGCCGCAACATGCGGAGACCTTCCGCTTTGTGCAGATGTCGACGGGCGCCATCCTTTCACCCTTTGAAAGCTATCTGCTGCTGCGCGGAGTGAAGACGCTGGCGGTGCGTATGCGCCAGCACGAGGCGAACGGACGGGCCGTCGCGGAGTTTCTCCTGCAGCGGCTCGGCGCGGAGAGGGTCTTTTATCCGGGACTGAAGACGCACCCGCAGCATGAGCTGGCCGGGCGCCAGCAGTTTGGGTTTGGCGCGATCGTCACGCTGGAGCTGGGCTCGCTGGAACGGGCCCAGTGCTTTGCGAAACGGCTGCGGATTGGCTACCTGGCGGTCTCGCTGGGCGGTGTGGAGACGCTGCTCGGTCATCCCGCAACGATGACCCATGCAGGGCTGGGGGCGGAGGCCAGGGCGAAGCTGGGAATCAGCGATGGGCTGCTCCGGATTTCGGTGGGGATCGAGGATATCGACGATATCCTCGCCGACCTGGAGCAGGCACTCGGTTGAGGTACCGCGCCGCACTCTGCTGCTTCGCGCGCGTCGTGGCGACAGGAGAAATACTCTAGTATTGAAAGCTTTGGGTCAGGGGAAGGAAGAAGAGACGATGGCGAGGCCGATTGTGGTCACGGGCGCGGCGGGCTTCATTGGACGGAATCTGGTCGCGGAGCTGAACCGGCGCGGCGAAGATGAGTTGATTCTGGTCGATGAACTGGGCGTTAACAAAGCCGGGCAAGCGGAGAAGTGGAAGAATCTGGTGGGTTTGCGCTTTGAGGACATCGTCTCTCCGGAAGAGTTCCTCGGCTTGCTGGAGGAGGGAGCCTTCGCCGATGCCCGCTCGGTGATCCACCTGGGCGCCTGCTCCGCGACCACCGAAAAGGATGCGGACTTTCTGCTGCGCAACAATTACCAGTACACGCGCGTGCTGTGCAACTGGGCCAACGAGCACGATGTGCGGTTTGTCTACGCCTCCAGCGCCGCAACCTATGGCGATGGAGCCGAAGGATACGACGACTCCGATGCGGTTACGCCCACATTGAGGCCGCTGAATATGTATGGCTACTCCAAGCACATGTTCGATCTCTGGGCGCTGAAGCACGATCTGTTCGGTACCGGAGCGACGAGTTCTGCGCGAGGGAACGCGTATCGCATTGTCGGCCTGAAGTACTACAACGTGTTTGGGCCCTATGAGGATCACAAGGGGGACATGCGTTCCGTGGTGGCCAAAAGCTATGAGCAGATCTGCGCCGCCGGCGTGGTGAAGCTGTTCAAGAGCTACCGTCCCGAATTTCGCGACGGCGAACAGATGCGCGACTTCATCTATGTAAGAGACGCGGTGGATGTGACGCTGCACTTCGCCCTGCAGGAGGCCGCGGCCCCGGGCGGCCTGTTCAACTGCGGCACCGGCGAGCCGCGGACGTGGGTGGACCTGGCTACGGCCGTCTTCAACGCGATGGGCCGTGAGGTGAGGATCGAGTTCATCGAGATGCCCGAGACGCTGCAGGGCAAGTACCAGTACTTCACGCGATCCCAGGTGGCTAAGCTTCGCGCGGCTGGGTATACCCGGCCGTTCACCAGCCTGGAGGATGGGGTGCGCGACTATGTGCAGGGATACCTGCAGCGCCGGGCGTAATACGGGATTGCGGCGGGCGCAGCGGCAGAACGGGGAAGCAATTCACGGTTGCGGTACCCAGGGCCGCGGACTTCAAGTGGCTTTTCCCCACAAAGCCGCCCTGCGGACTGCTCCCATAGGCACGGTTACCCTGTTATTGCTCTAGTATGGCCAAGGCATGCAACGAGTGAAAAACCCCACCAAGGCGATCTATCCGGGCACGTTCGATCCACTGACCAACGGCCATCTGGACCTGATTGCGCGTGCAAGCAAGATCGTGGATGAGCTGGTCGTGGCAATCCTGCGGAACTCCGACAAAGGCGAGCCGCTGTTCAGCGTTCCGGAGCGCGAGGAGATGCTGCGCGAGGCCACCGCCGGTTTCGGAAACGTGGCGGTAGCGACCTTCGACGGTCTGCTGGTGGACTTCGCGCGCAAGCAGGGCGCCCGGGCCGTGCTGCGCGGCATACGCGCCATCTCCGATTACGAGTACGAGTTTCAGATGGCGATGATGAACCGCAAGCTCGATCCGGAGTTGGAGACGCTGTTCATGCTGCCCGCGGAGAAGTACACCTACGTGAGCTCGCGGCTGATCAAGGGAGTGTTCCGGCTGGGCGGCGATGTCAGCAGTCTGGTGCCTCCCAACGTGGTGGAGCGGCTGAAGCAGAAGGTGCCGGAGAAGACCTCATGAGTCTCACCGCATGAATTTCGAGGAGCAGTTCGGACAGATCGACATCTACGTCTTCGACCAGATCCTGCGCGGCAACATCGCGCCCGGTATGCGGGTTCTGGATGCCGGCTGCGGTTATGGGCGCAATTTGGTGTATCTGCTCCGTGCCGGCTGCGAGATCTTCGCTCTCGACGGCAACGCGGAGGGTGTGGAACACGTCCGCCGTCTGGCCGGCTTGCTGGCGCCGAAGCTGCCGGCGGAGAACTTCCGGGTGGGCGCGATCGAGGCGATGCCGTTCGCCGATGGCTTCGCGGACGTGGTGCTGTGTAACTCGGTGCTGCACTTCGCCCGGGATGAGCGGCAGTTTCTTAGCATGGTGGAGGAGTTGTGGCGTACGGTGCGGCCGGGGGGAATGCTGTTCTGCCGGCTGGGTTCACGGATCGGCATGGATTTCGAGCGCGTGCGCGGCAACGTGTTCCGGATCGGCGACGGTTCCGAGTGGTTCCTGGTCGACGAGCCGGTTCTGCTGCGGATGACCGAGCAGATGGATGCGGTGCTGGTGGACCCGTTGAAGACCACGATCGTGCAGGATTACCGCTGCATGACCACCTGGGTGCTGCGGAAGCGCGTCCGGCCGTCCCGCTAGAGGTCGACTCGCCATGCATGCATGGGGTGGCTGAAAAATGTTGGCTGGCGCGGATGTTTTTTCAACTTCCCCAGGCTGAGGTGCAGGCGGCCGACATGGGGCAGCGAAAGCCGAACCCGAAGCAGCTGGCGGTTGTCCCAACTGCTGTACCGACTCCTGTGCAACCGGGTTTCCCGCCTCCCTGGAGTGGTTTGAAACCGATCCACTCCGCGCACTGGGGAAGCACCGGCCAGACCGCGCAACGGGAACAGAACGTCTGACCGCTTCCGATCATCGTGTCCAGCCTGGGGCGGCAGCTTCCTCCCGAGCGTTCCTGCCTTCGAAACGTTGTGCTTTATCTTGCGGACCGAATCTGAAAGACTAGAGCCATGAGCACATTGACGGCAACAAAGGTTTTGTCGGACCGCATCGAGCGAATCGAAGTTTCGGCCACCATGGCCATTACCGCCGAAGCGTTGAAGATGAAGGCGCAGGGCATCGATCTGGCGGATTTCGGCGCCGGTGAGCCGCACTTCGCCACGCCCGCTCACATCAAGGCCGCGGCCATCCAGGCCATCGAGAACAACTTCACGCGCTATACCGCGGTGGCCGGCATTCCCGAGGTGCGGCAAGCGATTGTTCAACGCCACGCGGCGGATTTCGGAACCAACTACACCGTCGAGGAGTGCGTGTTCACCACCGGCGGCAAGCTGGCGTTGTTCAACGCCATCCAGGTCCTGATCGATCATGGCGACGAGGTCATCCTGCCGGCGCCGTACTGGGTCAGCTTCAAGGACATCATCCAGTACGCCGGCGGAAAAGTAGTCTACGTCGAGAGTGAGGAGCAGGAGAACTTCCGCATCACGGCGAAGATGATTGAAGCCGCGATCACGCCCAAGACCAAGGCCATCATTCTCAACACGCCGTCCAATCCGTCGGGCGCGGTGGTCAGTCCGGCGGACCTGGAGGCCATCGTGCGCCTGGCCCATGCGCGCGGCATCTATCTGCTGCTCGACGAGTGCTACGTCTATCTGAACTTCACGGGAGAGATCGTCAGCGGCGGATCCTTCACGGAGTGCAAGAGCCACATGATCGTGCTCGGGTCCTTATCGAAGACCTACGCGATGACGGGATGGCGCGCCGGCTTCGCCCTGGGGCCCAAACAGATCATCTCCGCGATGAGCAAGCTGCAGTCGCAGAGCACCTCCAACGCCACCAGCGTGGTGCAGCGCGCCTCGATCGCGGCGCTGACCGGGTCACAGGGCTGCGTTACAGAGATGCGCCAGAATTACATCGAGCTGCGCGACCGGGTGCTGGAAGGGTTCAAGAGCATCCCGGGCCTGACCTGCAGCGTGCCCGAGGGTGCGTTTTATGTGTACCCCAACATCAGCGCGTTTCTGAGTAAAGGTGGCGTCCGGTCGGCGTCCGACCTGGCGGCCCGGCTGCTCAGCGAGGCGCATGTGGTGGTGGTGCCCGGCGAGGCGTTCGGGACCGCGGAACACATCCGGCTCTCCTACGCGGTCTCGGGCGACGTGATCGACAAGGGCGTGGAGCGACTCCGGGCGTTTCTTTCCCATCTGGGCTGACGCGCCCATCTGGGCTGACGCGCCAATTTGGGCTGAACGCGGGCGCGGCGGGAGGGAAACCAGCTTCCGATGCTGGCGGCGCTCTGGGTCTGGAGATACGGTACATGTATGGCGGCAAGTAAGGCAGCATCTCATCCTCAGTTTGCGCCGGTGATTCTGGCCGGCGGCAGTGGCACACGATTCTGGCCTCGCAGCCGGCGCGCCCGCGCCAAGCAGGTGCTGGCGCTGCAGGGCGAGGGAACCATGATCCAGCAGACGCTGCAGCGTCTGCAGCCGCTGGCCTCGCCGGCCGATGCCTGGGTAATCACCAACGCCTGGCTGCACGATGTGATCGCCGAGCAACTGCCGGAGCTGACGAAAGGGCACATTCTGTCCGAACCCTGCGCCCGAAACACGGCACCGGCGTGCGCGCTGGCGGCGTTCCTGGTGGAGCGGACCGCGCCGGAGACGGTGCTGGGCGTGTTTCCCTCCGACCACGTCGTGGCCAATCCCAAGCGCTTCGCGGAGGTCCTGAGCGCGGGCATCCGGCTGGCGGCGGTGGGCGATAACATTATTGTCCTCGGCGTGCAGCCCACCCGCCCGGAGACGGGCTATGGATACATCGAGCAGGGGCGGCTGGTGCATCGCAATGAAACTCCGCGCGGCTATGCCCCCATCAGCGTGCACCGCGTGCGCCGCTTTCGCGAGAAGCCGGATCCGGCAACGGCGGAGCGCTTCCTGGCAGCGGGAAACTTCGTCTGGAACGGCGGCATCTTCCTGTGGAGCGCGCGCACCCTGGCAGCGGCCATACGGGAACACATTCCCGACATGGCTCCGCCGCTCGAGGCCATCGCCGCCGCCTTCGGCACACCGGAGTTCGAGGAGGTGTTCGCGCAGGAGTATTGCAAGTGCGAGAACATCTCGGTGGACTACGCGGTACTGGAACGGAGATCGGCCAAGGGAGAAGACCGCTCCCGGATCTTCTGCCTGCCTGCGGACTTTGGCTGGAACGATCTGGGTTCCTGGGCCTCGCTGCATGAGCACCTGGGGCGCTCGGAGCACGATAACGTCATGGATGGGGAGACGACCGGGTTGTTTGCCATCCAGGCGAGGGGCAACTATGTCTACGCGCCGGGCAAGACGGTGGCCCTGCTGGGGGTGGATGGCCTGGTGGTGGTGGAGACGCCCGACGCCCTGCTGATCACCACGCGGGCCCGTTCCCAGGATGTATCCAAGATCGTTCGTGCGGTGCATGAGCGTGGAAGGGAAGACCTCATTTAGACCATGGCGATCGAAACACAGGAAGCTTCCTCCACGGCAGTAAAGTTTGGCACCGATGGCTGGCGCGGCATCATCGCGGACGACTTCACGTATGCCAACGTCCGGGTAGCGGCGCGGGCCATAGCGCTCTACGTTCTGGAGCATGAGAATGCGCCGGCCGGCGTCTGCATCGGCTATGACACCCGCTTTGGTTCGAAGTCCTTCGCGCGGCTGGTGGCCGAGGTAATGGCCAACGCCGGGATTCCGGTGGCGCTGGCCAGCAAGATCACACCGACCCCGGAGCTGTCCTTCGCGGTGCGCGGCCGCAAGGCCGCGGGCGGGGTAATGATTACCTCCAGCCACAATCCGGCGGAGTGGAACGGTGTGAAGTACAAAGCGAGCTACGGGGGCTCGGGCAAGCCCTCGATCATCAGCTCGATCGAGGGTTACCTGATGAAGCCGCTGCCCCAGGCGGCGCATCCGGCGAAGATCGAAGAGGTGGACTTCTCGCCGCCCTACATCGCCGCGCTGGAGGCCTTTGTCGATCTGGAGGCGATCCGGAGATCCGGGTACCGTTTCCTGATCGACACCATGTACGGCGCGGGTCAGGGCTACATCGCCGGCATCTTTGCCCGTGCGCGGATTCCGTTCGTGGAGTTTCGCAGCGAAGTGAACCCGGCGTTTCCTGGAATCAATCCCGAGCCGATCATGCCGCACATTGCGGCGACCCGCGAGGCGGTGGTCGCGGAGAAGTGCGCCGCCGGGCTGATCACCGATGGCGATGCCGACCGCATCGGCGCGGTGGACGAACACGGCAACGTGGTGGACGCGCACAAAATCTTCGCCGTGATTCTGGAATGGCTTCTGAAGCACAAGGGCTGGCCCGGCGATGTGACCCGCGCCTTCAACACCACCAAGATGCTGGATCGCATCGCGGCCCGCTACGGCCGCCAGCTGCACGAGCACGGCATCGGCTTCAAATACGTGTGCGACCTGATGTTGGAGCGGGAGATTCTTGTCGGCGGTGAGGAGTCCGGCGGCATCGGCATCAGCCGTCATCTGCCGGAGCGCGACGGCCTGCTCAACAGCCTGCTGCTGGCCAACGTGATGGCCGATGAGCAGCGCACCCTGGGCGAGCTGGTGGCCGCCCTGCAGCAGGTGTACGGGGAACATCAGTATGGGCGGGTGGATATGCACATCCGTGAGGATCTGAAGCAGTCGGCCATCCGCAGGGCGAAAGCGGGAGTGGATCAGATGGCCGGGTTGAAGGTGTTGCGCGTCGAGACCATGGACGGCATCAAGTTCTTCCTGGAGAACCCGGCCTGCGCCCGGTCTGCCAATGACTCCGCGGCGCCTGCCGAGACGTGGCTGCTGCTGCGGGCCAGTGGAACCGAGCCGCTGCTGCGGGTGTATTGCGAGAGCTGCAGCCAGCAGAGCGTGCAGGAGATCCTGAGAGCCGCTCAGGCCTTCGTGCTTCAGGAAGACAGCCTTTGCGCGGCCGGAGCATGAGCGGCCCGGTCCGCATCGATGCCGCCGCCATACTCTTCGATAACGATGGGGTCATCGTCAGCTCCATCGGCAGCGTGAACCGCTGCTGGCGGCGCTGGGCGGCGCATTATGGTGTGCCCGGCGCGGACACCCTGGTCATCGAGCACGGCACCCGCGCGGTGGACATCATAAAGCGCCTGAAGCCGGACCTCGATCCGGC
Organism: uncultured Acidobacteriaceae bacterium; assembly: GCA_964250885.1. Classification (GTDB taxonomy): domain Bacteria; phylum Acidobacteriota; class Terriglobia; order Terriglobales; family Acidobacteriaceae; genus Granulicella. Next base: position 6,164 of record CAXUIM010000058.1, on the reverse strand, counting down.
CGAGGGTCTGCGGAGGATCGAGGATATGGAGCTGGACGACGTCGCGGATCTGGAGGTGCTCCCGGGAGTGCGCGCTCTGCTGGCCAGCCTGCCGCCGGAGCGCTGGGCTATTGTCAGCTCGGCCACCAGGCGGCTGCTGATAGGCCGGTTGCATGCGGCGGAGCTGCCTCTCCCCAACCGGATTATCAGTGGCGACATGGTGGAGCGGGGCAAGCCGGACCCGGAGCCGTACCGGCGCGGCGCGGAGCTGGTCGGCGCGGCGCCGTCCGCTTGCCTGGTGATTGAAGATGCGCCGTCGGGAGTCATTGCGGGTGTGGCCGCGGGCTGCCGTGTACTGGGTGTGCTGGGCACCCACAGCGCCGAGGAGCTGCGCCGGGCCGGCGTCAGCTGGGTTGTGCCTAGCCTGGAAGACGTTCACGCCACCACGCGGCCCGAGGGCCTCACAATCACGATGGAGACGATCTAAGAACACTAACAGGGTGGTCGTTCCCTCGGGATCAGGCTGGGTGGCTTTGCTGGAAAGTCACTGAGTTCGCGGCCCTGGGTTACAGCAACCCTGATAGAGCTTCAGGCTTCGCGAGATCTGCGGCTAAGGATCGCTTCCACCCGGCGCAAGTCTTCCTCAGTGTCCACACCGATGGTGTCGTGCCCGGTCTCCGCCACATACAGCGCCACGTTGTTTTCGAGCAGGCGCAGCTGCTCCAGCCGCTCGATCTGCTCGAGTTCACCGGGAGGCAACGCCGCGAAGCGCTCCAGGGCGGCGCGGCGGTAGGCGTAGAAGCCCAGATGTTTCCAATAGACGGGAGGCTTCCAAGGGGTCGCGCCCGCAACACTCAGATCCGCGGGCGTTGGATCAGGGCGCGCGGGAGGGCCCTCGCGGTCGAATGGGATTGCCGAGCGTGAGAAGTAGAGCGCGCGGCCGTCCCGCGCCGTGACCACCTTCACTACATTCGGGTTCGTGATGTTCTCCGGCGTGCAGCGCACCTTGAGCGTGGTCACCGCGACGTGCGCCGCGGCGAAGGGTGCGAGCAGGGCGGCGATATGCGCCGGTTCGAGCAGCGGTTCATCGCCCTGGATATTGACGTAGATGTCGGCCGGCGCGGTCTGCGCGATGGCGAAGAGGCGATCGGTTCCGCTCGGCAGCTCGGGCGCGGTGAGCTGGCAGGGCCAACCCTGGCGCTCGCAGAACCGCTGCACCTCGACGGAGTCCGCGGCGACGATCACCGCGTCCAGCCCGGGGCAGGCGATGGCCGCCCGGTAGACCCAGGCCAGCAAAGGTTCGCCCGCCACATCGCGCAGGACCTTGCGTGGAAGGCGGGTGGAGGGGCGCCGCGGCGGGGGGGC
>CAXUIM010000058.1:0-4810 GCA_964250885.1 uncultured Acidobacteriaceae bacterium | reverse complement strand
CCGCGCGCTGGCCTTGGGGGGTAGGGGGGGGGGTGGCGCGCCGCGCGGGTAGCCCGCCCAGAACCCGGGGCGGCTCGCCGGTCGAGGCTGTCTGCTCCGGGCTCAAGGCTGTTGGCGCAAGGCTCAAGGCTGTTCGCTCAAGGCTCAAAGCTGTTCGCTCCAAGTTGTTGGCTCCGGGCTCAAGGCTGTCCCTTCCGAACCCCGGCATTGTTCTGGCGATAGATGCGGACTGCCAGCACGATCACGACCAGAAGGAGCAGGGAGAGGATACCGGCGGCGACATAGAGCATATGCAGCAGCCAGGTCAGGCGGCACGCGAAGGCTCCCCCCGGTGCGCTGCAATCGGGAATGCTACCGATCCAGCCGGTGAAGAGAGTCGCTGCAGCCGGAACCGGCGGGGCCGCATGGGCCGAGGCGCCGCTGAGCGCAAGGGCTGGACAACCTGCCAGGGAACACCGCCGCCGCCGCGTCCAGACGGATTCCGCGCCTCGACCGCGTACAGAGCGGCCGCGGCGAAGTTGGACCGGGGGCCGGGTTCGAGCTGAATGAGGGAGTTCCATGTTTGACCTGCGCTGGAGTGAAACTTATGATGAGAGAGCGGCTGAGGTCGCGGCCGCTCCTTCGCAGCGCCGCTTGATTCAGGTCCCACCCGGCGGTGTAGCTCAGATGGTTAGAGCGACGGACTCATAACCCGTAGGTCAGAGGTTCGATTCCTCTCACCGCCACCATCGATCTCACGGGTCCCCTTCTGGCTTTCCATCTTTTGCCGGCGCAACCCAAAACCCGTTTCGGCGCAACCCAAAACCCGTTTTGGGTGGACGCTTGGCGCAGAGCCGGAGATCCGATCCTCCCGTCCTGCTCCTGAGAGTATCATTTGGCTATCGGGAAACGTCTAACCGACGTCGCTGTACACCTGTCACCGGAGCCCCAGCACGGCCTATGCCCAAGAGCGTCAAAATCTCCCTTCTCGCCGCCTCGGTCCTTCTCGTTTTATGCGTTTTCCTGGGTGTGAATGGCCACCCGGTCCGTGCGGCTGCGGACGCCCAGCAGGGCGCCTATCAGCAGATCAACGTGTACGGCGAGGTGCTGCAGCACATCCAGAACGATTATGTAGAGGTCCCAAGCATCCCTGAAGTCACCAACGGAGCGCTGCGTGGATTACTGGAATCTCTGGACGCCGACTCCAGCTATCTGACTCCCGCCGACTACAAGGCCTACAAGGATGACAAGGGTGGGAAGGCGCAGGTGGGGATCAACGTCTCCAAGCGGTACGGTTATGCCACCATCGTGTCGGTGGTGCCGGGCAGCCCGGCTGATAAGGCAGACCTCAGCGATGGCGACATCATCGAAGCCATCGCAACCAAGGACACACGCGATCTTCCCCTGGCGATGATCAACCTGATGCTGGAGGGCGCCCCGGGCAGCGAATTGCAGATTTCGGTCATCCGCCCGCGTAAGGCAGACCCGGACAAGGTTTCGCTGACGCGAGCCCTCGTCGCGGAGCCGCCGGTGCAGCAGACGATCTACGATGGATCGACCATCCTGTATCTGCAGCCCGAGGTGATTGACAAGGAGCATGTGGAGCAGGTCGAGTCCAAACTGAAGGCCATGACTCGGAATGGCAACAAGAAGATCCTCCTGGATCTGCGCGATGTGGCAGCCGGAGACATGCCGGAGGCGATTCGCCTGGCCAATCTATTCCTGAAGGACGGAACCATCGCCACCCTGCAGGGACAGACCTTCGCCACACAGACCTTTAGCGCCGATGCCGCGAAGGCCATCAACACCACGGCGCCGCTCGTGGTCCTGGTAAACCGTGGAACGTCCGGGCCGGCCGAATTGGTGGCGGCGGCGATTCAGGACAACAAACGAGGCGACCTGGTGGGGGAGAAAACCTTCGGCGAAGGCTCTCTGCAGAAGACGTTTGACCTTCCCGATGGGGGGGCGGTGATTCTCTCGATTGCAAAGTATCGCACCCCGGCGGGCAAGCAGCTGGAAGACGATGCGGTGACCCCGGGCACGCTGGTGGCCTCGAATGCCGACGCCCTGGACGATGGCGGCGATGACGACACGGCCGCCAAGCCGGCCACGCCCGCCAAGAAAGCGCCGCCGGCCCCGGACGATCAGCTCAACAAGGCGCTGGACCTGCTGAAGGCTAAAACAGCGGCCTAGGGCCCAGACGGCGCAGCCGTCCTGAAAGCCCAGACGGCGTAGCCGTCCTGAAGGCCGAGACGGCGTAGCTGTCCTCAAAGCCCAGACGGCGTAGCTGTCCTGAAGGGCTGGAGGCCGCGCCGCTGTCCTGAAGGCCCGCGTAGCTCTACCGCGAAACCGGCCTGGGCGGCCACCGCCGCATGGTAAGGTGGGAGCTGTCGTGCCTACGCTACGCCCCGGAACCGAGACAGAGTCGCCTGAGCAGACGGCTAAATCTCGCTCGCCTCTGTGGAGTGCGATGCGGCGATTTCCGTTTCGCGACTCCGAATACCGGAGCCGCAAGATGGCGGCACGGGCAGCATTTCTTGTGCTCCTGGTGGTGTCGGCGGTCTTCGGCATCATGCTGGGGCTGGTGCTGGTCTACTCGATCAACCTGCCGCAGATGGCGGAGCTGGAGCGCTATCGGCCCAGCACCACCACCGAGCTCTACGACATCCACGGCAAAGTGATTGGCTCGTTCGCCCTGGAGCGGCGCGTGGTGGTGCCCTACTCGGAGTTTCCTCCCATCCTGCGCCAGGCCATCCTCTCCATCGAGGATAAGGACTTCGAGCATAATGGCGGCATCAACCTGATCCGCGTCGCCGCCGCCGCCTATCAGGATGTCCATACCCACGGCAAGGTTCAGGGGGCTTCGACCCTGACCATGCAGCTGGCCCGCAATCTCTTCCTCTCGTCCGAGAAGACCTACGGGCGCAAGATGCAGGAGATCTTCCTGGCACTCCAGATCGAGCGCCACTTCACCAAGGAACAGATCTTCACGCTGTACGCCAACCAGATTTACCTGGGGCGGGGGACGTATGGCTTTGAGGCGGGGGCGGAGTATTACTTCAGCACGCATGCGCGCGATCTGACTCTGCCGCAGGCGGCGCTGCTGGCCGCCCTGCCCAAGGGACCGGAGTATTACTCGCCCGTGCGCTATCCGGAGCGTGCGCTGCGGCGTAGAAATCTGGTGCTGACGGAGATGCTGGACGATCGCAAGATCACCATCGACCAGGCAGCGAACGCCATGGCGGCGCCCCTGGGCTTGCGTCTGGAGGCCCCGGAAAACAGCGAAGCCGTCGCTCCCTACTTCGTGGAGGAGGTGCGGCGGCAACTGGAGCAGGAGTACGGCGTCGATGAGGCGCATGGCGCCGGGTTGCGGGTTTATACGACGCTGGACCTGGATCTGCAGCGGACCGCCAATAAGGCCGTGCTGGACGGGATCGCCACCTATGAGCGCCGGCGCGGATGGAAGGGGCGCCTGGAGAATGTGCTGGCTTCGGGCGCGGACCTGGACACCTACAAGCACCCGGACTGGACGGCGCCGGTGGTGGAGGGCGCCTACTTTCACGCGCTCGTGACCGCGGTCTCTCCCACCAAAATGACCGCGAAGATCGGTCCGGTAAGCGCCACGATGACACCGCCGGACTGGGCCTGGACGACCGTGTTCAAGGCGACGAATCTGACGCAGGTGGGTGACATCGTTTACGTCAAGGTGGACAGCGTCGGCAACGGCGCGGACGTTCCTCCGCACCTGCTGCTGGAGCAGGACAGCGGCGCGCAGGCTTCCATGATGGCTGTTGACAACTCCACCGGTGAGGTGAGGGCGATGGTCGGGGGCCGCGACTTCGCGCTCTCGCAGTTCAATCGCGCCACCCAGTCGGAGAGGCAGGTCGGCTCGTCCTTCAAGCCGTATGTGTACACCGCGGCGATGGAGGCAGGCCTGAAGCCGTATGACACGGTGCTGGACACGCCGACCACCTTCTGGACTGCCGGAGGACCCTACACGCCGCACAACTATGAAGCAAACTATCGGGGCACGATGACGCTGGTGGACGCCTTCGCCGAGTCGCGAAACATCCCGGCGCTGCGGCTGGCCGACAAGGTCGGAATCCGCAAGGTAATCGAAGTGGCGCGCCGCTTCGGCGTCACCAGCAAAATGCAGCCGTTTCTGCCCATCGCCATCGGCGCGGCTGATATTACGCTGGCCGAACAGGTGGCTTCGTACAGCGTTTTTCCCAACGACGGAATTCGCATTGCCCCGCACTACATTCGCCGCGTTGCGGAGCCCGACGGAAACCCCGTGCAGCAGAAGGCCCCTCAGGTGCGCGAGGTGATCTCACTGGAGATTGCCCGCGAGATGATGGTGCTGCTGAAAGCTGTCGTGCAGGTGGGCACCGGCGCCGCCGCTGGGCAGATGCATCACGCCTTCGGGGGCAAGACCGGCACCACCAACAATTACACCGACGCCTGGTTTATCGGCTTCTCGCCCTCCGTGACCTGTGGCGCCTGGATCGGTTTCGACGACCGGCAGTCGCTTGGCGAGAAAGAGACGGGAGCGCGCGCGGCCCTGCCCATGTGGATGAGCTTTATGAAGGTGGCGGTGGCGGATAGGCCGGACGAAGAGTTCGAAAGGCCGAATGCGCCGAAGAAGCATATTGAGGTGACCGGCGACCTCAGTGACGAGGTCGCCGCTCCGGCCCAGGCCGCGCCCCAGAGCGATGAACCGGACACCTCGGACGCTCCCGACACTCCCGACACTCCCGACGCTCCCGACACCTCCGGCACTCTGGACAGTTCAGGGGCGAGTTCGCCGGCCTCCACTCCACCGGTTGCGGGC
>CAXUIM010000057.1:10719-16809 GCA_964250885.1 uncultured Acidobacteriaceae bacterium | reverse complement strand
CGCAGACAAACCCCATCCACCAAAGCAAAACTCCTATCCCAGACAAACTCCTAGACTGGTAGGTGCGGATGCCTCTCGAACCGAACGTCGTAATCGTCGGCGCAGGTCCAGCAGGCTGCGCCGCGGCCTTCGATCTGGCGCGGGCCGGCGTCCGTGTCCTGCTGCTCGACCGGCGCGCCTTCCCGCGGCCCAAGGCGTGCGCCTGCGGGCTCACCCGCAAGACTCTCAAGGCGCTGCGCTACGCAGTCGATCCTGTTGTGGAGCGGGTCTGCCGCGAGATTGTGCTGCAGCAACGGAACACGTCCGCGGACACCGCGGTGGCGCCCCGGGGGGCGGCCTCCGCGAGCGAGGTGCGAGTCCGGACCCGGCAGCCGATCTGCGCCATGGCCGTGCGCGAGCGCTTCGACGAATACTGCCTGCAGCAGACCCTGGCCGCCGGCCGCTCCCGGGGAGAGGTCACGCTGCGCAAGATCGAGGCGATTGCGTCTTTGAGACAGACCGCCGAGGGCGTCGAGCTGGATGTCACGACCGCCGGCGGTCTCGAAACGCTGCGAGCGCCGGTAGTAATTGGCGCGGATGGCTCGAATGGACAGATGCGCCGGCTGGCTGAAGGCCTGTACGCGCAGGTGCGGGCCGCGGCCCTGCCGCCGGAGCCGGCCTGGTACCAGCGCGGCTTCGCCCTGGAGGCGATGGTGCCTTTCGCCACTCTGCCGGCGCGGTTGCCGGGGGGCGAAGCGCCGGAAGACCTGGTATTCGATTTCGCTCCGCTCCCAGGGGGATATGGCTGGTTGTTTCCCAAAGGCGATCACGTGAACATCGGCGTGGGAGCGTTTGCGCCCGTGGACGGCGCGGGAGATGTGGCGCTGAAGGCGGTCACCCGGACTCTGCTGGGCGAGTATGCGAGACACAAGCTTGGCCCCGCTGAACTCGGGCCGGTCACAGGACAGGCTCTGGGCATGGGAGGTCAGGCCTATGCGCCGCGCGGGCGCGTGTTGCTGGCCGGCGATGCGGCCGGCCTGGTCGATCCGCTCACCGGCGAGGGCATTCACTCGGCGCTGGTGAGCGGGCAGGCGGCCGCGGCGGCGGTGCTGGCCTGCGGCAACTCCGGTGCTGTATCGCGCGATGTCGCCGAGGAGTATGCCAGGCGCCTCCGCCCGCTGCAGGAGACGCTGGCCTTCTCGGCGCGGGCGGCGCGGGCGTTCTATGCTCAGCCAGAGCGCGGTCTGCGCGCGATGCGGGTTCCTGTCCTTCGGTCGGTGATCCTCGGTACCTATGCGGACGGAGTGCCGCATACGAAACTGATCACGCAGCTGGCGCGACTGGTCCGGTAATCCCGCGCGCCGGCGCAGGGAGTTCGTCCATCCTGCATCGGAAGTCTGCTGCACTGGAAACGCAATAGCCGAGGGAACCCATGAACGCCACAAAGCGGTTGATCCTCACAGCAGCTGCCGTTCTTCTGATAGCCGTTGCCGTTCTCCTGGTCACGCCGCCATTACATGCGGCACAAGACCAGTGGCTCGGTACATGGAAGCTGAATCGCAGCTTGAGTCATCTGATGGCTCCGCCGATCACCATTGTCCGCACGCTCGACGGGTACCACTTCGACTTCGGCGCGGTTCGCTTTGACATTGGGGACGATGGTGAGGACTACCCCACCGTGCCAACCCGCACCACCAGCCTCAAGCCGATCGGCCAGCGCGAGTGGTTTCGCGTGCATAAGGTCAACGGCAAGGAGTCGGACCACAGCACGATTCGGATCACGCCGGACAACCGGGTGATGCTCATCCATACAGTCGCGACGGAGCCATCGGGCGCTACCCACGTCTCCAACGATGTACTCGAGCGGCTGGGGCCGGGAGCAGGATTGGCCGGTACCTGGCGAAGCACCTCAGGCGAAGGCAACGTGGCGGAGGCGATGACGTTTTCGTCCGCGGGTTCCGGCAGGATACGCTGGGAGATCCCCAGCGAAGGGCAGTACTACGTTGTCGCGCCGAATGGACCGCCCGCGGTGAACGCCGGTCCTCGGTCCGTCCCCGGCGTAACCCTCACCTTGAAGACCGTCTCGGGTACCGAGATGCATTGGACCGAGTTGATCGACGGCAAGCCTTTGACGGAAGGGATCGACAGCCTCTCGGCCAACGGAAGTATATTGACCGAGACGACATGGGCCGTCGCGCGGCCGGCGGACAGGCAGCAAGCCGTCTACCAGCGCCAGTAGATTGATTCTCATGCCGGTGTACAGCGAAGCCTCAGGGTTTGTGCTTCGGTAGCCTTCGACGGCTTAGCGAGAGAATCTCTCAACCCGCGATACGGCTCTGATCGCGCGCCCATGCCCTTTGACGTAACAGTATCGCTCCGGATCGATGTTGCGGCCTCCGCGGCTGTTGCGGAATAGCGCTGATCGAGCTAGATTAGTGACTTCAAAGAAGACATTAGGCAGGGCGCGCCGAGGACCACGAGGCGCGACCCGACGCGCGGCGCATGTGCACCCCCTTCAAGGAGCCTCGATGCGAAATAAAACTGCCCAGACCCGATATCCTTCGCCGGAATCCAAGGTACGCAAGCAGCCCTATTGGGCCTTGCTGCTGCTCATGCTCATAGCCTCGCTCCCCGGAGCGGGCCTGTTGGCGCAAACCATCACCGCTGATATCGGCGGAACCGTGACCGATGCGACGGGCTCGGTCGTTCCCGGTGCGAAGGTGACGGCGATGAACGTGGAGACCGGGGTGGCCATCTCGGCCACCACCAATAAAGACGGCATTTACAGCATTCGTTTCCTGGGCATTGGACAATACAGAATCATCGTCGACATGCAAGGCTTCAATAAGACGCAGCTTGGTCCCTTCACTTTGGAGAGCGGCCAGGTCGCCAAGCTGGATGCGAAGCTGGCGGTGGGTTCGGCTGCTTCCACAGTGGATGTTTCCGGTTCGGTTGCGCCTCTGCTCAACACCGAGAATGGGACGCTGGATACCGTCATAGATTCGAACACCATCGGCAACATTCCTTTGAATGGCGAGAACTTTTCCAGCGTGACACTTTTCCTGCCGGGTTCCGTTGAGACAGACCCGGCGGGGTTTACCGGGCAGTACGCGGTGGAACGGAGCACGGGCGGCGGCGGCGAGGCGTCCATCAACGGCGGCCGCAATCAACAGAACAACTATCTTCTGGACGGCGTCGAGATCAACGAGACCATCAACAACACCATCGGGTATAACCCGTATCCCGACGCGCTGGCGGAAATTCGAGTGATCAGTGCGAATGCGCCGGCCGAGTTCGGTAATGTGAATGGCGGCGACGTCCTGATGGTGACCAAGAGCGGAACCAACCAGTTCCATGGCAGCGCGTCCTTCTCTCTGGAGGATTACCTGCTGGACGCCAACACCTGGGCCAACAAGCACGTCCTGCCTGGCACGGCGTTCACCGCGCGTAACCCCTACACGCAGTCCATCTTTGGGGGCACCGTAGGCGGACCCATCAAGAAGGATAAGCTCTTCTTCTTCGCGGACTTCCTCGCGGATCGTTATCACTCGGGCGGCACGACCCCGTACACGGTGTTGTCGGCCAGAATGAGGAGCGGAGACTTCTCCGAACTCCTCGACCCGGCGATCATGTGTTCGTCCACCGGTGGCGTTTGCGCGAGCCAGAGCAGTTTGATCCAGCTCTATGACCCGGAAAATGGAGACGCGCCGTTTCTAAACAATCAGATACCGATTAACAACCCGGTCTACTCGTTCATCTCCGCGAACCCTGCGCTCTATCCCTTGCCCAACCATGCGCCTGGCTCGGACTCACCCGTTACGGACAACTTCGTGGGCAGCACCTCGACGCGGTACTACAACGAACAGGGCGATGTGAAAGTCGATTACACGCCGACCAAGGCGGACCGGTACTCTGTGCGCTACACGCAGGGGCAGGCCGGCGGCATCACTACATCGCAGATTCTCACTACGTTTCCTGGCAGGGACACCTATCCCGATAAAGGGGTCGCCATTAACTGGGTGCGTACCATCTCTCCTTCGCTGATCAACGAGTTCCGCGCCGGGTTCACGCGGATCCGCTGGAAGAGTGGGATCCCGACAGATCCTTCTGGCGTCTTCGGCCTCTCGGGCGATGCGAAGGTTGGGATCCCCTTCGCTCAGCCCTACCCTGGTTTCGCCTCGCAGACTACGAGCAACACCGGCCTGTCGAACATCGGCACCTCCGGCTCTCCAACCATCATCATCGACAACACGTTTTCGTACTCGGATGACCTGACCTGGCAGCATGGCAAGCACCTGTTCAAGGGGGGCGTGCAACTGTTGCGCTATCAGCAGAACCAATTTTACGCAGGCAATCAAGGCGCGATGGGTATTTTCACATACAACGGGAACTTCACCCAGAATCCCAACATCGGGGCGGGCAGCGCGACAGTCATGAATGGCAATGGGTATGACATTGCGGACTTCGCACTGGATCGGGTCTACACCGAGGGCGTCGGTGCTGTGACCGGGAACACCGGCCAGAGACAGTGGCGCGACGCCTACTTCTTCCAGGACGACTGGGCGGTGACGTCCGCGCTTACCGTGAACCTCGGGCTGCGCTATGAGTATGACCAGCCGATCTATGAGGTTAACAACAAGCAGGCCAACGTTCTGCCGGGCGGTATCGTGGAGTTTGCGGGAAAGATTCCTGCCAATGCTCCCGGAGGTTCCGTGATCTGTCCCACGCGCGCCTGCTATGACGCGACCTACGGTGACTTTGCGCCCCGTGTGGGATTTGCCTATCAGGCGCGGCCCAACTTCGTTGTCCGCGGCGGGTATGGCCTCACCGACTACATGGAAGGCACCGGCGCCAACCTGCGCCTTTTCTACAACCCGCCCTTCGAATCCTCATACCTGGTTACGGGCGCCGCGCCCTCCCCAACCAGCGGAGGTACCTATTACCAGACAACTGCCGGCTTTGATCTCAGCTCGCTGAACACCGGTGGAACGACGTATCGTCAGTGGCAGCAGCATCTCCACCCGGGCGTAATCGGTGAATACAGCCTCACCACGGAATACCAGCTGAGCAACTTCTCTTCGTTCAAGCTGGGATACATCGGGGAGTCCGGGCAGCACCTGATCCTGGCCGGCGCCGGCAACCAGCTCGTAACTCCTTGCGACCTGGGCACCGGGCCCAGCAGCCCACAGTGTCAGGCGGTCGATCCGGCTCCTTACGCAAATCTGGTAGGGCAGAGCGGAAGCATCGTAGCTACCGAATCCAGAGGCATGATGAACTACAACGCCCTGCAGGCCACCTATCGCCAGCGCGCCACCAAGGGCCTGGAATTCACCGTGAATTACACCTACGGCCGCGCCATGACCAATACTATTGGCTTTTTTGGTGTTCCGAACTCCCCGAATGGCACCGGCAACGGCGGAAGCGCGTATGCCGAGAACTACTACAACAATCATGCGGAGTACGGTCCAGTCGGACAGGATGTTCGCCACAACCTGAACGGCACATCCGTGTACTCCCTGCCCTTCGGCCGCGGCAAGCAGTATGGCTCCAACATGAATCACTTCCTTGATTCCGCCGTTGGCGGCTGGAAGGTCGCAATGACCGCAATCGTCTACAGCGGCTTCCCGGTAACCATCAGTGCAAACTCCAACGATGCGTATACCAACAACCGCGCGCAGCGGCCGGACCAGGAGAACGACGCCAAGTTCACGAAACATACCATCTCCAACTGGTGGGGTGGGAGGAATACCTTCCAAACAGCAGAACTCGCTGCAAAATACGTGAATCCCCCCGCGGGCACCTACGGAGACGCTGCCGTGGGTTCCGAACGCGGTCCTGGGTATCAGCAGTACGATTTCTCCTTCTTCAAGGACTTCACCGTTTACCATGAGCAGCGGTTCGGGTTCCGGGCAGATATGTTCAACGCCTTCAACATCTCCAGCCTGGGTAACCCGAACGGGACCCAGGGCACATCAAACTTTGGACAGATCACAACGGCCCGTTCGCCCAATCGGCAGATTCAATTCTCCGGAACCTATCACTTCTAACTACCGTTTGTGCCGCAGAGCGAACGGCCCGCGAGCACCCACAACCGCCCCAAGCCGAGGGTGG
>CAXUIM010000057.1:6914-10709 GCA_964250885.1 uncultured Acidobacteriaceae bacterium | reverse complement strand
GGCCGGAGAGACGCCTCTCCGGCCCTTCGCTCTGTCTCGGGTGGCCCGTGAGAACGAGCAAGAACTGTTCGCGCGCAAGGCCGGCTCAGATGTAGTTGACTCCCATCCAAGATCTCCTTATCGTTTAGCCGAGTCACTACACGGCTTGTCCAGCGACACGATTTGCCTTCCCCTCTCTTTGTTCGACTCGTAATGGGCCGCTGGCTATTGAAAAGATAGCTATGCCCGATGAGAACACTTCAGCTTTAGGAGCAGATCATGACGGAACGCACCCGTAGTACTGAAGAGCGGTCGACCTCGGCAGAAAGAGAGCCGATCCAACGCTGCTGGAGACCATCGGCATCCTTTCATGCCTTCGCGCTTTTGCTGGTGATGGCGATCTGCTTGTGCGCTTCCACGGCTCACGCACAAACTCCGAAACAGGCGCCGCTCATGACGAGGTGGGCAAAGGATGTCGATCCAGCGCACCCGCTCCCGGAGTACCCTCGCCCCCAGATGGAGCGGCAACGCTGGCTCAATCTAAACGGCATCTGGGAGTTACAAAGCGGCCTTGCAGGAGACCCGGTTCCGGTGGGGAAGAAGCTGGGCGGTGAGATTATCGTTCCGTATCCAGTGGAGTCCGCCTTGTCCGGCGTAATGCTGCATTTCGACCGGCTTTGGTATCACCGCACGTTTACGGTGCCCAGCGATTGGACCGGAAGCCAGGTCATTTTGCATTTCGGCGCCGTGGACTATGAATCCGAGGTTTATATCAACGGAAAGAGTGTAGGTATCCATCACGGCGGATACGATCCTTTCAGTTATGACATCACTCCGTACCTCAGCAACAACGGTCCCCAGGACATTATCGTTCGCGTCTACGATCCTACCGAGTTAGGTGGGCAGCCACGCGGCAAGCAGACGGACGATATCGGCGGAATCATGTACACCCCAACAACAGGTATATGGCAGACCGTATGGATCGAACCGGTTGCAAGCCGCTCGATTCGCGATCTGAAGATAGTGCCTGACGTTGACCATGGCGAACTCGATTTGACTGCTGACACAACCGATCCGGCCAAGTCCGCAACGGTCAGTGTTCAGGTAAAGGACGGTGCGGAGGTCGTCAAAAACTTTGACGGAAACGCCAACACCCAGCTGAAGATTCCGATAACACAGCCCAAACTGTGGTCCCCGGATCATCCCTTCCTCTATGATCTGGAGATCTCGCTCAAGGAAGGCAACACGGCGACTGACAAAGTTTCGAGCTACTTTGGAATGCGCAAAATCCAAATCGGCAAGGTCGGACAGTTCAACCGAATCCTCTTGAATAACAAGTACGTCTTCGAGAGAGGCCCCCTGGATCAGGGCTTCTGGCCCGATGGCATCTATACGGCGCCGACCGACGATGCACTGAAAAGCGATATCCAGGCCATGAAGGCCATGGGATTCAACATGGTGCGCAAACACATCAAAGTGGAACCGGCGCGTTGGTATTACTGGACCGACAAGTTAGGCCTCTTGGTCTGGCAGGATATGCCTTCGGCCGACTCCTACCCGTGGCGCGTGGAAAGCGTGCCGCCTGTCGACAAGGCCGAGTTCGAGTCCGAGTTGCGGCGCATGGTGGAGACGCACTGGAACTCGCCTTCCATTATCTCCTGGACGCTCTTCAACGAAGCCCAGGGGGAGTACGACAGTCCGCGGCTTGCAGCTATGGTGAAGGCTCTCGATCCCTCGCGCCTGGTGAATGAAGCCAGCGGCGGTGATTACACCGGATCAGGGGACCTCAATGACCTCCATCAATATCCCGAGCCAGGTGTTCGCGCTTCGACTCCGAATCAAGCCCTGGTAAATGGTGAATATGGGGGTATCGGCTATCCGGTACCGGGTCATACATGGACCAACAGTGGCGCCACTTATACCAATGTAGCTACGGCAAACGACCTGCTTTATGAATATGCCGAGTACATACAGAAGGTAAACAAGCTTGATGAGGAAAAGGGGCTTTCTGCCACGGTCTACACCGAATTGACCGACGTGATGACGGAGATCAATGGCCTCCTCACATATGACCGGATACCGAAAGTTCCTTTCGAGAAAATCTACGAAGCGAATCATTCGACTCTCCCAATGCCCGATTACCGAGTGGTTGTGCCCACCTCGGAAAAGGATCGCCAGCAATGGAGATTCACTACAACAGGCCCTGCGGAGAATTGGGCCACTCCCGAATTCGACGACCAGCAATGGAGTGAAGGAAAAGGTGGGTTCGGCGATTTGCCGGACGCTCCCGGCTCGCCCTGGACAACTCACGATATCTGGATGCGCCGGCACTTCAATCCTGGATCAATCTCGCCCGATCAGCTTCCGAATCTCGTTGCGAAGGACATTCACCATGGGAGAGTGCAGATCTATATCAATGGAGTGCTTGCCTATGCTCAGCGCGGAGACAGCGACTCCTGGGAGCACCGAGGGCTCTCGACGGCGGCACGGGACAGCATCCATCCGAACGAAGATAACGTGTTGGCGGTTCACTGCGTGCGCGGCGAGCACAATCAATTCGTCGATACCGGACTCGATCTTCGCATGATCCAGTAAGTGGCCCGCGTGTAAACAACCCGCGTCGCTTCTTCGGGCGTCAGCAGCGGCATCGCGTAGATCAGCTTCCCTGAGTGACTTCTTGAAAAAGGAGTTCTCGGAGCGTGCTACCACGCCGGCTCGTTATTTTGATCTCACGCAGTACGCCGAGTTTGACCACAACCTTTCTCTATGTGCGTGTCTCTCAAGCGAAAGGACAACTGCACGCCTATTGCTCGTGGCGGTTTTCTATCCTGTACGCAACTCTCGTTCCCAAGGATTTCTGATGTATTACACAGATAAGAAGCTGCAATGGAACGTTCGCGTCGATAAGCCGAATCCCCTGTTTGCCCGTATGCTCCAACAAGCCATCGGCGGTGTGGAAGGGGAGATTCGTGTTTGCATGCAGTACTTTTTTCAAGCCTGGGGCGCGCGAGGCCCGGCCAAGTACCGCGATATGCTGCTCAACACCGCAACCGAAGAGATAGCGCACATTGAGTTTCTCTCGACGGCCGTCGCAATGAACCTCGAGAAGGCTCCCGTTTCTCTTCAAGAAGAGATTTCAGCGGACCCGATAGCCGGCGGAGTACTGAATGGGATGGATATGCGCCACATCCTGTCAACGGGCTTATCGGCATATCCTGGCGACGCCAACGGTGTGCCGTTCGATATGTCACATATCTATGCCAGCGGGAATCTTGCCGGTGACATGTATTGCAACGTGGCGGCAGAGGCCACAGGCCGTACGCTCGCGACTCGCCTGTACCATGCTACCGATGACGACGGTATGAAGGAGATGCTGGCCTTCAATATCGCCCGTGACACCATGCACCAGGAGCAATGGCTGGCTGTGCTCGAAGAGCTTGGCCCGTCGCATCTTCCGGTTCCGAACTCCTTCCCGCAGTCGAAGGAAAACCCGGACTTCAACTACAGTTTCCTCATCACGACGACACAGGGCATCGGCAGCCAGGAAGGGCAGTCCTGGACCACCGGCCCGGCTCCGGACGGCAAGGGTCAGTTCAATGTGAAGCTCGCTGCTCCGCTGGGCGCGGAACCCAATCTCGGCTTCGGCCGCCCGGACACGTTTGGTCAAAAGGAGCAATCGGCGGGTACGGCTTCTGGCACTGTGAACAAAATCAAGGATGCTGTCAGCCATTTGACAAAGTAGTGGAGACGGATCCAGGGAAGGGGGGGGGGGGGGGGGGGGGGGGGCGCTGGGGAGCGGACTGGACGAGGAGGATG
>CAXUIM010000057.1:0-6904 GCA_964250885.1 uncultured Acidobacteriaceae bacterium | reverse complement strand
ACCATAAGGAAATCTTCGATGGCAGTCAACTAGATCGCAGGCGGCTTTCAAGTGTTCTGGACGTGCACAGGTCAACAGTCACGAAACGGTTGCGTGCTCCGTTTCCGTGCGCCGATGAGAAGACTGCCGGCTCCAAGAATAGGTCCGAAATCCAGAAGAAGGGGACGCCCGGAGCGTGCTTACCTTCGAGCCGGCTCGAAAGTCTGATTCATGCAGGGGCGGCGTTTGTACCTCAAGCCGTTGCAGGCGCGGCGGCTTTCTTTGTCTAGTCGAACCTGGGCAGATGTTCGAGGTCGGTTACAGGCACGGGCTCCAGCGGGCCGCCGGCCTTGATCCAGGCCTTGAGGCCGCCCTGGATGACCTTGGTCGAGCAGTTCTCCTCCTCCAGCATCTTGGCGACACGGATGCTGGTCGCCTCGCGGGCGCAGGAGCAGTAGAGGTATATCTCGCACTCCGGCTGCATGAACTCGCGCAGGGCCACGAGCTCTTCGCGCAGGCGGCTGGGTTCAACTCGGATCGAATTCTTGATGCGCTGCATGCCAGGGTCGTAGTATCCGTGGGAGCGCACATCGGCGATGATCACCAGGCGATCGTGGCTGGCGGTCCGCATCCGCTCGAAAAGTTCTTCGGCGGCCACGCGCTGGACGTCGGAGAAGCGCCGGTCGCGCAGCGAGCTGAACAGCAGCCAGAAGATGTAGAGGCCGAGCAGGAGTCCGAGGGTGGCGAAGGTGATGTGCCCGACGCGCTCGACCCAGCCGATGGCCTCGCGAAGATAGTGCGAGAAGACGAAGCCGGCGCCGGTCCAGGCCGTGACGTAGATCAGTTCACCGCAGCCGTCCAGACGCAGGAAACGATCCAGGCGCATGTTAAGACTTCCCGCCAGGGGAGCGGCTACGGTACCCAGGCCGGGGATGAACTTGGAGAAGAGCAGGGTTCGGGGACCGCGCCGGTAGAAGGACCGGGCGGAGCCGAAGATACACGTGTCCGGATTCATGCTGACCCGGCAGAGCGCGGTGAGCAGCCACCAGCCCGTGTAGCGGCCGCCCAGAAACATGAGCGTGTCGCCCAGCATCGCGGCCAGCGTGGCCACCAGGACCAGCAGGGGGAAGTTCAGAGAACCGCCATGGGCCGCGGCGCCGGCGGTGAGCAGAACGATCGAGAGCGGGAGCGGAAGGCCGCACGAGGCTATCAGCAACACGGCGCACGTCACGGCGTAGCCATGGTGTCCGATAACGGCAGGCAGATTCATGCTCAGAAAGCCCCCGGAGCTCTAGCAGTGATTCTACGGCTTAGGATGCGGCCCGTGCCGTTGCGGGTTCGCGCAGTGTTCCGGTTCTGGGCCGAACCTTTCCTGGCAGACCGGCAGACCGGCAGACCGGCAGCCCGGAATCGGATTCCCAAATCATGAGCCGCAGGACGGCCGACTGTCCAGCGTGGAAACGCCACAGGCGCCGCTCGGATCGCCCGGCAACCAGCGCCCCAGCCAGCCCGGGTCATGACTCACCGCGGCGACCCGATTTTTGCGGCTATTTGCGGCCGTGCGATGTTGCTAGAACTGAAACCGCGCTCCGATCTGAATCTCGCGAGGAGTGTAGAGGAAGCCGCTATTGTTGGAGGCGGTCCGTGTGTTGAAGGCTGACCCGTATGTCGCGGTTCCAGTAAGAGCACCGGTAGAGGCCAAAGTGTAGGCGGTCATGTTGATGTCGCTGGTTGATGCAGTAAAGTTCTGGTGGTTGGCGACGTTGTACACATCGGCCCGAAGTTGTACAACATACCGGTCTTTGAACGGAATGTCCTTCTGCAGCCGTGCGTCATCCACAATAGCGCGCGGAGCCTGGTAGTTGTCGCGCCCGATCTCCGGTACATAGGTAGCGCCCCCCGCACCATTCCAGTACGGTTGAACCGCATCGCTGGAGTTATAGCTGCTCTGGATCGCGGCTGAGTATGGCAGGCGTTCTGCATCTGGAAGGTGTCGTTGATCATCCATCCATGGGTCAGGTCCTTCAGCAGTGTGTCCGATCCAAAGCCCGGGATCGTATACAGCACGTACCCGACGAAGCGGTTACCCACATTGAATTGAGAGATGCCGTAGTTGGTGCGAGCGGGCGCATAAGGATCCAGCCAGGTCTGCACGCTGGTTGTCGAGCTGGCGTTCTGGTTGAAATCCAGGGCATGCGACCAGGTGTAATTGGCATCGAAGGTCACACCATGAATTGAGCGATTCTGGATCTCAGCCACCATGCCGTGGTAGTTCGAGTTGATATTGCTGAGCACCTCGGTGATGGAGCCAAAGGCCGGATTGGTGAAGCTGGTATAGGTGGGAACCGTGAAGACCGTTCCGTTGGGCAGTGGACTCTTGCCCGTCGTGTCTACGATCGTGATGGCGACGTCCTTAACCGTGGCAGGGTTCAGGTTCACATCAAGGAAATTAGGCAACTCACGGCCCAGAGCGCCCAGATAACTAACCTGGAGGACCGTGGACCGGCCCAAATTCTGCTGTACCTGAAGATCGATCTCTTCGACCTGCGGGTTTTGCATATTCTTTGCGAAGAAGTAGGAAGTCGGGGTCGCCGCCGAGCCGGACGAGATAATGCTGGGGAAGCCCGGTGCATTCACAGCGGTCGGTTTGATGGACGCCGTGGTGAACTGCCCGGCCGGGCTTCCGGTGTTCAGATAGGTATTCAGGATCGTGCCGTTGAGAATGCGGCCGTAGTACAGGCCAAACCCGCCGCGCAAGACCGTCTGTCCGTTGCCGAACACATCCGCCGAGAAACCGATGCGAGGACCAACGTTATTCTTGTCGCTCGGACGGTTGGTCAAGCCCGCGTACGGTGTAAAGGTGGCGGTTGGGGCGTCGTAGCGCGCGTAGGGCTGCGGTAGAGACTCGTAGTCGTAGCGCACACCGAGCTCCAGAGTCAGTCTCGGGGTGACCTTCCAGTTGTCCTGCACGAAGCCGCCGTAATCCATCGTCGCAATCTCGAACACGGGATTCCCGAAGCCCTGGTAGAAGCTGCTCCAGCACTTGTAGGCGCCCACGGCGCTGGTGATTGCGGTTGCCGCGCTCGAGCCCGCGCTGTTGCAGGTGCCTTTGGCCCCTTTGGAGTCCAGGTCGGCGAGCAGATTGCCGATATAGGAGTAGCTGAAGGCGCCGTTGCTCTCATAGGTGTTATTGATCAGATCATTGTTGTGCAGCAGATCGGCGCCGAAACGCAACGTGTGGTTATGGAGCTGGTAATAGAGCGTGTCGCCAACCTGCCATTTGCGTTCGTCCGGCAGCGCGAGACGATAGGAATAGTACGGCGAACCCAGGGTAAAGCCGGTGGAACCGTCCACCGCGACCTGGGGAACATTCACCCCGCCTGGACCGGTCCCCACAAGATTGTCCGCGGTGAATGCCGTAAACGGCTGCTGGGTCTCGTCGTCCAGCTCCCGGCCGTACTGGTACAGAACCTCGTTGCTCAGGTTCGCCGAAAGCTGCGTTTCCAGCTTGCTCAAGCCGTAGTCGAGCTTGACGAAGTCGTTGCCGAAGGTGTCCCGCGCGTAGGCCGCCGAAGCCGTGGTCTGAACGTCGCCGGGG
Source organism: uncultured Acidobacteriaceae bacterium (assembly GCA_964250885.1). Taxonomy (GTDB): domain Bacteria; phylum Acidobacteriota; class Terriglobia; order Terriglobales; family Acidobacteriaceae; genus Granulicella. Next base: position 3,327 of record CAXUIM010000057.1, on the reverse strand, counting down.
GCATCCCAGCGGAGGCGGTGGTATAGAAAGCTGACGCGGTTCCTGCCGTTGATCTGGTAATCCAGCTTGGGAGTGTTGATCTCCTGGTAGCCGACGCGGGGCACCTCGCCCAGGTCCGAATCAAGGCTCGCCAGCCCGGCGTCGTAGGCCGCCGCGCCGTCTGCATAGGAGGTCAGACTTTCACGGGCCGCAAGTGTGCAGGCTTGGCTGTCCAGCGTGTAATCGGCGTTCATCGCCGTGCTTCCTGTGAGATACCCCGTCGCCAGGTTGCAGCTACCGGAGGGAAGGGCCGCATCGGGCGAGGCGAAAAACGTGCCCGGGGTTCCGGCCTTCGCGATAGCCGGGTCGATCCGGGTCTGCTGGTCATAGGTGTAGAACCAGAAGAGCCTATCCTTGATGAGCGCGCCTCCGAGGGAGCCACCGTAGATCTTGCGCAGATCCTGAGGCTTGTAGGCGGAGGTGGAGACCGCCAATCCTGAGCCGGTCTGGGTCACCGAGGTGAGAGTGGTTCCCGGCGGAATGGCGCCGAAGCCGTGGTCCAGATCATCGAACAGCAGTTCACCATGCAGCTGATTCGTGCCACTGCGCGTGACCGAGTTGATGACCCCTCCGGCGGCGCGCCCATACTGCGCCGAGTACACCCCACTGTTCACCACAAACTCGCGAACCGCGTTCTCCGATGTGGAATAGGCCTCGCGCGTCCGGCCGCGCTCTTCCGAGTAATAGGCCTGATTGTCGTCCGCGCCGTCGATCTCGACGTTGTTCAGCAGCGTGCTCATACCCCGCACGCTCACCAGGCCGAAGCCGTTTGAATCGGCGACCACGCCCGGAGTCGTGAGCGCAAGGGCAGACCAGCGGCGATTCTGTACGGGAATGTTGTCGATGGCCTTGCGCGTCAGAACAGACGAAGCGTCCGGACTTTCGAAGTTCAGCACCGTCGTGTCAGCTGAGACCGAGACGGCCTGTTGGGTGCCTCCCGCCGTCAGTTTGGGCATGACAGTCGTCAACTGGCCAACCTGTACGACGACGCCCTTCTCCACCTCCGTCCCAAAGCTCGGAGCGGTGATGGTCACGGTATATGTTCCCGGCTCAAGCAGCGGCGCATTGAAGTAGCCGCTGGCATCGGCAGTCAGCGGATGATCGGCATTGGTTCCGTCGTTGTGGATGGTGACGACCGCTCCAGGAATGGCGGCGCCCGTAGAATCTTCCGCCGTACCGGCGATCGCACCCTGGCTGGTGGATTGAGCCAGTATCGAAGCACTTGTCCAAACCAAGGCAAATAGCGGCGTAAGCGATATGGGGATTCGTCGCATCGACTGTTCTCCTGAAGCTCTGGGGGGACGTTCAAGGGGCTTGCGGATCAGACGCCGGACGGCCTTCCCCTGATGGAGAGGCTTTCAAAGTAATGTTACCTGGAGATTACGATAAGCGAACCGCCTTCCATGGCGTCACTCAGGGGTTGGACCGCTTCGCCCCGCCCCTCCACTACACTGGGAGCTGCATGTTTATCGATGAGGCACGAATCCGGGTAAAGGCCGGGGACGGCGGCAACGGCTGCATGGCCTTCCGGCGCGAGAAGTTTGTGCCGCGCGGGGGTCCCTCCGGCGGCGACGGCGGCCATGGCGGCGACATCCTGATGGCCAGTTCTCTGTCCCACAACACTCTGGTGCACTTCCGCTTCAACCCGGAGTGGAAATCCCAGCGCGGCGGCCATGGCCTCGGCTCCAACTGCTCCGGCTCCGCGGGCGAGCACACCCTGCTGAAGGTTCCGGTGGGCACGCTGCTCTACGACGACGACAACGGAGAGCTGGTGCACGACTTCGCGCACCCGGGCGAAGAGCTTGTCATCGCGCGCGGCGGCCGGGGCGGCCGCGGCAATCAGCACTTTGCGACCTCGACCCATCAGGCGCCTCGCGAACATGAACTGGGCCGCGCCGGGGAAGCGCGAAACTACCGGCTGGAGCTGCGCCTGCTGGCCGACGCGGGCCTGGTAGGCTATCCCAACGTGGGCAAATCGACGCTGATCTCGCGGCTCTCCGCGGCCCGGCCCAAGATCGCGGACTACGCCTTCACCACGCTCGAGCCCAACCTGGGCGTGGTGCAGGTGGGGGATGCTCCCTACGAGCGCTCCTTCACGGTGGCCGACATGCCTGGACTGATCGAAGGCGCTCATCTGGGCTCGGGACTGGGGGTGCAGTTTCTCAAGCACATCGAGCGCACCAGTGTGCTGGTGCATCTGGTCGATGTATCCGACGGCAGCGGGCGGCCCGATCCGGTGGAGGACTACAAGGTGATCACGGCGGAGCTGAAGAGCTTCGATCCCGCGCTCGCCGCCAAGCCAACCCTGCTGGTGGCCGCCAAGGCGGACGTCGCCAATCCGGAGAAACTTAAGCAGCTGGCAGCGATGGCCCGGCGCAAGAAGCTGCCGTTCTTCACTATCTCCGCCGTGACCGGGGAGGGGGTCGACCCGCTCAAGTACGCGGTGGCCGATGCCGTGGAAGCGCACCGTAGCGTGGACCTGAACGAGCCGCCGCCCTCGCCGGCCAAGCGCAAGCCCCACTATCCGCCTCCGGCGCCGAACGCTCGTGGACGCGGCTAGGCTCGAGACGATCGGTAGCGCGGCTCCCAGCACCCGCAGGCGCACCACGGCAAACAAGAGCATTTTTTTGCCCCGAGCGCTTCCGTGTTAGAGCCGATCGCCCTATCATAATTCTAGAACCGCGATGCGGTGGCAGTTTACCCGGGCCCGGCCAGCAGAGTTTCACCACGTCTCCCTACGCAATGTCGCCACCGATCTCGCTCATGCCGCACGCGATTTGCTGGAGAGCCGACCCCCGGCTGATCTGGACGATGGCTGTTGCCAACGCCATAACCTTTCTCAGCTACACCGGCATCTGCCTTACGCTGCTCTATCTGGTCCGCCGCACGCGCCGCTTTGTCGCTCGCGACTGGGCCTGGATGGTCATCGGCTTCGCTCTGTTCATCGTGGCCTGCGGCTCCACCCACCTGATGGAGGTTGTGACCACATGGTTTCCCTTTTTCTGGCTCGATGCCGCGACCAACATCGTTACAGCCGTTCTCTCCGCGTATGTGGCCGTCAGTCTGAGCCGGCGGGCGAAACTGATGGCCCACGGCATCAGTGAATACGCGGGCCGGCTCGCCGATACAGAGCAGGAAAAAAGCCAGATGCAGGAAAGCCTTATGGCGGCCCAGAAGCTGGAAGACTGGAGCCGGATGTCCGCTGTCGTGGCGCACGAGATTGCCAATCCCCTGGAAGCCATCCAGAACCTGCTCTATCTGATCTGCGAGACCGAAGAGGTCTCCCCT
>CAXUIM010000056.1:2440-16907 GCA_964250885.1 uncultured Acidobacteriaceae bacterium | reverse complement strand
GGGTGAGTGGAGCCGACGAACGGACTTGAACCGTTGACCTGCTGATTACGAATCAGCTGCTCTACCAACTGAGCTACGTCGGCCTGTTCCTTCGACATTCTAGAGCATTTCTGCTGTACCTGTGCGGCGGCCAAACCCCACGCGCACCACTTTTGGACGATCCGCGCCTGCGCAGGCTCTCGGACTGAGGCGAGGCGATGAACAGGACCCCATACACAGCGCAGCGCCGGCTTTGCGCAGTACGCATATCGTGGTGGCGGCGGCTCTTCGAGGTTCGGCACGGCTTTTCCACAAACAAAAGGGCCGCCCGGCAACAGGGCGACCCTTTTCTATGGGAGGCAGTTCCAACGGAGGCAAAGCCATCGGAACTCTCTGGTGCAAGAGTATGTTCGACCCCCCGCCCTGTCAAGAACGTTTTCCGGGAATTCATAACTACTTGTAATGAAAGACTTAGCGCGCATTTTCCGGCTTTCCAGAGGTTTTGGACGCAACTCCGGCCGGCAGCCGGCCGAAGCGGGAACCGGAATCAGCCCCGGTTGGCCTGATCCGTCACTCCGAACTGGGGAGCCTTATTTTGGGGAGCCAGGTGCAAACTGAGGAACTCCGGCTCCACGGCGGCTGACTTGCCACGCATCACCCGAACCAGGGCGCGGCCGCCCCCCAGGAACAGTCCCAGCAGGACCGCGGCGGCCATCAGGACCCCGGAGAGAACCAGGATGTTCGCCAGAAGACTCGCGGTCTGCGACACCTGGGTATGGAATCCGAGCGCCATATCTTTGTCGTAACTCACCTCCTGGCGAAAATGAGTGTTTTCAATCATCCTCGTGGCCTCATCGCCTGAGAAGGCGCCATTGGCCAGCAGTACCAGATCCCCCTCGCGCCGAATCCGCGCGGAGGCGAAGTCCGCTCCCATCCGCGGCAAGTCCTCCTGGAAAGCCCGGGTAAAGTTCCCCGCGATCTGCGGCGTGGGATAGAGCAGCAGGGTCAGGGTCTCCTTGCCGCGCTTGTCGGCATACTGCGCGGTGACCGCCTCCGCGCTTTTATCCCAACCCAGCGAGTTCGCGGGCAGAACGCCGCCCTCGGCCGCATAGGCCTCCGGGCCCAGTGCATAGCGCGCGCTCCCGCTCACCAGGCCTTGATCCGGCAGCAGCGAGGGCAGCAGCGGCGCGATACCGGCGTTCCCCGTGACCTTGGGCATCACCTGCGAGAGGGGCTTCAGGGTGGAGAGATCGGCGGCGGTAGCGCCGGCCACGGCAACGACGGTCGTGCTTACGGTGAACAGCACGGTGTTCTGGCCCACCGCGTCGTCCGCGCCCAGAACGTCGGCGCCCGGACCGTGGGACTCCCGCATGCCCGGCCGCTCGGCCAGGGTGAAGGCGCTGAAGGCGCCGGTGCGGTCGCCAAACTGGATGGCCTCGACGTGGAGTGTGCGCCCGTCGCGCGTGTAATCGGCCACCTGGGAGCGCTGCGGACCGCACTCCTCCAGCGCCGCCTTGCTCAAGCTGCTGAGGGAGATGGCCCCCGCCGGCGCCGGCCCCGCCGCGGGAGAGATTTTCCAGACTCCGGACGCCGGCCCACCGAAGCTCTGCGGCAGTAACGGAGCGCTCGGCTCATTGAGCGCAATTGAGGACTGCCCCGCAGCCCCTGCAATCAGCAGCGCCGCCGCCACGGATACCACCGCACCAGAACGCAGAAAGTGACCCAAACCCATACTTCGCACAGATTACACCAAACGCGAAAGGGCGAGCAGGCCCGCGCTCCAGCCCAACCCCCAAACCTGGGGCAAGAGCAACCCAACGCGATGGTGAGACCGGCCCGCTCAGCCCACGAAGCCTTGAATACGGGTTCAGCGCTCGGCCTGTTCGGTGGTGCGCGCCCGGGGGTGGCTTCCGTTGATGCCGGCCGCGTAGTTGGCGATTCCCGCATACAGCGCTTCCGCCACGCGCTCCCGGTACTCCGGCCGTTGCAGCTTCTCCGCATCGCTGGAATTTGTGACGAAGCTGATCTCGGCCAGAACCGACGGCATGTTCGCCCCGATCAGAACGACGAAGGGCGCTTTCTTGACCCCTCGATTCTTCAACCCGGGATTGCCCCGGGTCAGGCCCGCGAACAGCGACGTATCGACATCGGCAGCGAGTTCCCTGGATTCGTCGATTTTGTCCTTGAGGGCGATCTGCTTCACCAGGTCGCTCAACTCGTGAACGCTCTGCGTGGAGACGGCGTTCTCACGCGCTGCCACGCGCATCGCGTCGGGATCGCTGGTGAAGTTCAGGTAGTAGACTTCCACCCCGCGTGCGCTGGCGTCCGGCGAACTGTTGGCGTGCACGGAGATAAACAGGTCCGCCTGCGCCTTGTTGGCGATCGCTGTCCGGGTCTCCAGGGGGATGAACGTGTCGTCGGCGCGCGTGTAGACGATCTCCGCGCCCAGCCGGTCGTGCAGCAGTTTCCCGAGCCGCAGCGCTACATCGAGCACGACATCCTTCTCCTCGATTCCGCCCACGCCCAGAGTTCCAGAGTCATGCCCACCATGGCCGGCGTCGATCACGATGCGGCCGATCTTCAATCCCAGGGCGCGCACCATCGAGGTCTGGCCATCCGCTGTCGGGGGCGCTGCCTGAGCCGGAGAGCCAACGATCGCGGGCTGCGACGTAGACCCTGCGGCGGCGGCGGTGGCTCGCCGCGATCGCGGCCGGTAGTGTTCCCCGGTCGAAGACGGCGCCGCATTCGCGTCGCCTGCAGAATCGCTGGCGTCCGGAGGCCCGCCGGCGGCAGGGGCGGCTCCGCTGGCACTGGAGACGGTCCGGGTAGACGAAACTCTGGACACGATGGGCTGCGAGGTCGGGCGACTGGTCGCCTCGACCCGGCCGGGCTGCCGGCTCACCGCGGCGACCTCAGTCCCGAACTGGGTGCCGGTCTCACTGGAACCGGCGGCCACGGCGTTCGGGACCGGTTTGGTCAGCGTGGGCCGGGAGGACACCACAACCCTTGGCCGGGGAACCGGCACGGCCGCGGCGCTCGCGGGGGTGGCCTTCGCGGGGACGCCGGAGGTAGCGTTGGGGCGCGGCGGCAGACCGAACCGGGCGCTGCCGTCGGTCACCGCCATCGGTGGCAGCACTGAACTCTCTCCCCCGCCGGACGCAGCGGCCGCGGTTCTGGCGACGGGGCTTGAGCTGGCCTCAGCCGCTTCTGGAGGCGCGGCGGCCGGTTCCGTGCTGGCAGCCTGGGGCTGGCCATTGGGCCGTCCATGGATGTCAATGATCAGCCGGTATGGGTTGGGCAGCAGGAAGGCCGAGTACTCCGCCACCTGATGCACATCCAGCACCACCCGCGTCACATCGTCGGAAAAGCGCGCCGCGCGGATCTTGGTCAGGAAGCCATCGTCGGTGACGTTGAAGGTCTTGCCCTGCAGTTGCGGCGTCAACTTAGTATGCTGCAGGTCGAAGTAGATGCGGTCCGGGTTGACGACCCGCGCCGCCTCGTACTTCACCCCAGCGTCAGAGTCAGCCGACAGATCGATGGCCACACGCGTATACGTCGCGGTGGACCAGTGGCGGATGCCTGTGACCAGCGCCAGCGGTCCTGTGGGCGCCGCCGGATGGGCGCGGCCGGGTACGTTCGCCGCCGCCAGATTCACTGCAACGCCCGTATCGGATCTGTAGCCGGCATTCCCGTTGTGGCGGGTTCCACTGCCAGAAACCGGGTTGCCGGATTCCCCGCTGCCGGATTCCCCGCTGCCGGAATCCTCACTACCGGAGCCCTCACTGTCAGCGGCCAGGACGGAGCTCTGAGGCGATGCACCATCCTGATCCGTAGCCGCCGAACCTGCGCCCTCGGCGGGACTCGGCGGGGAGACTCGGCCCGATGCGGCCGCACTCCCGGGGGACCGCCGCACGATGGGTGCGGGCTGCCGGATCCTGGTTGCTTCTAAGCCCGGACCGGCTCCTTCCATACCCGAAGCCGCTGCTTCTCCACTGGAACGCGCCGCGCTCCCACTCGGCTGCGCGGCCTCTGGACTCGTCCGCGCCGTTTCCGCACTCAGGGGCGCCGACTGGGCAGCAGCGCTGCGCGGATAATCCTCCAGCAACTGGGCGCGCACCAGGCGAGCCTCAGCCGGATCGTTAGCCGCGTCCGGGCCGAGCAGCTCCAGTGCCTTGCCCAGCGCCACCGGCGCCAGGCTCGCGCCGGGATAGGCCTTGGCCACAAACTCATATTGGCCCGCCGCATCGCGCAGGCTCTTGCGGTCGTTCAGCTCGCGGCCCTGCTCGGCCAAAAGCTCCGCCACCTGCACCACCGCCCGCGCCGCATGGGGATCGCCGGGATCGCGGTGGTAGATGTCGCGAAAGCCGTCCATCACCCGCGCATACTCCTCGCGGGTGTGCGTCCCGGGCGGCTCCGCCTCAAAGAACACCCTGGCCCGCAGAGCGGAATCCCAGGAATCCAGCGCCCGTCCGGCTTCGGCCTGTCCCGCTCGTCCCGGCAGCGCCGCGGCGCCACATGTGAGACCGAGTACCGGGCCGAATACCGCAAAACCTACCGCGCAGAGAATGCAGCGGCCCAACTCACTTCGTCGTTGGCAAACAAAGCCCATGCTGACATCCAGTTTAGGTTCCCGGAACTGCGCGCCGAGTGTGAATCGCCTTGGGTACTCGCCTGAGTACCTGGTCTTAGGACAGGGCGCCCTGTGTATCCAAACCCCCATCCGAACCGGGGGTTGCGTTGCTCCGGCTCGATTCCCCCGGCGCTGCCGCGCGCCTTTATCCCAGCATCTCACCCACCACCGCCGGGGCGCCCGAGAGGGTACGATTCAGCGCCAGGATATCGCTTCCGCCGGCCTCCGCCAGGTCCGGCCGGCCGCCGCCCTTGCCGCCCACCTGCGCGGCCAGCGCACCGACGAGCTTGCCGGCCTGCACCCGCCCGGTCAGGTCCTTGGTTACCCCTACGATCAGCGACACCTTGCCCTCCGCCGTCGCGGCTCCCAGCACCACCACGCCCGATCCCAGCTTCCCGCGCAGCTCGTCCACCAGGCTGCGCATCTGCGGCTTGTCCAGCGCGTCCACCCGCTGCGCGAGCACCTTGACGCCTTTCACCTCAATCGCCGCAGAGGCCGCCCCCGCCGTGGCCGCGCTGGCGGACTTCAGGCGCATCTGCTCCAGCTCGCGGCGCAGACGCTTGATCTCCTCATCCTGCTGCGCGACTCGGGCGCGGAACGCATCGGGCGAGACCTCCCCACTGCCAACGAACTGCCCCGCCAGCCGGGCGACGTCGGCATCGCGCCGGAACAGGCCCAGGGACCCGGTCCCGGTAACCGCCTCCACGCGGCGCACCCCGCTGGCCACCGCACCCTCGCCGACCAGCTTCAGCAGGCCGATCTCACCGGTGGCCGCGGTGTGCGTGCCGCCGCACAGCTCGGTCGAAAAGTTTCCGATCTGGACGACGCGTACCCGCTCGCCGTACTTCTCACCGAACAGCGCCATCGCGCCCAGCTCATGCACCGCCACATCGATCGGCACATCCACCAGGGTCACCACCGGCGTATTGGCCAGCACCTGCCGGTTGACGATGTCCTCAACCTCCTGCAGCTCTTCTTCGGCCACGCCCGTGAAGTGCGAGAAGTCGAACCGCAGCCGCTGCCGATCGACCGAGGAGCCCGCCTGCTTCACATGCCGGCCCAGCACCTCGCGCAGCGCCGCGTGCAGCAGATGCGTTCCGGTGTGATTGCGCATGGTGGCGGCGCGCACCTCGGCGTTGACAGCGGTATCCACCAGGTCGCCCACAGACAGGTTCTGGCGGGCGAGCACAGAGTGGGCGAATACTCCCTGCACCGGCTTCTTGCAGCCGCTGACATCGGCGACGACGGTCTGATGGTCGGCGGCGTACATCCAACCCACATCCCCGACCTGGCCGCCCGAGTCCGCATAGAAGCTGGTGGCATCGAGCACCACCTCGCCGGTCTCGCCGGCCCGCAGCTCGGCCACACCCACACCACCCTTGACCAGCGCCAGGATACGCGCCCCATCCACCCGCAGCGCGCTGTAGCCCTCGAATTCCGTCCGGGCGAGCTCGCGATACACCGGGGCGGCCGACTTCTGCGATCCGCCCTGCCAGGAGGCGCGGGCGCGGGCCTGCTCCTCCTGCATGGTGAGCAGGAAGCCGGGTTCGTCGAACAAGACCAGCGCATCGCGCACCGCGTCTTCGATGAAGTCCTTGGGAACCCCATAGGTCTCGTAGACGCGAAAGGCGTCCGATCCCTGGACCACGGCCTGGGGCCAGTGGGCTGCCGGGTGGTGACGATAGAAGCTGGTGTAGAGCGCGGCGATGGCGGCGGGGTCGCTTGGCGACAGTTCTGCGAACGGTTTGCCAGCCAGGCCGCGACTGTCGAAGGCGTTCCCAGTCTCTGCCTGGTAGGCCTGCTCCAACTCCGGCCGGCGCGCCTCCGGGAACGCGCGCAGCCATACACTTTGAGCTTTGGAGATGAGCTCGTCCACACGCAGCGAACCCGCCGTCATGACACGTGCAAACTGCAGCTCCTCGGCGAGCACGACCCGGGCCACGCGCTCGGCCGACTCCTTCAGCTCCGGATAGGCGGCCTGCATCTCATCCCGCACCGCCAGCACCATGTCGTGCATGAAGGGCTTCTCCTGACCCGGCAGACCCTGACCCGGCAGACCCTGACCCGGCAGATCCTGGCCCAGCAGCCGGCCGTGGCGAATGCCGCGGCGCAGAATCTTGCGCAGCACGTATCCTCGCCCTTCGTTGGCCGGCAGCACGCCATCGGAAATCAGAAACGTGGAGGCTCGCGCGTGGTCCGCGATGATACGCAGCGAGGCCGCGCCGGTCTCGTCGCTCACCGCCAGCTCATCGATCTGTTCCGGGGATAAGACGATCCGCTCTGCGGTCAAGACGCCTCCGGCAAAGCCGGTCAGGCGCGCCGCGCTCGCGATCAACGGCGTGAACAGGTCGGTCTCGTAGTTGGAGAGCTTGCCCTGCAGCACGCAGGCAATCCGTTCCAGCCCCATACCGGTATCGATGGAGGGCTTGGGCAGCGGCGTCAGTCTCCCCTCTCCCGTAGCGGGATCGATCACCCGGTCGAACTGCATGAAGACCAGGTTCCATATCTCCATGTAGCGTTGCTCGTCTTCGCCGAAGGGCTTGTCCGCACCGGTCTCGGAAGCCGCCAGACCCAGGTCGAAGTAGATCTCCGAGCAGGGACCGCAGGGGCCGGTATCCCCCATCGCCCAGAAGTTATCCTTTGCGCCCATCGCCACGATGCGCTCCGCGGGAACCCCAACCTCGCGCCAGTAGGTGAAGGCTTCCTCATCGCGGGGCACGGCCGCATCGCCCTCGAAGATGGTGACGTACAGCCGGGCGGGATCGATTCCGAACCAGTCGGGCGAGGTCAGCAGCTCCCACGCGTACTGGATCGCCTCGCGCTTGAAGTAGTCGCCGAAGGAGAAGTTTCCCAGCATCTCGAAGAAGGTGTGGTGCCGCCGCGTGAAGCCGACATTTTCCAGATCGTTGTGCTTGCCGCCGGCGCGCACGCACTTCTGCGAGCTGGCGGCCCGCGTGTACTCGCGCGTCTCCACGCCCAGGAACACATCCTTGAACTGGTTCATCCCCGCGTTGGTAAACAGCAGCGTGGGATCGTTGGCCGGCGCCAGCGAGGACGAGTGCACCCGCCGGTGCCCTTTGGCTTCGAAATACCGCAGAAATTCTTCCCGGATCTGGTTGCCGCTTAGGTAGCGCATAGCAGCCTAGTTTAGCAGCGCAGCGGCGCGATTCAATCAACGCGGACGTGCCCTCGTCCGTCGTCGCATTCCAGCACGGGGTTCAGAAACGAGGCATTTACCAGACGAGAGATGAACTGCCCCAACCGTGGCCGGCCGCATCATTCAGGACCGGGCCGACTCAGTGACACGTTGATACTTCAGCACGAAACGAGCACGAAACGCTTCCCTGAAGCCGAGATAGCAGAGGCGAGAATGCCGGAGGCGATCGCCGACCCGTAGTACCCTTGGCGCCATGCCAGAGCGGCCGAATCCTGTCTTACGCACTGCTGAGGACGTGTTGCTACTTGGCACGATGGCGATTTACGACTCGCAGGCGGAAGCCTCTCAGCGAATCCCGCAGCAGTGGCGCGCGTTCCGGCTCGCCCATCCGGTGCTGGGGAGCAGCGCAAAGCTCTACGGCGCGTCGCCCTGCACTGGCGATCGCAGGATCCATTACCTCCCTGGCGTTGCCCAGGAGATCCCGGAACAGCCACTCATAACCCTGCCGCGGCCGCCCTGTGCAGGCACACACCAGATGCCGCACTTCCACTGGCTGGGCGTCCGGTAACATCTCGCGCTGGTAGTCCCTGGGCCGCAGGCTCTCCAGGCGCTCAGCCGGCCGACACAGAAAAGCCGGGGAACGATTCCGCCGGGCGGTACAAATTCCCCGCGACTATCACATTCCAGGCAACGTCAAATCAGCAACATGAGCCAGCCTCTCGATATTCTTGGAACGCTTCTGGCTGCCGCGGCCGCCCCGCATCACCACGGCCATCCGCTGGTGAGGTTCTTCTTCCATCTGGGGCTGGTCGGTCTGTTCCTCGTCTCCATCGTGGACAGCTCGTTCGTTCCACTGCCCATCCCGGGCATTACGGACATCATGCTGATCCTGTATGCGGCGAACCACTTCAACGCCATTCTTCTGGTGGGCATCGCGACCCTGGGCTCGGCGCTGGGCGGGCTGTTCTCGCACACCGTAGGGCAGGCCGGCGGCATGAAGTTTCTGGAACATCACGTTCCTGCCCGGATTCTCACGCGTGTTACCTCCTGGATGGAGTCGCACGCCATTCTGTCGGTCTCTCTGCCCGCCATCCTCCCACCGCCGATGCCGCTCTCGCCCTTTGTTCTAGCCGCCGGCGCGGTGCACATGTCGCGCCGGAAGTTCATGACCGCGTTTACTCTCAGCCGCCTGGTCCGGCACTCCATTGCGGTCTGGCTGGGCATTCGCTATGGGCACGCCGTTCTGCATCTCTGGAACAAGTTCTCCGCCCGGTGGGCCACGTCCATCCTGATCGGGGTATGGACCGTGATCCTCCTGTCCACCGGCTTCGCCATCTGGCGGCTCTACCGGACCTCCCGTGCGATGAACCTGAAGCCGGTCACCGATCAGGGCAACGCGGCATCGGTCTGATCCGGCTCTGCGCTTCCGCTTCGGGGTCCGTTCTGCCCCTGCAAGCGGAGGCCGTCACCTGCCGCACCGCTTCCGGCAGCCGGTGGTAAACTATCCCTGTGCCGGGTCCTACGCGACGTATTCCCGCCAACCCCGCCAGGTCCGGAAGGAAGCAACGGTAACGGGTCGATACGGGCGCAGTAGGGTAACCCGGTACACTTCCTCCTTACACCCCCTCCTACAGTTCCTCTCGCACATAATCTCCTCTCGCACATAATCCGCCCGTAAGTCCGTGTGCGCTGCGCCCCTTGAGTTACAGGAGAGTTGCTGCTACCGTAGGCAGGTTCGGTTGACAATCTGTTTTTGCGAGGGTGGCTTCTGTATGAGCACTTCTGCGTGTCGTCGTGCGCCCCAGCGGGCGCTGGCAGCTTTCTTTCTGGGATCGATGTTTGCGGGCGCGGCAGCGGCCGGCGCCCAGGCTGTCCCGGTGCCGGTGAAGCCGGTCGTGGGGTCCTCGAATCCGGCTTCGCCAGAGCCTGCGGTCTCCCGCCCCTCCACGACACCCTGCGTCGTGACGCTGTTGAACAATGAACCGTTCGCGGATTACAGCGCGCAATCCATCAGCTATGCGCCTCCCGCCGCCTGCCCCGGACCCTGGGCCAAGGTGGTGTTGACCGTGGATTTCACGGTGAACCGGGGCGTGCAGTATGACCGCACCGCCTCCTTCTATCTTGGGAATGCAAACATCTTCTTCGGCACCACGGCCGAGCCGCGCTCGAACCTGGCCCCCGCCTGGCATGTGGAGCGCGATGTGACCGACCTTTCCGCCATCTTCAAGACACCCAAGGGAGGCCACGCGATCGTGTACAACATCGTGAACTCCACCTATACCGGCATCATCTTCGGGACCGCCAAACTGCTGTTCTACCCGACGGACCTGACCAACCCCGCGCCCGTGGTGCCCGATGAGGTGGTGCCCGTCAGCGGCGACAACAACACCGTCACGCTGAACACAGGCGCCGATCAGGCCACCGCAAGAGTCATTGCTCCGCGCAACGTGGAGCGCGCCTACCTGGACGTGATTGCGCAAGGCCAGCAGGCGGACGAGTTCTACTATTTCAACGTACCCACCCCGCTCGAGACCGAGCTGGCCAGCAACGGCAACACAGCCTTCCGCGAGTCTGAGATCACCATCGACGGCAAACCGGCCGGCGTGGCCCCGGTGTATCCCTGGATCTTCACCGGTGGAATCGACCCGTTCCTGTGGGAGCCCATCACCGGCGTTCAGACGCTCAACTTCAAACCGTATCGCGTGGACCTTACACCGTTCGCGGCTCTGCTGAGCGATGGAGACGCGCATACGGTCGCCCTCAGCGTGTTCAATGCCAACGGCTACTTCTCGGCGACCGCCAATCTGCTGCTGTACACCGACCACGGACGAGATACAACGGGTGGCGAGTTGATCGAAGACACGCTCACCGCGGATCCCACTCCGCAGGTCACCGAAAACCTCGCAACGAACTCGTCCGGCACAACGACGGGTACGGTGACCGTCACATCGGCGCGCAACTTCACCATCCGGGGTTACGTGAATACGTCGCAGGGGCGCGTGGAGACCCGTGTGGTCCAGGACATTCACTTCGACAACACCCAGACCTTCGATGTGGGTGCGTCTCCAAACTACAACCCGGATGATCAGAGTGTGGTCCAGTCGACCACGGTCAGCTCCACGACGACCCGCGAGTCGGGCGCGGTTGTCGACGTGACCGAGAGGCACGTTTCCTATCCCCTGGCCGTGGCTTATACATCCGCCACCAATGCGGACGGAACGTACACCCAGACCACGAGCGTCGATCAGCAGTACCTGACCAGCGAGACCCGCTCGCGGAATAGTCTGCTTAAGGGTTCGAGCAGCACGTCGGAACAGGTGCAATCCACCGACACGCTGAACGAACTTGCGAACGGCACCTACTCGGTAGCACCGCACAGCTCGGCCAGCTATGTGCACAAAGACTCGGCGGGGCAGTGCTTCAGCCGCGATTTGACCTCCAAGGACCTGGTGCTTACGAGCGTGGTGGACGGCACGGAGTGTGCGGCAAACAGCAAATGACCCACCGCAATCCACAGGGGAGATAACCAGCAAAGCGGGCTGGGCTTCGGCCCAGCCCGTTGCTTGTGCGCCTGGCAAAGCGCGATCCAGCAGGGAAAGCCAGGGGTCGCGATAAGATGGAGCGTGCTGCAGTTCTCCCTGGAGGTTGAAGTTTGAGTCTGTCGTTGAAGCCCCGGAACAGTGTCCGGGCGAAGATTTCGTCGGTAGGAACCTACGTTCCGCCTCGCCTGCTGACCAACGCGGACCTGGAAAAAATGGTCGCCACCAGCGATCAATGGATCACAGAGCGCACCGGCATCCGGGAGCGCCACATCGTCGAGAAAGGCACCGCCACCAGCGACCTGGCCTGCGAAGCGGCTCGGGTCTGTCTCTCCCGGCGAGGTATTGATGCCTCCGAGATCGAGGCCATCATCGTCGCCACGGTGACCCCGGACATGCTCTTTCCGGCCACCGCCTGCCTGGTGCAGCACAAGATCGGCGCCACCCATGCCTGGGGTTTCGATCTCTCCGCCGCCTGCTCCGGCTTTCCCTACGCGCTGCAGGTTGGGGCCAAGCTGGTGGAGTCTGGGGCCCACAAGAAGATTCTGGTGATCGGCGCCGACGTGATGAGTTCCATCATCGACTACACCGACCGCAACACCTGCATCCTGTTTGGCGACGGCGCGGGCGCCGTCCTGCTGGAGCCCTGCGACGCGGAAGCGGATCCGCCGGAGATCGGCCTGATCGACTTCTTCCACGAGGTAGACGGCTCCGGCGCCGAGGCGCTCAACATGCCCGCCGGGGGCAGCCTGCTGCCTGCCAGTGAGGCCACGGTCGAGTCGCGGCAGCACTTCGTGCACCAGGACGGCCAGACCGTCTACAAGTTCGCGGTGCGGCGGATGGCCGAGGCCGCCGAGACCCTGCTCGCGCGCAACAGCGTGCAGGGATCCGATCTGGGCTGCTTCATCCCGCATCAGGCCAACCGGCGTATTATCCTTTCCACCGCCGAACGCCTGGGAATGCACCCGGACCGCGTCATCATCAACATCGATCGCTACGGCAACACCACGGCCGCCACCATTCCGCTGGCCATGAATACCGCACTCGACGAAGGCCGCCTGAAGAAGGGCGACCTCGTGCTGCTGGCCAGCGTGGGCGCCGGCTTCACGGTCGGAGCCACGCTCCTCCGCTGGGAGTTCTAGTCAGGCTTCGGTCCTGTGACGGACACGACCGGGAACCCGCGGCAGGGCCAGTTAGGAGCTCGCTTCGAATGGTAGATTGTCTTCAGCGGATCGTCCTCGCAGCGGTTGCCGCGCTCCCGCTTGCCGCCTCCGCGACAACATACTACGTCGATGCGAGCCATGGCGCGGATGCCCACGACGGACTTACCGCTGCGACCGCGTGGCAGTCCCTCGATCGGGCCAACCACGCGCCTCTGGCGCCGGGCGACCACGTCCTGTTCCGGAGCGGTGAGAGCTGGCACGGCCAGCTTGCGCCGGGCGCCTCTGGAAAACCGGGGCAGCCTATCGTCTTCGACCAATATGGCGATGGACCGCTGCCCCTGATCTCCGGAGACGGCGCCGTCACGGACGCCGTGCTCCTGCGCAATGTGGAGCAGATCGAATTGCATCATCTCGCAGTGACCAACCACGGCGCCGATGCGGCGGTCCGCCGCGGCGTGGAGGTCCTGCTTGAAGATTTTGGAACGGCGCACCACATCGTGCTCGCGGACTTGTATGTGCACGATGTGAACGGCGAGGACACCCAGAAAGATAATGCCGGCATCCTCTTTCGCAACAAAGGCCAGAACATGCCCAGCCGGTTCGACGATCTCGACATCGAGCGCAATATCGTCTGGAAGGTGGACCGGTCCGGCATCGTCGGCGAGAGCTTCAATATTGCTCGTACTCACTGGTTCCCGAGCCTGCATGTCGTGCTCAAAGACAACTACGTGGATGACATAGGCGGCGACGGTATCGTCCCCTGGGCAACCGATGGAGCCCTGGTTGAGGGCAATGTGGCGCGGCGTTGCAACCAGCGCTCGAAAAGCTTCAATGTAGGCATCTGGCAGTGGAGCACGGACAATACCATGCTCACGATGAACGAGGCTTTTGAGACAAAGGGAACACGCGACGGCGAAGGCTTCGATTCAGACTTCAACTCCCGTAACACCCGGTTCCTGCATAACTACAGTCACGATAACGACGGTGGCTTCCTGCTCATCTGCACGCCGGTTAAGCGCGACCAGACCGTGAACGTCGGCAATACCGGTACGGAAGTGCGAGAGAACATCAGCCGCAATGACAAAGGCTTGTTGATCAACCTGAGCGGAGCCGACGATGTACTCGTCGCCAACAACCTGTTCTACGTGGGAGCCGATCGCTCGGTCCAGTTCCTGGTGAGCAGTTGGGACGGCTGGTCGAAGAATGCACGGTTTACGGATAATTCTTTCTTCGTCAACGGCAGCGTTACCTTCGGGCACGACACGGCACGGCTGGATGACGGCAGCTATACCATCGCGCCCGGCTGGGGACCGGCTCAAGACATCAACTTCACGGGGAACCATTACACCGGCAACATCATCAATCCGCCCTTGGATGATGCATCGGCAGCGAAACAATCGCTTCCTCCAGATATTGACTGGACTTCTGAACCTGGCTTCGATCCCGCACACCCCGAGAACTTCGCCGGATATTTGATGGCGCATCGCGCCTGGATGAACCGGCTCTTTCAACAGGCGTTCCCGCACGGAGCATAATCCCTGTAAAGACGTTTGCTCGAGAGGACGATGCACAGGAGATCACGCCAGCGGACATGGAATGTCCGTTCCGTTCCAAGGGTCAAAATGAATGGCATGGGATCTGTCGCTGCCGTGAACGAGCGTACCCGGCATATCCTGCCGAAGCGGCCTTCGATAGCTCCGCGCTGCTTCAGCCCAACTCGCGGACCTTCTACACCGTTGGGAACCGACGTCGAAACAAAGCTCAATGCAGCCACTCGCCGCGCGCGGTAAACGCATCTGAGATCTCGGCACGACGATGGAATGCTGCAGCGGGCAGACCTATGCAGCAGAGTGCCTGTCATCGGGGCTCGCCGGCAGGGCTTGGTAGCCTGATGTGAACGAGATGCTTAGCCCTTTGCAAAGGATCGATATGAAAGCGATTGGAAAGATCTGGTTGGCTTCGATGATCTGTGTGGGTCTTCTCACAAGCGCTGCAGCGG
>CAXUIM010000056.1:0-2340 GCA_964250885.1 uncultured Acidobacteriaceae bacterium | reverse complement strand
AAGATCTGGTTGGCTTCGATGATCTGTGTGGGTCTTCTCACAAGCGCTGCAGCGGGGACAGCGGCGCAGGCGCAGACGGATCGCGCCGCCGAGGTCAACACCTTTATTGGCACCGCCAACGGAGGCAATGTGTTTCCGGGAGCCACTATGCCCTTCGGCATGGTTCAGTTCAGCCCCGAAGCCTCGCCGATCAACGCAAAGCGGCCTATCGCCGCTCCGGGCGGGTATGAGTATCGCGCAACCAGACTGCGTGGCTTCAGCCTGACCAATGTGGAGGGCTGGGGATGCGCCGGGGGCTCGGGCGACGTGCCGCTCATGCCTACCTCGGACGATATCAGCGTCTCGCCTTCGAGCAACTTTCGCACGGCCTATGCGGCCGAGTTTACTCATGCAGACGAAAAGGCCGCACCTGGTTCCTATGAGGTGCATTTGCGCAATGGCATCAAGGTACAACTCGCGGCAGGCCTGCGCTTCGGAATCGCGTTGATGCACTTCCCCGACGGCAAGCCCGCACGCATCCTCTTCAGGACATCCGATTCAGAGGTTGGATCCACTGCGGCGGTAACTCATATCGACCCGGGTACCGGGACCGTTTCAGGCTCCGTCACCAGCGGCAACTTCTGCGGATATATCGGCAAGGAGGACCGCCGGTCGTACTACACGCTCTATTTCACCGCCAGCTTTGATCGCCCTGTCACGGAGAGCGGGGCGTGGAAGGACAACCAGGTACTGCCCGGAGCAACCTCGGCCGAAGGCGGCACTGGTTTCGGGCCAAAGGGTTTCCCGGAGCCTGGCCACGGATCGGGGGTTTGGGTGGGCTTTGGACAGGGCGGCGCGGTGCGGGTGCGCATAGGAATCTCGTACGTAAGCGGGGCCAACGCCGCATCGAATCTCGCTGCTCAGAGCGACGCAAACACCACCTACGAAGCAGTCGCTGCGCAAGCAAGAGCCGCGTGGAATGCACGTCTCAACCAGATCACAGTGGAGGGCGGAACGCCGGAGCAGCATAGGGTATTCACCACGGCGCTGTACCATGCGCTGCAAACGCCAACCACCACGAGCGACGTGAATGGGCAATACCGTGGCATGGATGGCCAGGTGCATCAGGTTACGGCTGGCCAGACCGCGCAGTACGCCAACTTCTCAGGCTGGGATGTCTACCGCTCCCAGTTCCAGCTGGTTGCGTGGCTGGATCCGAAGACTGGGAGCGACATCGGCCAGAGTCTTCTCAACCAATCTGTGCAGGATAAGGGCCGCTGGGACCGCTGGACGCACCTCAGCGGCGCCACGCATGTGATGAATGGCGATCCCGCTGCACCCGCCATCGCGGATCTTTGGGCGTTCGGTGCTCGCAGCTTCGACGCAAAGGCGGCGCTTACCTCACTGGTGCATGCAGCCGAGGCTCCCACCGCGGAGGATCTGAGCCATAACGGCTGCCCCGTAGAGTGCGTGGGAGAGCGTCCTGGGCTGGATCAGTATCTGCGGCTGCACTACATTCCGCTCGGGGCGCCCTCGTGGGGTCCGGCCGCCGATACGCTGGAGGACGTGACCGCCGACTTCGGTATCTCCGCGCTCGCCGGTCACCTGGGACAAAAGAGTATTCAAGAGCGATTCGTGGCGCGAGCGCAGTATTGGAAGAATATCTGGAACCCCGATGCAGCGGCCGACGGCGGCTATTTCATGGACCGGAACGCCGATGGCACATGGCCGAAGACGGAGCAGGATGCGGACAGTGACAACGAGCAGGCGCTCAAGCCCTTCACTCCGGCAACCGGCGCCGGTTTCGTCGAGGGCACGGCAGCGCAGTACGTCTGGATGGTTCCTTTCGATGAGGCCGGGCTCTTTCGGCAGATGGGGGGACGGGAGAAGGCGAGTACACGTCTGGACCGGTTCTTCTACGACGAAAAAGGCGCTCCCGCGGTCACCAACGCCGGTCCGCTGCACGCCGAACTGAATAACGAGCCCTCCATCGAAACACCGTGGTTGTATGACTTCGCAGGCCAGCCATGGAAGACGCAGCAGCTCGTTCGGCAGGTGCTGAATACACTTTGGATCGATGCGCCAAAAGGGATTCCAGGCAACGACGATCTGGGTGAAATGTCGTCCTGGGCCGTATTCGCATTTATGGGACTGTATCCAGAGATCCCTGGCCGCGCAGAGTTCCTACTCGCGAGCCCCACGTTCAATCACATCACTGTCCATCGTCCCGAGGGCGATGTGCACATCGAAGCAGACGCCGCCTCACCACAGGCTTTCTATGTCAGCGATCTGCGGGTAAACGGTAGACCGGCCACGAAGACGTGGCTGCCGGAGGCCTTCGCGCTTCAGGGTGGAACGCTT
>CAXUIM010000055.1:0-17132 GCA_964250885.1 uncultured Acidobacteriaceae bacterium | reverse complement strand
AGATTTCGCGCTCGGAAGGCCGCACCTTCAGCGCGGGAGACAAGCGCCGGCGCAATGAGGATGCGGCCGGTTTGGCCGAGCGCCTGCGTCAGCGCGAGCAGGAGCGTGACGTGGACGACATCGCCCGGAACCGCACCCGGCGCGGCTTCAACTAGGAGTGTCTCTTCTTTAGGCGTACTCAGAGCTACGGCGCTTGACTTTTCCTCCAGGAACGCGCGTTGCAGCAGTGGACACACTCCTATTCGCTTCGCAGCGCCTGCATCGGCTCGATGATGGCTGCGCGGCGAGCCGGCAGCCAGGCCGCCAGCAAGCCCGTGAGCAGCAGCAGTGAGGCTGCGAGTCCGATGGTAATCGGGCTGCGTGGCGCAACTTCAAATACCAGGCTCTGCAGCAGTTGTGCACCGGCCAGCGTCGCCACAATCCCCACCACAAGACCCGCGGCCACAAGGGCGCCTGCCTGTCGCAGCACCATCCCTACGATGTCGGAACGCTGTGCACCGACGGCCATGCGAACGCCTATCTCCTGGGTCCGGCGTGCCACGGTGTACGACAGAACTCCGTACAGGCCGGCAGCTCCCAGCAGAAGCGCTATCAAACCGAAGCCCGAGAGCAAGAGCATGCTGAAGCGCTGTTGCGCCAGAGAGGCGTCTATGGCCGCGGCGAGCGGCTCCACGCTGAGCAGCGGAGTCTGCGCATTCCGCATGAACAGTTGCCGAAGCGCGGGTTCAATCTCAAGGCCGGAAGATTTGAGCCGCACCACCCAGCTGGTGCCCAGCAGACCGGTACCCATCCGGGTGAGCGTATCGGGAATCTGAGCTTGGGGGAGATACAGGATCCCGGGCGCGGGCTGGTCCAGCCCGCTCTGCTTCACATCGCCGGCCACACCCACGATCTCCCGGATGGGATCTTCGAAACCTGGTCCCATGCTCGCGCCGATCCGGATGCGCTGACCAATGGGGTTCTCACCCTTGAAGAAAGTCCGGGCAAATTGCCGGTTGATGACAATTACGGGCGGCGATCCCCGCGTGTCGTCGGCGGTGAACCCGCGGCCCGCCTGCACCGGGATCCGCAGCGTGTCGAAGTAGTGGGCCGTCACGGGGATGTACTTGGTATCGCCCGCGGCATCGGCACGGTCGGGCGAACGCCCCACGATGTCGAAGGGGAAATCCGGAACCAATTGCGTCGGCAGATCGTTCACGGCGGCGGCGGAGGCTACGCCCGGCAACGCCTCGACCCGGCCCAGAAGTTCCCCCACATGCTGGCTGTATTGGGTGGTGCTGGCCGCTTGCTCGGGCGAGAACGCCGTTTTGAACGAAAGCACATTGCGGGAATCGAAGCCGGCCGGAGTATGCAGGAGGTTCCAGAAGCTGGTGAGCAGCAACGCCGCACCGGTCAGCAGCATGAGAGAGATGGCCACCTGGCTGGTCACCAGCGCCTTCTGCGCCAGGTTGCGGCCGGGAGCGATCTGGCTGGCGTTGGCCCGCATGGAGTCCGTCAATCGGCTGCGGCGGCTTTCAAGCGCCGGCACGATGCTGAACCACACGGCGCACCCCGCAGCCAGCAGGCCGGCGAAGACGAAAGCCGGAGCATCCAGGGCCACGGAACTGAAAGACGGCAGCGGCAGAGGGCTGAGCCGCATGAGAACCGGGGCCGTTATCTGCGCCAACAGCACGCCGACCAGGGCGCCGGCCGCGCAGAGCACCGCATTTTCGGTCAGCAGCTGCCGCAGCAGCCGCCACCCCGAGGCGCCCAGAGCCGCGCGCAGGCTCATCTCGCGGCGGCGCGCGATCGACCGCACCAGCAGCAGGCTCAGGATATTGGCGGCCACCATCGCCAGCAGCAATCCTACGGCGCCCATCAGAACTTCCAGCGCGGGCCGGATGTCGCCCACCACCGAATCCCGGTAATTGACCAGCGCAATAGACGCGAATTTGTCCCACAGCGCCGGATAGACGCTCTGAAACTCCAGCACAACGCGCTTCAGATCGTCCGTTGCCTGCGCATACGGGACGTTGGGCCGCAAACGCGCCACCACGGTGAAGTCGTGGCTGCGGTCATCCGGGCTTGCGGCGATGGGCAGCGGAACCCAGAGATCAACAGCGGCATCCAGCCGGAACTTTGGGTTGGCGACACCGATGACCGTGTACGGCCGATTGCCCAGGGTGATGGACCGTCCCAGGATGTGCGGGTCGGAATTGAATTTGAGCCGCCAGAGCTCATCGCTGAGAACGGCCACTCCGGCTGCATTCGGCAACATATCGTCCGCCCGGAAGCCACGGCCCAGCCTGGGTTCCATCTGGAAGACCCGAAAGAAATCCGCTGACGTTCGCAGGGTCTTGAGAGGGACGGCTCCTCCGCCCTGCACCAGATTCACATTGCTGGGCAGATAGTCGTAGGCTGCTGCGGCCTGAAAGGAACGCGCCGAGCGCTGGATGAAGAGAAATTGGGTGCCGGTATAAGCCTGACCCCGTTCTCCATCCGGATACGCCCGTTCGAGGCGAACCAGCTGTTGAGCCTTCGGAAAAGGCAGCGGGCGTAGAAGAACACCGTAGAGGATCAGAAAGACGGTAAGGTTCGCGCCGATCCCCAAACCGAGGGTCAGGACCGCGCTGGCGGTGAATCCATAGCTCCGGCGCAACTGCCGCGTGGCATAGACCACATCCTGCACGAAAGAATTCATCGAAACGCTCCCCCAAACGGCCTTCTGTACCCCGGCTCGCCTCATGGAACCGGCACGTGGAGGGCCAATCTCGCTTTGGGGAAAACGGGGCATTGGAGCGGAATTGCCAACATTGCAGCCTGCCCACGTGTCCACTTCCAAAATCGGGTGTCCAGTTCCGCACGCGGTTCACGATGCTGCAGGCGACGTCAGCCAGCGCGTCGCGACGTCGCTTTCGGCTGTATTCTGTTGCGGAGACTTGTGTAGAGCACTTCTGCTGTCGCGGTGAAGAGGACACAACGTGCGAGTGCCGTTTCCTTCCAAGGAAACGGCATGGATGCAAGCTCCGCTCGGCATCTGCGGGAGAATGCTTATGGCCTCGACTCAAGCCGTCTTCGACGCGACCGCTTCCACTTACGACGTCGAGCGTGCGCGGCTTATCCCCGGACATGATCGCTTCTACGCCTGGGCCATCGACCTGATCCCCGCCGGCGCCCTACGCATTCTCGACCTGGGCGCGGGCAGCGGCATCCTGACCGCGCATATACGCCAGCGCTTTCCGCAGGCGCATATTCACCTGATCGACTTCTCGCTGCCCATGCTGGAGCTGGCCCGGAAGCGCCTGAGCCCGGCGGAAGCTCCCGACCCCAACCTCAGCTTTCAGCGCGGCGACTACACCACCGTCTCGCTTCCGCCCCAGCTCGATGCCATCGTCTCGGCGCTGTCCATCCACCACCTGGAGGACACCGCCAAGCAATTCCTGTTTTACAAGCTCTATGCCGCGCTGCGTCCCGGTGGCGTGTTCATCAATGCCGAGCAGGTCGCCGGCCCCACACCGGAGCTTGAGCTCCGCTATCGCCAGCTTTGGCTCGAACAGGTCCAGGCCGCCGGCGCCACGCCGCAACAGATCGCCGACTCGCTTCTTCGGCAACAGCAGGACCGCAGCGCTTCTGTCGAGGATCAGCTCGCCTGGATGCGATTGGCCGGCTTTGCGAACGCCGACTGCTGGTACAAAGAGGCTCGCTTCGCGGTGATGGCGGGCTCACGATCCTGATAAACGCCGATCGGTCATCGCTGCAACCTGCACCGCTTTGATCCAGGTGTTTCCGTACAGTCTAGTGTGGCGCCTCAGGAATCCTGGCGTCGCAGAGCGGCGGGTGCCTTATATCTACCCGCGTTCTTTGCAGGGAGATGTGGGCGGTGAGTCCCGACCCTCGACGAGACGCACCACACTACTGCCATACCAGAGTTACCGTGCCCAGGGCGGAAGACGCTGAGTGGCTTTTCGTCAAAGAAAGCCTCTTGGCACGATTTTCCGAGGGGGGCGGGAACTCTGCTGCTGCTCTACTGCGGCAGTAACCACACTTCGCCAACCTGCCGCCCGCGCCCGCTGCCGCCGCTGCCCGCAGGCCCCATCCAACGCAGATCGAGCGTGCCGTTTACGATGGCGCTGCCGGGAAGCGTAAACTCGACGGTCTCCGGGTTGGAGTGGCGACGCGTCGCTGGCTGGATCTCAAGGTTGTTCCCGGCGATAAGACGCAGCGGAAGCGCGAAGTCTTCGCCGGCATATGTGATCCGCAGACGGTATTTGCGGCGCTGGTCCAGACCGCGATACTGCATCCGAAGCGGGTTCTCGTACAAGGTCTCGGCGTAATCCAGCCAGGAGAGGCGCCAGCCGTCGGCCAGAGTGCGAGCCGCGATGCCGTCGATTGCTGTCCCGTACATCTCCGGATCCCGGGCCCAGCCGAGTCCGCGGACGAGATGCGGCTCGTTGGTTGGATCTCCGAGATCATCGTAAAGAGCCCCCTTCGTGGGATGAGCCCAGTGCGTCACCGCGTACAGATCCTGTTGGCGCGCCAATTCCTCCGGCTGCTTCAAGGCAGCGTCCATCGCGCTGTTAAGCCACGCCGTCTCGGTGAGGGGCGTGTCCACACGATCCAGATTGGCGCCGCGCTCCCAGTTGGAAGCCCCATACAGGGGAACGCTGAGCTGCAGGCCAAAGTCGTGGAAGAGCTGGCCGGCGAGCGTGAAGAGCCGGTCGTGCTCGATCTGTTCCGCGCGATCGGGCACGCTGGAGTGCAGGATCTCCCGGGCACTTGCGACGCGGCCGGCACTGGAGCCGGACCTCCGATCCAGCGCGGACAGCGCCGCTGTCTCGGCAGTGCGTTCGCGCTTGAGCTTGCGCTGCAGATAGTCGTCGTAAACAGCTCGGTACAGCAGCGATTCCCAGCGGCCATTCGCGCGGACCTGCGCTTCTGTCGAGTCCTGCTCCAGCTGCTGCAGCTCTCGCAATGTAAGGGGAATCCTGCGATTGGCCGGGATCGGGCCGCGCCAGTCCTGCTCCAGTCCGCGAATGGCCTGGACGGCGAGCTCCTGCTGCGCGCCCTCGCGATGCAGGAACAGTCGAGCGTACTGCTCCAGAATGGTGTTGATGGGAGTCTTCGAGGACCATCCCAGCTGGCTCCAGACGGTCTTGTTCACATCATCGTTCACGCCCTCCGAGTAGGTGATGAAGCCGCTATGCAGCTGCTGGAACCGATGGTAAATCGCCGCGAAAGCCTCGGGGCGGGGGCAGATCGGCTCGCGTCCTTCGGTCAGCGCAAAGATGGGGTCCCACTGCGGAACCGGAAACTCCGCATGCATGGTGTGGGCAATATCGGGGTAGAACTGCATTGCATACCGTGCCGGAATCCGTTCGCGCTGCGTGAAAAAGCTGTCCCGGGACTCGGGGCCGAAGAAGACCCCGGTCAGCCAGACAGGGTGCGCGTCGAGAAGCGCGTAAAAGCGCTGAAATTGCACGCGGTCAAAACCTTGCGCCGAAACCCAGACCGTCGCCTCCGGATGATAGCGGTGAAGAACCGCCGCTTCGCGCTCGACCAGGGGAAACAAGACTTCAGGAGCCGTATGCCCGGGGTCGCCGCCCGGTACATAGAGTGCATCCAGCCGAGGCATGGCCCGGACCAGCGCTTCGAAGTCCCGGAGTTCAGCCTCGACCGCCGCCGTATCCCGGTAGTCCTTGCGCATCTCGGGATAGTAGAGGTCGCAGTCCAGCCCGTACTTGGCGAGGATCTTCGATATGCCGATCAAGGTTTCGAGAGCGGGGGCAGGAAACAGCGGACTGCTCGGCGCATCGTCTGAAACCGGGGCGATGAGCTGTATGGTATTGGTGCCAAAGATCGCGAGATCGCGGATCCCCTGCTCGAACTCGGCCAGAGTCCAGGCGTCGTAGGTGTTGTTCTTGAAGCGGTAGCCGATCTGGTGGCCGCGAACGGGTTTTTCTGGAAACTCGAAGATTCTCAGATGTTGGGGCAGTTGCGGAGACGCCCCCGCGAAGTTCGTGTGCCGAAGCAGCCAACCCGCGCCGAAGAGTTCACCGCGTGTGTCACTGCCGGCCACGATTACAAGTGAGGTCCGCCGCCAGGAAAGCGAAACGATCGAGAAAGCCTCCCTGTGATCGCTGGCCTGCAGGACCGTTAGGGCCTTATTCCAGGCCGCGGAGAGATTGGCGGGGAGCAGGGCGGGAATCTGCGAACGCCGGGCCAGCACCACCAGCGTCACCGAACTCGGATCTTGCGACCTGGAGTCCGGCGGCAGATTTCCATCCCCAACCTGAAGGACGGGACCGTTGGAGGTCCGCTTGGCCATCTCCTCCACAAACATCTCTGCAATGGCTCTCTCCTGAGGCGTTTGTTGGGCAGAGACAATGACACGAAGAGACGTGGACGCGGCCACCGCGCGACCCAACCCGGCGAACAGCAAAATCAGGAGAACCAGGCCGGCGAGCCCCCGCCGCCGTCCGCTCCAGGCCGCATCGGGCGGGCGCCCGTCGACTCGCGGGGTCACGCTTACTCGATCTCCACATGCTTGGGACGGTAGCGGGGCTTCTTCATGAGGTATCCGATCGGAATCAGGCAGGCGGTCAGCACCACCAGGACGTGCACCACATCCACATACGCCAGCGCCCGAGCCTGTTGCTGCATCATGTCGTAGAGACGCGCTGCCGATGCGGCCGCCGCGGTGGCAATGGAAAAGCCCTGGCTGTGGAGGGCGCCCTGCATACTCTGCTGCTGGGCCGCGTAGGCTACCGAAGTGCCATACACGTGCGCGGAGAGAATCTGCTGGTGCGCCTGCGCCCGCCGCTGCAGCATGGTGCTGACGAAGGAGACACCCACGCTGCCGCCCAGATTGCGCGACAGGGCCGTCATGCCGGAGACCTCGTTGTTCTTCTCCTGGGGCACGCCGACGTACGACATCAGGCTGATGGGGACGAACAGGAATGGCATACCCAGCACCATCACCACGCGCCAGCTCGCGGCGTCCCAGAAGCTGATGCCCAGGCTCAGGTCGCCGATGCGCCAGATGCCCAGCGTCAGCAGAGTGAAGCCGATGGTGATCATCAGCCTGGGGTCGACCTTCTGGCCGATAAATCCGGCGATCGGAAACAGGAAGATCAGGACCAGACCGCCCGCCGAGAGCGCCAGGCCGGCTTCGGCCGCCGTGTAGCCCAGGAGTTCCTGCAGAAACTGCGGGATCATCACGGTGGTTGCGTAGAGCGCCGCGCCGATGATCAGCATCACGAACTGGGTCATCGCGAAGTTGCGCTTCCCATAGAGCGACAGATCGAGGATCGGATGCTCAATGGTCAGCTCGCGATACAGAAACGCGATGAACCCGCAGACGGCGAGGCAGGCGCAGACGACGATGAAGTGCGAGCCGAACCAGTCGTCCTCCTGGCCTTTGTCGAACAGGATCTGCAGCGAGCCGATGGTCAAGGCCAGCAGCCCCAATCCGATGCCATCGACGCTGCCCGCGCGCGCCCGCATCTTCTTCAGGTAGGGGGGATCCTGCACGATGCGGCTGGTCAGGGCTAGCGACAGAATACCCACGGGAATATTAAGAAAGAAGATCCAGCGCCAGGTGTAGTTATCCGTAATCCAGCCGCCGATCGTCGGTCCAATGGCCGGAGCCAGCACCACAGCCATGCCGTAGAGCGAAAACGCGACGCTGCGCTTCTCCGGTGGGAAGGTGTCGGCCAGTATGGCGCGCTCGCTCGGTTGCAGGCCCCCGCCGGCCGCTCCCTGAATCACTCGGAAGACGACCAGCATCGGCAGGCTCGTGGCCAGACCGCAGCAGAACGAAAAGACCGTAAACAGGGCGACGCAGCTCATGTAGAACCGCTTGCGTCCGATGCGGTTGGCGATCCATCCACTGATCGGCAGAACGATCGCGTTCGACACCAGGTACGACGTCAGGACCCAGGTGGCTTCATCGTAACTGGCTCCCAGCGTGCCCGCGATGTGCGGAAGCGCCACATTGGCAATGCTCGAATCGAGCGCCTCCATGAAGGTCGCCAGGGTTACAGTCAGCGTGATGATCCACGGATTGAACCGCGGCGTCCACGCTTCGTAATGAAACTCGCTGTCATCCTCCTGCATCTTCGCAGGAGCCGCAGCGGTTTGTTCAGCCATGCCTGCTCCGGTTGGTTCTCGGCATTCCCTCTCGTCCAAGGCGGCTCGACGGAAACTTTCCTCCAGAATAAATGAAGTCGCGTGGGTTGGCTCTGGGGGCCCCGGTAGCGGGATCAAAGGGTGAGGATTGTTGCCGCACCCCTTGAAGGCTGGGAACGTCTAATATCGAAAGAGATCAGGATCCCGCATGAAACTCACCCGTTACACCAAATTCACCGGCGATCTCTCAACCAGCTTCGATCTCGAAGACCTGATGCAGGCGCTCTCCGATTTTCTGCTGGACTCCGGGTATCAGGACCCGTTCTCGCCTTTTCAGAACATGGACGACTCCATGGAGAGTCTGCGCGACGCAATCCGCCAGGCGCTCGACTCCGGCGAGCTTCTCGACGAGGATGCACAGCAGCAGTACGAGCAGCTGGAAGAGCCTCAGATCGAGGAGCTGATCGACAAGATTATCCAGCGCATGAAGGCCGAGGCCTATCTCAACGCCGAAGATCCGGCCGACCCGCAGAAGGGTAAAGGGGAATCCGGCAACGGCGAAACCGAATCCGCCCGCTTCGAGGTAACCGACAAGGGCATGGATTTCCTCGGCTACAAGGCCCTGCGCGATCTGCTCGGGCCGCTCGGCAAATCCTCCCTGGGCCGCCACGATACCCGGCATGAGG
Organism: uncultured Acidobacteriaceae bacterium; assembly: GCA_964250885.1. Lineage (GTDB taxonomy): Bacteria > Acidobacteriota > Terriglobia > Terriglobales > Acidobacteriaceae > Granulicella. Next base: position 8,340 of record CAXUIM010000055.1, on the reverse strand, counting down.
CCGCTGGCGTGGAAACCAATGGCTCCTCCAAAGTCTACGAGTTCGGCGACACCCTGAACCTGGATATCGCGGCGACCCTCAACTCGGTCTTCGCGCGCGAGGGCGCTCCCGACGGCTCCGGCGTCCTTAACCTCGAGTACACCGACCTGCAGGTCCAGCAGGCCGACTACCAGTCCTCCTGCGCGACGGTGGTTCTGCTGGACTGCTCGCACTCCATGATCCTGTACGGCGAGGATCGGTTCACGCCCGCAAAACGGGTGGCGATGGCGCTCTCGCACCTCATCCGCACCCAGTATCCCGGCGACTCGCTCTCGCTTGTACTCTTTCACGACTCCGCCGAAGAGATCCCCCTCTCTCAGCTGCCCCGCGTCAAGGTTGGCCCGCACTACACCAACACCCGCGAGGGTCTGCGAGTGGCGCAGCGTATTCTGCGCGGCAGCGGCAAAGACATGAAGCAGATCGTCATGATCACGGATGGCAAGCCCTCCGCCCTGACGCTCGAAGACGGCCGCATCTACAAGAACGCCTTCGGCCTCGATCCAATTGTCATCGCCGAAACCCTGGAAGAGGTCTCGCGCTGCAAGCGCGCCGGCATCATGATCAACACGTTCATGCTCGCGGAGGACTACCAGCTGGTCCAGTTCGTGCAGAAGATGTCGGCCATGTGCCGCGGCAAGGCCTACTTCACGACTCCGCAGACGTTGGGCAACTACCTGCTGATGGACTTCATGTCCCGCCGCTCCAAGCACATCAATTAGAGCATTTCTCCTGCAGGTGGTGAAGGGATCTACGGCTTCCGGCCGTTTTCACCTTAAGAAAGCGCACGCACACAGGCCGTCCCGGCAGCGCTCCCGTTGCCGCATACCCTACGCCCTGAGGGCGGTGCGGACGTTGGCCGCGCGGTCGGACTGATGGCCAACATCCGCACCCTCACCGTGGCTGGGCGGTATAGAGCGATATTCATGCAGGTATACCCGGAGCGTAGGCTTTGAACGCCGTTTTTCTCAAGGAAACGGCACTGCACCGCTTCAACTTGGGCCACTAACATGAATATCGCTCTAGAAACACATTCGCATACCAGAACAACTGGCAATCAGAAGGTGAACCGCAAGCTCAGCTGAATCTCACGTGCTGGAGTTGCGGCCGTGACGAGCCCAAACCGGGAGTCATTGACGCCATCATCCAGGCCGTAGAAATTGGCGCGATTGAAGGCGTTGAATACGTCGGCCCTGAAGTCCAGGGTGTACCGCTCGGCATACGTCCATCCCTTGTAACCGGATATGTCCCAATCGGCGTAACCGGGATTGGCGAGTTGCTGGACCGGAGCATTCCCCTGAACGCCTTCTTCGGTGACAGGAACAACGTTTTGAGTATTGAAGTAAGGACCAAGCCTTCCGTTCTTGCCCAAGCCTCCATGCAACGCCGAATTATTGACCGGTCCAGTGACATCTGGCAGCGCGTCCACGAACGATCCCAGGTTCTGGTTGCTGCCCAGAGTTGTCCATAAGCCAGAGTGAATGGAAGCGATCGTGGCCACTTTCCAGCCCCCGACCAAAGCATTTGTAAAGCCGCCCTCGTGCAGGAACGGTTTGCCTTGTCCGAAAGGAAGCTCATAGATTGCGTTCGCAACCAGGTTCTGATTCAAATCCTCTTGGCAGTGTCCACGATCCAGGTCGAGATCGAGCGGGTGCCAGGAGAATACATCCTGCCACGGATACCCCAGGCACTTTGAGAAGGTGTAGTTACCCAGGACAGAGAAGCCTGAGCTGTACCGGTGTTCAACCCGGAATACGGCGCCGTCATATAAGGAACTCCCTGTATTGCTGTTCTCTTCGACGGCGCTCCAGCCGGGCAACCGTGTGGTTCCGTTCGGGTTCAGCGGTGCAATGTTTGCTCGCTCTTCGTAGTGATGCGCCGCACTGCCCAGATACACGACTTCCAAAAGCCAATCTTTCAGCGTGTGGTCAATTGTGAGGTTCCATTCGTAGGTGTAGGGAGTTTCACCATTGGGTTGTTCGAATGCGACGGTGGGATCGGAACCAGGCACGCCGGCGCCAAACAACTGGTTCAGAGTGAAATTGGGCGGCGTGAAGGTCCCGGCAGGATTGCTCCCGTACCCGACAGGCGAAGAATTGTTAAAGTCCTCCACCAGATAGTACTTCGTCGTATCTACCTGCACCTCATACTGATTTATATTCGGCTGAATGTAATAGATCCCAAAGCCACCTTTGATATCGGTGGCGCCCCCGCTGAACGGCACGTAGTTGAAGCCAAGCCGCGGTGCGAAATTGAGGTATCTCGGCTTGACCATTGCCCTGCTCAATCCAAGAACGTCCGTATCTGGATACGAGAGGTCTTGATCCGTCGCAACATCGAAGCTCCCCACATGATTGGCTGTGTCGATAGGTTGCTGTTGATGCTCATAATTTAGACCTACGTTCACACTGAAGTTACTCTTGAGTTTTATGTTGTCCTGAACGAAGTAGGACTGATACCACATCCGTAGATTTTGAAGAGGACTTCCAATCGCGGTCGAGCTACTGACGGGGACCCCCAAAAGAACGTCCGCCAGCGCATCGCCGGTATAAACACCATTGAAGCTCAGCGATGTTGCCGCCCAGTCCTCATACATGTATATCGGCATGTAACGAACATCCGCACCCGCTGTTATTTGATGCTTTCCCTTTTGCATCGAAATTGTCTCGGTGCCCATGGTCAGGCCCTCGCGAACGATGTCGGTTCCCTCGGTCGAGCCTGGGTTAGCATAGTTGGTCACACCGAAGCCGGGGGGACCATAGGATCCCGGCTGGTCCGCCTCGTTAACCAAACCCAAGGGATTCGCATCCCCAGTATCGTAACCATCGGCTCTCTGCTCCCCGGTCGCCGTGTGAGTATAGCCAAAGCGCACGTTGTTCACCAGGTTCGGAGAGAAGATATGCGTCCATCCGACAGCGAGATTCTTTGGATTGGAGGGATAGATGATCTCCCTGGCTGGTGTAATATCCGTGACACTGGTTGTTTGGCTTTGGTTGGTGAATCGGACGAAGATGCTGTCCTTCTGTGAAATGGAATAGTCAAACCGGCCGCTCTCCTGATCCCAGCCGTCGGTCGTATCCGAAACGTCGAAATAATTGGTGCCGCCGGAGTAGAGACCGTTCGGTTTGGGATAATAGGAGACAATCTTCTGGCCTATAGCATTGAAGAGTGAAGTTGGAATCTGGTTGTTGACAAATGGGGCGCCGGTGAACGGGTTGTAAAGCTGCTGGGAATCAGTGCTGAAGTTTCCGGCCAGCTGCTGTGCAGTCGGAACCAGGTTATACTCGTCCGTGGGCTGAATCTGCCGAAACCCTTCATAGTTAAGAAAAAAGAACATTTTGTTCTTCTTAATGGGTCCACCCAACCTGGCTCCAAACTGATTCTGGTGGAACGGTGGCGCGCTTCCAACGTCGAAGTAGTTTCGCGCGTCAAGGTCATTGTTTCTGAGGAATTCAAATACGGATCCGTGAAGCTGGTTCGTGCCGGATCTGGTAATTACATTGATGAACGCCGCTCCATCTGAGAACGAAGCTGGGGCGCCAGACTGTTCAACGTTGAACTCCTGAATGTTGTCGATCGAGGGAAGCAGTCCCTCAGCCCCATACCAGGCATTTCGCGTCTCGATGCCGTCGTACAAATAGCTGACGTCATCCTCTCTCAATCCCGCGATCGCGACGCTTACGGCCTCAGTGCCGGTCCACGCCGAGGCAGGCGAGGCCATACCTGCGGTGATTGGCGTAACCCCGGCCGAAAGCTGCGCCAGTTGGATATAGTCCCGCCCATTCAAGGGTAGGCTCTCGATCTGCTGAGTCCCAATGACCTGCGATTGGGTAGAGGTCTCGGGGTCGATGAGGAGAGAGGCTGCAGAAACGGAAACCGTCTGGGTAGCTTTGCCTACCGCCAAGGCAATATTTTGCTGGGATTGTTGAGCCACCAGAAGCGTGAAAGGTTGAAGCTCCTGGGTCTCGAATCCGGTACTGACAACCTCCATCGTGTAGCTGCCCGGTGGAAGTTGCGTGATTCGGTAAGAACCCTGCGCGTCTGACGCCGAGTGATATTTCACGCCGGTGGCCGTGTTGGTGGCCGTGATGGTTGCCCCAGGCACACGAGCGCCGGAGACGTCCGCTACTGTTCCCACAATTCCACTGGTGGTCTGCGCGACAGTCGGCAGCACCATCATTGCAAGAACAGTTATCGCGACTGCAGCCCTGATCCAGCCGATACACGGCACGATGTAGTAAAGCAGCAGCGTTGGGTGCTGCCTATCTCCGAGATAAGCAGACGAAAGCTTTCTGTGCTGTACTTTCTCGTTCATGTAACCCCCTGGGAAAAAATAGTGCTGAAACGTTTCATCATCTAGGTCGAGGATCTGAATCAGGCGCCGAAATCTAAGGAGCCGAATCAGGACCGGGCCAGGTGCATTCAAACAAATTTGGGACGCAGCCCACGCGGGAGGCTAAATTGCCGTCCGTGCTGGTGTCTCGAAGCTAAAAAGACGAAAAGCTTGCTATGCTCGATATCTCTATTCGTGCTTCTCCCGCGATTTGCTGAAGCGCTTCATCATGTAGCGTAAGATCCTGTCCGGCGTCAAAGGCGCGGAATCAAAAAGTTGAAATCGGTCGATCGCGCTATCATCTGCGTCCACGGTCCCTTCGAAAAGGTGGCGGCGATAGGTGCGCGGCGACTCCTTGGGATGCGCCTCCTGCGGAAGGCAAACGCCAACCGTGCTGGGTGTCTCCGAACTAAATGAAGACTGGAGCGCCCCATGCCTCAGTTTCCTCGTTTTTTTGCTTGCATCCCTGCAACATCTGCTGAAGCGCTTCACCAGTTAGTTGGAAAATATATCAGGCGCCAAAACAAAGAGTCAAATTAAAGCTCTCAAGGCTTGCATCTCCCAATCAAGTGGGCACACGATCCCTTCGGCAGGGTAACTACGGCCGGTGCTGGGCTTTTGAGATAAGAGATGAATTTGCTGCCGCGATCTCTCGCAGGATGCTTACCCTGGCAGACCCACTGCTGAAACGGTTCACCTAGCGCAGAAAAAGGCTAAATTGCGGCCATGAGCTTTTTGAAGGTTAGAGACCGGCTCAGAGGACGTGCCGTGGATTCCCGCACAACCAGGCTGGTCGGCAAACGGATCACCTTCTGCATCGGCTCGCCTTCGTTCAGCAAGGCCTCTACAGTCAGCCGGCTAAGGTCCGTCCGTGGAACATCGACAGTCGTCAGGGAAGGATTCAGAAAACGACTGAAGTAGGTGTTGTCGAAGCCAACCACGGAAACGTCCTGCGGAATGCGAATGCCTCGTGATTGCAGACCACGGAAGACGCCCATGGCTACCATATCGGTAATGCAGATGACGGCCGTGAAGCCGGCCTTTCCCAGGACCGACGCGATGGCTCGCTCCCCCGCATCCGCGCCGGGCCCCGTCATATCGACGATGGTTGTCTTCAAACCATCGGTCCCGCAGGCGCGCACCGCTGCAGCAAAACCCTGATCCCGCAACTTGTGTGAAAGCAAAGGTGGGCCACTCAACTTTTGGGAGTTGCGGACGAACAACAGGTCGCGATGGCCCAACTGCAGCAAGTGCGAAACCGCCGCTTCCATGCCACCCCGGGAATCGACCCGGATGATCGACGAGTTCCCTATCCCCGGCCCGCTATCCAGAAACACGGCACGCACGCCGCTGCCCGCGATCAGCTGGCGCGATGCATCGTCATGTTCGGAGGTGATGACAGCCAGCCCCGCGATACGGGCCCCAAGGAGCTGCTGTACGACCACATGATGCTGCTCCGGCGAGAAGTTGGTGGCCATAAGCGAGATCTGAAAGCCGTGTCGAGCCGCTTCTTCTTCGATCGCCTGCGCTGTCTCGGCAAAAAACGGATTCTGCAGATTCGAGACAATGACCCCCAGAACTTTTGTTTGCCGGCGCGCCAGGTTGCTCGCATAGAGGTCTGGCCGATAACCAAGCTGCGCAATCGCCTGCTGCACGCGATCGCGGGTGGCGGCACTCACCCGGCCATTGTCGTTGAGCACGGCCGAGACGGTGCCGAACGAAACATCCGCCAATCGGGCAACATCCTGGATCTTGGGTCTTCCCGCGGCGGTCGTGGAATTGCGTCGCCGCGACGGCGATGCCGCAGACTTCCTTTCCCGAGCACCTGCCGATCCTGATCTCTTCACAGGATCAGAATATCCGAGAGGATTACTCTAGAGCCTCTTACGACCTTTCGCGGGGTTCCAGGGTCATGTGCATGCCGTATTTTGGCCTGAGTGTGATCAAGGCCTCGGGTTCGACCACGGCATGGGCGGCGAGTCTCAATCGAAAGCGTTGCGCAATGGCGGCCAGAACGAGCACCGCTTCGGCCATCGCGAAAGCCGCGCCGATGCAGACGCGCGGACCGAAGCTGAATGGCAGATAGGCGAACCGCTCTCTGCCGGCGCTCGCCTCGGGCGAGAAGCGCTCCGGAAGGAAGCGCTCCGGGAACTCCCAGAGTCGCTCATGCCGGTGGAGAACCCAGGGCGCTACGGCAACCGTGGCGCCGCGAGGAATACGCCGGCCGCAGACCTCATCGTCGGCGGCCGCCTGCCTCCACGCCAGGGTGTACACAGCGGGATAGAGCCGCATGGATTCCTGCACCACCATGCGGGTGTACGGCAGGCGCGCCAGGTCGGCGTACACCGGGCGGCGGCCGTTCAGAACGCTATCCAGCTCGTGGTGCAGCCGGGCCTCCTCCACGGGATGCAGCGAGAGCAGGTACCAGGTCCAGGTCAGGGCCAGCGCCGTTGTCTCGTGCCCTGCCGCGAACATCGTGAACACCTGGTCGCGGACCTCGCGCGCGGACATCCCGCTGCCCGTCTCGTCGTCGTGCGAACGAAGAAGCTGAGCCAGAAGATCCTCTCGCCCGTTGTCCTCGGTCTGCCGGGAGCGTGACTGAATCAACTTGTAGATGGCCGCGTCCAGCCCGCGCAGAATGTGCCGGCCTCGCCGGTTCTTGAACGCACCCCAGACGGTCTGCACTCCGGGCAGGAAGTCCATAATGCTGAACATCATGGCTTTCTGGTAGCGCTCGGCGCTCCCGCGCACCGCGTGAACCATCTCATCGGAATCGGAAGAAAACATCGAGCGGGAGATGATCTCCAGGGTCACCTGCATCATCTCATCGGCCACTTCCAACACGCTACCCGCCGGCATTCTCTCCCAACGTGACACCAGCGTCGCGGCAGATTCGGTCATTCCCGCGGCGTACGCCTCCACGCTACGGCCGTCAAAGAACGGAGCCATCATCCGCCGGTGCGTCCGCCAGGTCTCGCCCTCGCTGGTGATCAGGCCATTGCCCAGCAGAGGTCCCAGCATGCGGTGCTCAATGTCGGCCTTGGGGTAGTTGCCCACGTTCTCGAGCAGAACCCGCCGGATGCCCGCCGGGTCATTGACGAGGAAGTTATGCAGGCCGGGAAACTTCGTCTCGACGAGGTCCGCTCGATAGGCGATCTGCGGGTAGGTGGCAATCAGGTTGCGCTGCGCCGTTCGGACGTAGTCGATGTAGGAGAGGGGTTCGCTCGGCGGCACGGGACCTGCTAGCGGAACGCTGGTGGCGTGTTCTATGGCATCGAGAGAGGAGGGGAGAGCCATCGTGCTTGAATGCTAGAGCATTTCTCCTCTTGCTTGACACGAGTACATGCTACGCGTGCCGCTGCCTTCGAGGAAAACGGCTTCGAGAACGGCCACGGAACCCGAGGCTCGCCTCTGCACCTGCAGGAGAAATGCTAGCGAAACTGCTGAGCCTTCCAGACCCGATAGATGCCCCAGGCGGCCGCGCTGCAGTTGTCCATCACACGGCCGTCCAGCAGCATCGCCTCGAACTCGCTCACCGCTACGCGATGGACGGTCATGTCATGTTCTTCGGGGTCTCGCTCCGCCTCCCCCTCCGACAGGCCTTCGGCGAGGTAGATATAGTGGAGCTGGCGCAGGACACCGTAGCCGATCCAAAGCGTAGCCAGGTGCGTCATGCATCGCGCGCGCAGACCTGTCTCTTCGGCAAGCTCCCCGCGAGCCATCTCTTCCGGATTGACGTCCGCCAACTCCCAGCCGCCCTGCGGAAGTTCAAAAAATGTAGCGTCGACCGTGTAGCGAAACTGTCGAACCAACCAAAGATACTCTCCGTCCGCAGCCTGCTCCAGCGGAATCACAATGCAGGCCGGATCCTTATCCACCACACCGTAAATCCCACGCTGCCCGTTGCTTCGCTCGATCACATCCTCGCGGACACTCGTCCACGGATTTCGGTACACCTCACGGCTGCTGAT
>CAXUIM010000054.1:10512-17160 GCA_964250885.1 uncultured Acidobacteriaceae bacterium | reverse complement strand
GTATTGCTCCTTGCGCTCAAACTTGGGGTGTACGAGTGCGTTTCTGGAGCAGAAACGGCGTTGAGATCTGGCCCCGAGTACACCTACAGCGACGCTGCTCTATCCGGCGCCTTTGGTTCCTGGCTTCGGCTTCTTCAGGAAGAACGAGATGGGAATGCAGAGGGCGCACAGCAAGGCCAGGTAGCGGAAGTCATCCACGTAAGCCCAGAGCTGCGCCTGGTTGTTGAGCGCCTGCTGGGTCAGCGCAAACGCCCGCAGCATCGACACGCGTGGACCGGCGTGGACCTGCATCTGCTGGGTCAGGAGGCGGATCTGACGGCGAAAGACCCAGCTCGCACCCGAAAGCCAATGCACATTGTCGTTGCGATGCGTTTGCAAGTGGCGTTGTGCGATCGTGTTCGCCGCCGAGATCCCAAAGCTTCCCCCAACGTTACGCAGAAAGTTGAAGATGCCGCTGGCGTTGCCAAGCTGCGCCTTCTGGATCGTGCCCAGCGCCACGTTGGAGAGCGGGACGAACACCAGGCTCATGCCCAGGCCCCCAAAGGTAATCGGCCAGAAGAGGGTTGTGGGCGAGATCTGCAGCGTCATGAAGCTCATCCACAAGGTCGACAGGGCCAGCACCGTAAAACCCGCCGCCACCGTTTTGCGAGGGTCCAGCTTGGTGGATAGGGCTCCGGCCAGGATGGCCGCCACCACCGAGCCCAGACCGCGAGGACTGACCGCCAGGCCCGCCTTGCTCGCGCTGTAGCCCATGAGCGTCTGGTAGAAGACCGGCAGGATGGTCGTGAGCGAGTAGATCGCCGCTCCGAGTACCACCACCAGCGCGCACCCGAGGGCCAGATTACGGTTGGAGAACGCGCGCAGCTCCACCAGCGGCTTGGAATGCCGAAACTCGCGGATCAGGAAGGCGGTGAAGCCGACCACCAGAAACACGGCAGCCCAGCGAATCCGCGCATCCCCGAACCAATCCTGCTCCTGGCCCTTGTCCAGGATGTACTGCAGGCAACCGATCCAGAGGCCCAGAAGGCCCAGGCCCCATTTGTCCAGCTTCCCGGGCTTGGCGCTGGCGATGTAGGGAGGATCTTCCAGGAACTTGCTCTGCAGCAGAATGGCCAGCAGGCCGATCGGTATGTTGATGTAGAAGGCCCAGCGCCAGGAGATTGCATCGGTGAGATAGCCGCCGAAGACCGGGCCCACCACGGGCGCCAGAACCACTCCCAGGGCGTACAGGCCCAGCGCCTGGCCTTGCTGCTCCGGTGGGAAGCTCTCCAGCAGGATGGACTGCGCCAACGGCTGCAATGCGCCGCCGCCGGCTCCCTGAATGCAGCGCGCCAGAAGGATGAAGGGGAGCGACGGGGCAACGCCGCAGAGGAAAGACGCGACGGTGAAGACGCAGATGGAGATGATCAGGAAGCGCTTGCGCCCAAAGCGCTCCGAGAACCATGTACTCGCCGGCAGAAAGACGGCGTTGGCCACCAGGTACACCGTCAGCACCCACTCCGCTTCGTCGGTTGTCGAAGCCGTGCTGCCGGCGATGTATGGCACGGCGACGCTGGCGATGCTGGTATCCATCACCTCCATGAAGGTCGCAATCATCACGGAGATTGCGATGAGCCATGGGCTGTACTTCGGTTTCCACGAGCCACCCCCCTGAGCCGGCATTCAGGCGGACTCCGCGCATTCAGTTCGGCTCATTTCACCCACACCTTGGGCTCGACGGACATCCCCGCCGCCAACCGCTGCTCCCCTGGCTGGCCGGGGCGGAAACGGATGCGCACCGGCAACCGCTGCACCACCTTGACATAATTTCCCGTGGCGTTCTCGGGCGGCAGCAGGCTGTAGATGGCGCCTGTTCCGCCTGGCAATGCCTCCACGTATCCTTCGAAGTTTTGCGACAATGCATCGACATAGATCGTGACCGATTGGCCCGGATACATCTTGCGGATCTCGGTCTCCTTGAAGTTCGCCGTCACCCAGATATCATTGGTCTGAGTCAACGCGAAGAGTTCCTCTCCCGGCTGCACCTGCGTAGAGAGCTCGACCGACTTGTCTCCGACGATTCCGTCGTCGGGTGCGTAGATGCGGGTGTACTCAAGATTGAGCTCGGCCTGGCTGGCCCGGGCCTGATCCTCCTCCGCTTCGGCTTTCCGCATCGCGAGCGTCGCATGCTGAATGGCGATCTGCCGGGGTAGATTGTGCTCGGCCTCGTCGGCCTGGTGGCGCGCCTCATCCAGCGAAGCCTGGGCCTGGAGTACCGCCTTCTGCGCGGCGTCCGCCGTCTCCCGGCGCGAGATAACAAGAGCGTCCTGCGCCTGTTTCTGAGTCAACTCCTGATCGTACTGTTCGCGCGAGACCTCCTCTTTGACGACCAGAGCGTGATAGCGCTCCGCCTCTCGCGCCGCATTGGCGGCGTTCGCCTCAGCCTGCTGCAGGTCGGCCACAGCTGAGCGGTACTTCTCCTGCGCCGCGGCGACATTCGCTGTGGCGCTCGCCACGTTGAGATTGGCATTCGTCACCTGCGTGGATTGCGTGGTCTGCGTAATCGGCACATTGGGGGTCTGGGCCTGGACGTTCGCCTGCGCCTGAGCCAGGGTGGCGCCAGCCTGTTGCTTGGCTACCTGGTAATCGCGCGGATCCAGTTCCACCAGCAGCTGACCCTTCTTCACGCGTGTCGTGTTCTCGACATAGACGCCGGTGACGAATCCATTGATACGCGCACTGATGGGATCGGTGTGGCCTTCGACAAAGGCATCGTCGGTGGTCTCGTAGCTATCCAGATAGCTCCAGAGCAGCAACGCTGCAATTAAGAGAACGATGACACCGACGACGATGAAGATTGTGGCTACGGGATGCTCCCGGATCCACCCGCGCACGCGCTGCAGCAGCGGTGGCTTTTTCTCCTTGTCGTCCTTCTTGTCTTTGTCGCCGCCCTTGTCTTTGTCGTCGCCTTTGTCTTTGTCCCCATCCTTGTCTTTGTCGCCGCCCTTGTCTTTGTCCCCCTGCTTCTCCTGATCTTTTTCCTGATCTTTGCCTTCGCTCGAGCCGTCTTTCTTTTCGCTCGATTCCTCCTTGTCGCCGCTACCCTTCTTCTCCTGCTCCGTCTGTTTCTGACGCAGGTTGTCGAGTTCCGAGCGGAGCCGGGCCTGCTCGTCATAGAGCATGCGGAGCACCAAGCCGGTGTCGGCCGGTACAGGCTGTGGCGGATCCTCGATAGGGCCTTGCGGATTTTCCATGGGCATGTCCGGCATCCTACTTCCTCAAGAGTTGCGGAAGCGTCTGTTCGGCGCCACCCATGGCGCGCGCCAGTGAGACTTTCGCCAGATTATTTTCAAAGACCGCGGTGATGTAATCGTCGTCGGCCTGCACCACCGCCTGCTCGGCTTGTACGACCTCAACTGTGTCGGTCACACCGGCCGTGAATCGATCCTGCGATTGCTGGAGGGTCTCGTGCGCCAGACCCACGTTGCTCCCGGCCACCTTCAACTGATCGGCGGCGGCGTTCAGATCGATAAAGGCCTGCCGCACATCCTGATCGACCTGACCGCGCGCATCCTCCAGCTCCGCCTTGCGCTGCTTCAGCGCCGCGGCGGCTTGTTCCTCGTCACCGCGAATGCGTCCGCCCTCGAAGAGCGGAATGGTCAGCGTTCCAGAGACGGTGTAGACACCGGTGGCTTCATGGCTGGGCGTGATGCCGGCCGCTCCGAAGTCGGCGACGACCGCCAGGTTCGGCACTCTCTCGTCATGCGCCGCCTTCACGCCGTTCTCCGCGGCCTTTACTCCCGCCGCCGCCGCCTGCAGGTCCATACGCCCGGCCAGGGCGCGCTGCAAGGCGCTCTCCAGCGTGATGCCCGCGAGCGGAGCCTCGCCGTACTGATCTGCGACCGTGAACTGTTGTCCCAGCGGCAGACCGATGATCCGCGCCAGCCGCAGCTTCTCCGTATCGAGATCGGCCTGCAAGGAGCGCAGCCGTTGCTGGTCGGCCTGCAACTGCACCTGCGATCGGGTGGTATCGATCCGCGGGGCCAGTCCCGCGGAGAAACGATCCTGGGCTTGTTGATACACCGCGCGCGCACTCTCCACCTGCGCCGACGCCGCCTGGACCCGCGCGTGGGCGGAAATCAGCTGCAGGTACGCTCCGGCCACGGCCAGCACGATCAGATCCCGTGCATTGCGTGCGGCCTTCAGACTTGCCGTTACATTAGCGCTGGCGCCATGCAGGTTTTCGATTCGCACCAGATCGAACACAGTCTGATTCAGCCGCGCGGCACGGGCATCGAAGTAGTTGAACTTGACCGCCTCAGGAAAGCTGCTGGTCTCAACGCCCAATGTGCGCAGGTTCAGGCGCTCGAACTCTTCGCTAATAGCTCCATTCAGGTTCGGGAGCAGCTGGCTGCGCGCTACCTGCCGCTGTCCCTCCGCCTGCATCACGGCCGCACTTTGATCGATCGCGCCGAGATTGAACTTCAGGCCAAGCGAAAGCGCGTGCTCCAGCGTCAGGGGAAGATCTCCGCCGGTAGCCGTTCCCTGCGCCGTGCTGCCGGCGTAGGAGCCCTGCGCGGTTACGGAGCTGTTGATCTCGTTCACGCTGTTTCCGGCAGCTCCGGTCTGCGTAGTCTGCTGGGTCACCGCGACTGAGCCCGCCTGGGCTTGTCTTCCAGAGAGAGGCACGGGCGCGGCGGACGAGGGTCCGGTGACCATTTGGGATGGACTCTGGGCGGGGGAACTCCCGGCCGCAAGGCTTGCAAGGACGCACAGGACAATGCCCCGCACGCCGCAGCGGCGATGGCCTTCGGCCAGAGAAGGCCGATGTCCTGATGCAGTCCTCAACGCCAATCTCACGCGGGCCTTTGCCTTTCGCCAACACGACTTCGTATACCGGAACTCAGCCATGGCAACGCGCCCAACTGCAGTCCTGGAGGAATGTGGTTTTGCAAGCGACGGGATCTGGAGCATTTCTCCTGTTGCTGTAACGCAGATAAATCGTGCGACTACGTTTCTTCGAGAGAAAATAGCCATGCAATTGAAGCTCCCCTCTACAACTGCTGGAGAGAGGATCTACGCGCAATCTTGGCCGTTGCACCTGGCGCAGAGTGCGCGACTTCGATCTACAACGGCGACACGACCGCGCCGCCGTTCGATGCGCTGTACTGGATACCCGGACGTGATGGGGTCGCTCTGCTTCGATGCAGCATGGCACTAAAAGGTTTCTGTTGGAAGTTTGGGGATGGTTCCAGGACGCGCAGTTACCGAGTTCTTGCCGAAACGATGGACGGTTCGCGTCGCCGTTCCTTCGGATAACGGCGAAATGGGCCGCGGAAAGGAACCGCACTCGAAGCTTCACTGAAACGGCAAGACACAGCAAGGCGCTGCGCCTTGGGCGCGCGTACTGCCGGAATCAAGAGCCTTTTGACGTCTTCGTGCTAACCTCTTCAGGCTTGAAAATGATCGGGCTTTGGTCGGCTATGCGGCCACCGAAACCTTGCGAAGCGTAGCTCCTGGATTTTCCGCAAGGATAATTTCCGCAAAAATGACTCGCGCAAAACCGACTTCCGCAAAAATCATTCCTGCAACACTTACATGGAAACATTCACCTATCAACTTACTTGCGGATCGGCACAATCCGGCTACAAAGTTCTCGCATGTTCGCGCCGAGCCCGTAAATGGACTGCTCCTCCATCTTCCGATGTCTTCATCTCTGTTTCTGTGGTCGATAGCCTGCACACTGTAAATCGCTTCAGCGGGTGGAAAACGCCGTTGTGATTTGAAGCATCCAGAAGGGTATAAGCATCAAGTTGACAGTGGAGAAGTCTTGATGCTAACTTCCCGGCTCAGGGCATAACAAAAAAACCCTGTTACGAACCTAGTGACTCTTCTCAGGTCCCAGTGCTAAATGCTGTTTTACTTCACGACTGCCGTTCTAACTGCCTTAGCGTGGTTTTCACCGTTGGCGCGCGCCCCGCGTTACATCATTGCAACTCAATGAACGGAGCAATCTTCTGGACGAAGATTGAAGAACCCGGCTAACCAGACCTAAGTGTCTTCTTTCCAGACCTAAGCGTCTTTTTTGTCGAGCTGTGACGTGGCAGCAATTTGCGCTGTGGGCTTGCGGCAAAGCGCCGCCTATCCAATCATCGCTTCCTTACCCAGAGTCAAAGGAGTTTTTATGCAAGAGTCGAAGACAACCGGCAGCCTGCTGAACCGGCGCAACTTCCTCCGCAATACGGGCCTCACCGGTCTTAGTATTGCTGGCGCCGCCGTTCTGGCTGGCGAGTTCGGCGCGCTGGATCACGTACCCGGCACATCCTCCCTCCGCTCCACCAAAGTTCTCGCCGACACCTTCACCGCGGACGACATCGCCGTTCTGCAGTTCGCTCTCAACCTCGAATATCTCGAGTCGGAGTTCTACTCCTATGCCGTGACCGGCAAGTCGTTAGAAGAGAACGGCGTCCCAATCACCGGCGATGTTGGCACTCCCGGCGCGACCACTGGCGGTATGCAGGTCTCGTTCGGCACACAGGATACAAAGGGCCCGGTGAGTGAAATCGCTCGTCAGCTGATGCGCGATGAGGTGAACCACGTCAAACTGCTCCGCTCCATCCTGGGCGGCTACACCATCGCCAAGCCGGCCATCGACCTGTCCGCCATGGG
>CAXUIM010000054.1:0-10412 GCA_964250885.1 uncultured Acidobacteriaceae bacterium | reverse complement strand
CCATCCTGGGCGGCTACACCATCGCCAAGCCGGCCATCGACCTGTCCGCCATGGGCGAGATGGGCAAGCTGAGCGTGTTCCTGACCGATGCCCGTGATTTCGAGGCGGTAGGCACATCCGCCTACGGCGGCGCCATCACCCTGATCAGCAGCGCTTACCTCCAGACTGCGGCTCAAATCGCCCTTGTGGAAGCACTGCACACCGGCAATCTAAACCTGCTGTGCGAACTGAATAACATCAGTGTCGCACCGGTAGACTCGATGGATATGACTCCTCCTCCCTCGGGCATAAACTACTTCGACGACAGCCTCAACCAGGCTCTTGCGATCATTCGGACCCCGGCCGAGGTACTCTCTATCGTCTATGCAGTCGGAAAGGGCGGCTCGGATACCGGGGGCGGCTTCTTCCCCAACGGCGTCAACGGCACCATCACCAAGGCTTAATCTTCAGCTGCAACGCGAGCCCGCCTGGAGTCCGAAACCACGGACTTCGGCGGGTTCGTCCGGTTCCGCCTCACCTCTTACGTTCTTACTTCTCGTACTTACTCGTCACTTCGTTTGACCGGTCGACCGCCGGGCAGCAAATCACTCTATGCGCGTTCGTTCCCACGAACTTCATCCAGCTGCCGGCAACACTGGGCTCAGGCTGGTAATCGGACCTGTCCAAGTGGCTGCGCGCAGGCAAGGTATCCGCATCCCGCCGTCTGCGCTTCCCTAAAGCGTTCCCCGAGGAATAGAGTGAGTTCCATACGCCCGCATGCGACGGCCGTCCTCGCGCTGCCCCGCAGGATGAGCCGTCCCAGAGTACGGCTGCGAGCCGGAATGGTGGTAGCCGTGAGCGATTCTCTCGTTACTTATCTGCATGACCATCTCGCCGGGTCGAAGGCTGCGGTCGATCTTCTCCAGGCCATGCGTCACGGCCATATCAAGAGTCCGGGAAATCCGTTCGTCGATTCTCTGCTTACGCAGATCGAAGAAGACCGAGCCACGCTCCAGCAGTTGGTCGACAAGATCTCCGCGTCCAGACCCATCCTGAAAGAAGCCGGCGCCTGGGTATTTGAGAAGACTCATCGATTGAAGATAGATTCGGAGTCCGAAGACCTCGGCGCCTTTCAGGCGTTGGAGTTTCTTGGGCTGGGCATTCTGGGCAAGCTCTCTCTCTGGCGTGCCCTGCAAACCGCGCATGCCCTGGACGCGCGGCTGCAAGGATTCGATTTCGAGCGGCTGATAGACCGGGCAAAGACACAGCATACGGCTGTCGAAGAGCAGCGCTTGAAAGCCGCCATATCCGCTTTCGCTCCTCCCGCGGGATAGAGCAGGCCTCCTGTTGCCGCGATCCGGACAGGTCCTGGGAGTGCCGGTTGCTTCAACGGAGATGCAGGAGAAAGACCTAGCCTGGGTCAGGCGCGCCTTTGGTACGCCAGCGCCGTACCGCTTCCCCGGCCAGGACCATGAGCGCGACCGCCACCATGATCCAACCGCCATACTTCCAGGATTGCAGAGCGCCAGATGACATCAGAATCGTCGTAGATAGCGCCGCGCGCAGAAGCGCAGCGAAAGCGGCCAGGACAGCAATCGTATGCCCGGCCAGGGTGTGGTAGGGACGGGCGCTCGGTCGTTTCGGTGTCTCGATCATCTCGAAGGCTGTTGGACCCAGACTGGTAAAGACCAGAGGCTGATGGGTAAGCCAGCCGGTGAGGGCGACGGTAAGGATGAGCGCCGCTTCCAGCAGGGGCGCAACTACGACATTCTTCCGCCACATCAGTCTTCCCCTGTGCCCGTTGCGGCTTTTGACGGAAGCTGTGCGAGAAGAACACGGTATCGATTGCATTCTTGAGCACGGCCGGGATACTCCGGTTGTACTCCGGCGTGACGATGACGCAGGCGTCCGCTTCCTTGACCTTGTCATTCCAGCGCTTGACCAGTGGATCCAGAGTAAGTCGGATTGGCGAGGTCACCGGCGGTGGCTATGGTCTCCTGGAAAAAGGGAGCGGCCCGTCGCGCAGATCGAGGATCTCGACCTCAAAAGCTCCATGCGCTTGAGCTTTGGGGAGAAACCAGCGACAGACAGAATCAGCATTCCGCTTTTCACGTGTGCTCCCAACGATGACCTAAAGTTTCAGCATGACCTGTGCTTCTCTTGTGTTCGGCATCTCGACATTTTTGAACGGCGACCTTGTTGATGCATCAACACGATAGGAGAGATTCTGTTGACGTGTCAATAAAGCACCTTTATCGTAGCCGTATGGCCAGCACGCTGACGCGACACGAACTCGACATATGGCGGGGATTTCGCTTCATGGTGGAGGAGACGAGTTTGGGTGTCAGCCGTGCTCTTTCCTCCGCGACGGGGATGTCCGGCGGTCAGTTCGGGATCCTCACTTTACTGGTCGAGACGCCGCTCCACTCCATGCGCCAACAGGAGCTGGCGGATGCGATGCGCTGGGATCGCACCCGTTTATCACATCAGCTCACAAGGATGGCAGGGCGCGGTTGGATCAAGCGGAAGAAGGGCGATGGGGGAGTTACCCTCGTGTTGCTTGCCGAAGCTGGGCGGAAAGAGCAGCAGCGTGCGGCTCCCATGTTGGGCCGGATTGTGAAGGAGAGATTCTTCAAACGCCTGACCCAGGCACAGCTTGCGACACTCGATGAGATCCGCAAGGCTCTCGCCATGGAGACAGCTTCTAAGAGCCCTCTGCAGAGGGTGAGCCCTCGGAACACGGCATCTGTGCGAATGGAAGAAAAGCAATCTTCGTAAGCATAGTCAACCTTCAGAGCACTTGTCCTCTTGGTGTGGAGTTGAAGGAAGATTCGAGCGTCGTTCCATCGGCGGGATAGCGCCACAAACTCTGGGGCTTCGCTGTAATCGGCGGGAGAGATGGCTCCAGGCGGACGTCCCCGAACCTCTGTGAACAAGAATCAGATAAGCGGTCCACCTTTCAGGATGGTGATTGGTTGACGAGGAGGTCTAGCGAAGGAGTGCGGGGTTGGTTGCACCCCAGGGGGATCGTGTGCGTTGAAAGAAACAAGCCGCGGTCAACGCGGCGTCTCTCTAAGCATGTAGGTAAGTGGCACAATCAAAACTCCAGCTTCATTGAAACCTGCCCCGTCCTGTTACCGCCGAAGTCCGATCCACGGGCCTGCGTGATCACGCCAAAATCCGGGTTGGTCACGTCGAGATTGGGGTCTGCGAGATTGGTATGGTTCAGAATGTTGGTGAAGGTGGCCTCAGCGCGCAGCTTGACTCTTTCGGTGAAGGAGAAGGCTTTGCTAAGACCCGCAGACAGGCTTACCGTCCCTGGTCCTTCGAGGTCGCCGACGCTCTCTGTGCCGAAGCGGCCGATCGGCGCTGTGGTCGCGCCCACCGTGCAAGGCGACGCCGTAACTCCCGTTTCCGGGTTCGTCTGGACAGTGAGCGTGGCAATGCCGCCGGGCGTGCCAGGACAAGTGAACGCGTTCTTGTCGAACCAGCCAGCGGCGGAGTGGTGCGCGGCATTGCCGTTTGCAACGCGGTCCGGCCGCTGCTGACGGCCAAACAATGTACCGGAGCCCGTGCCGGAAGGATCAATGTCGTTGGAGGGCAGATACGCCGTGAGGTACGGTCCGGACTGCCAGAGGAAGATGCTGGAGACCTGCCAGCCCCCGATCGCGAGATTGGCAAAGCGATTCACGGATCCGGCGAGCCGCTGGTTGCGTCCCACCGGAATTTCATAGACGCCAGTGCTGAGCCAGCGATTGCGGCGCGTGCCGGTTACGTTGCCATAGTCGAGTTGCCGGTCGTAGCTGTCGGTCGCATAATAGCCGCCCTGTTCGTCCACGAAGCTGCTGGGCTGCTCAAATGCCCCGTAAGTGCCCTGGTCGTCGGAGAGATTCTTGGCCAAGGTGTAGGCGCTATCGAGCGAGTAGCCGTGGACGAAGCGGTGCGAAAGCTCAATCTGTCCGGATTCATAGGTGGCCTGGGCCTCGGGATCGCGATCCTCGATGGAAAAGAAATTCGGAAACTGGAAGGCTGAGCGCGGCTGTGTCGTGGCGATACTTGTGGAGCTCTCCTGCAGCTGGTTCAGATTGGGCTGCCAGACCAGATGCAACGTCTTCAGGCCGATGTAGGAGAAACGAAGACCATATGCGTGGCCCAGGTCTGTATCGATGGAGAGATTGGTTTGAAGCGAGTACGGATCGTGCCAGTGTGTGGCCACAGCGGTGTAGAACGTCCCGCTGCCGTAAGGTGTGCCGGCGTTGGCGGCCGCCGCGGAGACGTTGGGAAAGGCAAAGAACGGGCCGGTTCCGGGCGTTACGGCGTTGTAGAAGGTCTGCAGATTACTCTGCAGGGAGCCCGTGAGTGCGTAAAACAAAGCACCTGAAGTAGTGACGTTGTAATAGCCCACGCCGCCGCGCAGCACAAACTTATTGTTCCCAAGCAGCCGATAAACGAAGCCCAGGCGCGGCTCGAAACGCAGCTTGGGTGTGCTGCGCAGAGCGGCAGGCAGACCTGCCTGTGTGTTCGTGAGCACCGGGGTACAGGGTGCGCCGTTGATTGTGGCGCCAGTTGCGGCAGGATTGGTGACGCCCGCTGTGGCGCACGCGTTAAATCCCGCTAACTCGGGTACGGAGAGCAGATCCGCGTACCCTCTCGGATAGAGGAAGGTCCCCGACTTTGGCACGGACGGATCGAAGTTGCCGATATCGCCGTTCAGCGCATGAAACCCCGGATGCAGCTCATAGCGCAGACCGAAGGTGAGATTCAGATTGGGCGTAGTCTTCCAGTTGTCCTGCGCGTACAGCGCATACGCACCGGTGGCGGCGTTGTTATCGGAACTGACAGTGTCGGTCTCGGACTCATACGGCACGCCCGCGAGAAAATCCGCGAACTCATTCCCGGTAAAGCTCTGGCCCTCATCGAAGAAGAAGGTTCCGTAGTTGTCGCCAAAGCCGTTGATACTGAGCGGTGTGTATGCGTCAAGATGCCGGACATCCACGCCGAAGCGCAAGGTGTGCGCTTGGTGCTGCCATGTCACATCGTCGACGTACTGGAAGACGCGCGAGCGCTCGACCTGAGCCAATCGGCTGCCGTTCACGTTCGTCTCATCGCTGGTGAGTTGCTGAAAGCCGAGGAAGGGTATGCCGTTATAGGGGAACGTGCGTTCGATGCCGTTGAAATTCGCGGCATTGGTGAAAGCCGGGCCGTTCAAGGGATTGGTCGTGCCATCGCCTTCCAGCGTAAACCCGAAGCGCGCCTCATTGACGAGGTGTGAGGTAAATGCAAAGCTGAACGCTGTCGCAAAGATGCGATAGTGAGCAAACTGTGTGCCGTTCGGAATGGCCAGGCTCTCCGGAACAGTTTGATTGATCTGCTTGTCCGTGAACCGGGCAAACAGGGTGCCGCGGCTGCCGAGGGTTTCGTCGATGCGCGCATCGAACTGGTCTGAGTTGATGTCATTACGCTTGTTCGCGACGTAGTTGTAGGGCACGGTGCTGTTCAGTACATCGACTATCGATTCACCGCCGTTGATGTTCGGATCAGGATACAAGCTGAGCAGTGCCGCGGAGCTCGGGTTCGCAGGCAGAGTTTGATTCGGGTAGGCGCCTCCTGTAAACGGGTTGGTCAGAGTCGTCACTTCTTGCGAGAAGTTGCCCTGCTTCTCCAGCACTGTCGGCACAAGATACTGCACCGTCTGCGCCTGCGGGAAGCGCAACCCCTCATAAGTGCCGAAGAAGAACGTCTTGTAACGGCCGCGGTTCAGGCCGGGAACAGGGCCGCCCAGGTTAGCGCCGTAGTCGTTGGCTACCTTCTTGGGCTTGGTCGCGCTGCCGAAGGGTGTGGCGTCAAAGCCCGAGTTCTGGAAGTACCAGAAGAGCGAGCCGTGGTACTGATCAGTGCCCGATTTCGTCACGGTGGTAATCTCACCCGGCTGTCCATACTCCGCGTTATTGTTCACACCGTCTACACGGATTTCGGCGATGGATTCGGCCGAGGGAAAAGCGTCTGCCTCGATGTTGTTGGTCGTCTGGTCCTGTGCGGAAATGCCGTCTACCGTCGTCTCGGACTGCGACGGCAACCCGCCCTGAATGGAGAACTTCACTGTTGCGTTGGGCGAGGCTGAAGCCGTCGGCGGAAATGCCGCGGAATCCGGCTGAACGCCCGGCAGCGTCTGGATCACGTTCAGCGGCGAGGTCGAGCCGGCGCCGCGATAATTCGCGGGAAGGTCAAGTACGGCTTCCGAAGACAACGCCGAGGAGATCGCTGCGCTGTCGGTGTTGATTGTGCCGGCATCCGTTGCGTTCACCGTGACCGACTCCGTGCCTGCAATGGTTAAGGAGATGTCGTAGCGGAGTTGCTGACGAGCGTCCAGGCTGAGGTCCCGCGCCACGTAGGGAGCGAATCCGGAACTGGACGCGCGAAGAGTATAGGTGCCCGGAGCCAGGTTGAGAGCGGCGAACTGGCCGTCGGGACCTGTGTTCACAGTCCGATCTGTGTTGCTTTGCTGCCGATGTAGCGAAATGGTCACGTTCGGCACCAGTGCGTCCTGCGGATCGTGCGCCGATCCGGAGATGGAGCCCAGAGTTGACTGACCGGCAGCCATCAAGCCACTCCCGAAGATAAAGAGAAGGAATAGATATTTACGGACATGCATGGAGAACCTCCAGAGCCTGTGACGATTACTCGAAAGGGATCTGAATTGATTCGAGCAGGTTCAGGCGCAAAGGGCGGGTAGCGTGCGCCTCGCGGCGTATGCGCATTTTCCAAAGAACGAGCAGAGTGAGACCTGTGCCAAGCGACGCCGTGCAGCGCCCGAACCAAAGTCCCCGTAGGGCGAAGCCGAACTTGAAGGCGAGCACGTAGGAGAGTGGCGCCCCAATACCCCAGTTCCAGATCAGGCTCACAATCATCGGGGTGCGGGTGTCGCCTAGGCCGGTCATCGCCGAAGCTAACAAAACGAAGAGCGTATCTCCCATCAGCGCGAAGGCGCAAATAAGGAAAATTGGGCTTGCTGCTAAGACTACCGCCGTGCTGTTGGTGTAAAGCCCTGCCCAAAATTTCGCAAAGGCTGCGAATACAGTTGAGGCGATCAGCATGAAACCAAGTCCGAGCCAGAGACTGGCGTTCGCCGCGCGTTTGACCTGCGGCAGGTTATTGCGCCCGGCACTCTGCCCCACGCGCACGATAGTGGCGTAGGAAAGCCCATTGGGCACTTGATAGACAAACGCATTCAAATCCAGGACTACCTGCTGCGCTGCCAGCAAGACCGTTCCCAGCCTGGCGCACAGGATGGACAAATAGGTCGAAATGCCGAGTTCCTCAAGGTTCTCCAAGCCGCTTGGCCAGCCAATGCGCAGCAGCGCGCGCAGCCGAGGCCAGTTCGGTGTGAGCATGGGCGCAGTGATGCGGTAGCCGTTGCGGCGCATCGCCAAGGCCGTGCCCACGATCAAGAGCAGCACCATGTAAACGCGAACAACGCAGGTTGACCAGCCGGAGCCAGCAATCCCCATCGCGTGCGCGCCGAGGTGACCAAAAAGAAACGCCCAATCGCCAACAAAATTGACCAGCGACGCCGTGACCAGCGACACGGAGATGAGCACGACATGATTGATCGACTGGAGGAACCGCCGCAGCGCCATGTACGCCATCAGCGGCGCCGTGGACCAAACGAGTGCATGCGTATAACGGGCAGTTTCGGCGACAATCTCGGGGGGCGTACCCAGATGCGGCAGCAAACGCAAGGCGCCCAAGGTCGACAACATCACGACCGGTGTTGCGACGATTGCGATCCAGAATGCTTGGACGAGCAGATACACGCATTCCTGCTGCTCGCCACGGCCAAAGGCCTGAGCGATGAGCGTCTCGAGTCCGTTCAGTAAGTAAATCGCGGAAAACACGATGGCATAGAAGATCGTGTTTCCGAGCGAGGATGCAGAAATAGCAAGCGGTGAGTTTGTCAGACGCCCCACCATGAGTGCATCGACAATATAGGTCGACATCCACCCAAGCTCGCCAAGCGCCAAGGGAGCGCCCAGGATCGTCGTCAGGCGCAACTCGGCGCGCATGTCGAGCGCCTGTCGGGGACCGGTTCTTGCGGCACCGTTCGAAGCGAACAGAGGACATCCTTAGAGAGTGATTTGCGCGCAAATCGATCTTAGGACGAAATCCTGGAAGATGTTGCTCATTTCGCATCGAGAACCCGTATTTCCGAACTCTGTTCGTGGAATTAACAAGCTGACGACAGACGCGCACTGGCACGGAAAAGCCGATTCAGTTTTGGCGGGGCTATGATCGGTCGATAGCAGGGTCGAGCCTGGAGCGGAGTACGGGTTTGCCTCAACGTCTCAAAGTTGGCAGCAAGAAACAACTGCCGGCGTTCTGGTGAGCTCCTTTACGGACGCGACCCTGCGCTATATAACCTCTGGCAAGGCTCGACCTGCTCTGTTTGCACGCTCGAAAGAGAAGTTCGACCCTTCTCGTGAAAAGGAAGTGTCCTCTCGGCTGACAAGAGGTTTTTGGAAACTGATAGAGATCTGGCTATGGGCAAGAAATGCCACAGCGAAAAGAAGATGCTGCGGGTCTCGCAGGAGGGGTTCTCGGTGCCCGCAACGAAGACTGAGAACGTGCACCGCAGGCTGAACGTCCAAGCGTCGCGTCTGGCCGTCTTGACCGTTTGTTCAAGAAAGATGTGTCCACCACCCGTAAGTGGACCCAACCTGTGTGAGATTTCGGTCGCTATCTGCCCTTTGGAGCGCTGATTGACCTCGGTCTAAGAACTACATAGCACTAGAAAATCTCTACCTGCTGCGGGCCTTGATCGCATGTCGCGCCTTACTTCCATGATTAGTGACGACGGCGTGGCTATTCTAGGGAGTCGCGCCCACTTATCTAGCCGTCTTCTTCACTAACGTGTGACGTTGGATAACCATCATCCTGAGGTGAGGTTCTCCTGACTAGATCGAAGCGTCAGGAGCGCTTTGTTCCTGGCCGGGTTCTTTTAACAATTTCGGGGAAATACCAAATGAGGATAACGACTGAAAGAGCCGTCCAGGCCGCTGCGATCGTCCCCAAGCGGAGCCCGCTACATCTCCAGGACGAGCATAGAGCATTGGCGCGAATGCGCTCGACCTAAAATCGCCGTATAGAAGAAAGCGAGGGATCGCTCGATTCGCTCAGCGTTGACAGACCTCCGGTATCGTTCCCTAGAGCACCGAGGATGTGCCATTAGACGCTGAACCTGAGAAAGGCAACAAAGCTACGCTCGATCCCATCGGTAGAGCTACGCGACCTTCAGGTGATGTGTGCAACCTCCGCCCAGCATCGCAGTGGAACAGATCCACTGGTCTCAGAGCGCTTGCAACGGGCACCGATCTAAGTACTTTAGATCGCGATCTTGACCAATCTACGCTTGCTAGTATTTCAACGGGCAGCCATGGAGTGGAAGGTAGCGCAGACAACATTCCGCCTCGATCTCTAAAATAGCTCAACATTCTGATTGACAACCCGCAGAACACGGGTACATCGTCGTAAGGAGAGCTTGTAGGGAGACCTTTCAGGTGTTCACATGATCTTCACGACAGGAACATCGAAAGCTTCATGGCGCCGTTCGACAAAGACTGCCGGGGCCCTGTGCACTTTCCTCTTGTCGCTTATGCTCCGCGGAGAACATGCGCTTTCTAAAGAATATGCGCTTCCCAAAGAACATGTGACAATCTCTTTTGTAGACCCGGAGTGGTCGCACGACCTAACCGAACATACTGTGGTGGCAGACGACAGGTTGAAAGATTTCACGCAGGAGACCGGAATTGGCGTTAGACATCTGCCGACTCCGGAGACCGCATTAGACCAGTTAGACCTCGTGCGAAAGCTGCTCCAGCAGGGAAACTCCAGTCCGGATGTGTATAGCGTCGATGTGATCTGGTCCGGAGCTTTGAGCGAAGAATTGGTCGACCTGAAGACGGATCTGGAACCAGAGCTCTCTTCGATCAACACCGACGTCGCCGCCAGTTACGCGGTCAGGGGAAAACTTGTTGCCGTGCCCTATCACTCTGATCTCGGAGTTCTGTTTTACCGAAAGGATTTGCTGCGACGGTATGGGTACAAGGCGCCGCCCCGTACTTGGGACGAACTCGAACAAATGTCCGTAAAGATTCAGAACGGCGAGCGGGCCAGAGGGCAAAAAGATTTTTGGGGATTTACGTGGCCTGGTGCGGCCGGCGAAGGATTGACCTGTAACGCTTTGGAATGGCAGGTATCGGAAGGCGGGGGGCGCATCATTGAAGCGAATGACACAATCAGCGTGAATAACCCTGATGCCATTCGGAGTTGGCAGCGCGCAGCCCATTGGATCGGCTGGATCTCGCCTCCCACCGTAACGTCTCTAGAGGAGTGGGATGCCATGAATTCCTATTACTACGCGAGGAAGTCCGCCTTTT
>CAXUIM010000053.1:0-17418 GCA_964250885.1 uncultured Acidobacteriaceae bacterium | reverse complement strand
CCGACTCTCTGCCTTCCCCTCAACGGTTCCTTCCTGTCTTCGTGTGGTGCTACGGAGGAAACGCCGAGGAACTGGCGCGGGGCAAGCGCACCGGCCAACCGCAGGGGACGGCGGAGGGCGCTCTGCATGTGAGCGGAACCACGGAGAGCCACGCTTGCGAGCTGGGTATGACCTGTGCGGGCAACGTGCCCGAAGTGATGCCGGGCACTGAAAACACGTTCCAGAGCATAGGGATTCCATGGGGCAACTGCGCGAACACGCCGTTCCGGATGTACAAGCACTACACGCAGGAGGGTGGTATCAGCACGCCTTTCATTGCGAGCTGGCCGGCGGCGATCCAGGCACGGGAGAGACCGGTGGACGCGGTGGGCCATGAGACGGACCTGATGCCCACCATGCTGGAGCTGGCCGGCGCGACCTACCCGGCGGCGGTAGCGGCGGGCCCGATCCCGGCGTTGGTGGGCCAGAGTCTGCTGCCAGTCTTCGCAGGCAGGACGCGGACCAGGGCGCCGATCTTCTGGGAGCACGAGGGCAATAAAGCGGTGCGGGACGGCAAATGGAAACTGGTGTCGCGCTTTCCCGACGCCTGGGAGCTGTACGACATGGAGGCGGACCGCACCGAGATGCACGACCTGGCCGCCGCGCAGGCCGCGCGCGTGCAGGCCATGGCGGCGCAGTGGAGCGACTGGGCCACGCGGGTTGGAGTGCAGCCGTGGCCTATGCCGGAGACACCACCCAACGAACGGACCGGGGCGCTGGAAGTGCCGCCGTACCTGCAGCCGTATCGGCACTGAGCCGAGTGCATGGAGCAGGTCTACTCCGCGGCTGTCGAAGCGGATCCGGAGCAGCTAAGGGGGTGCTCTTCACAGCGTGAGGCTGCGCGCTGCTTTTGTGTCGAAAACCGGTTCGAGGCCGATCGCGCGGAAAATTTCATCGGCAAGTAATACTTCCGTTCGGTTGTGAGAGGAATACTCAACAGCGGAGGTCCCAATGAAAAAAAGTTTGTCTTTGATAACCAGCGCCGCCGCGGCGATTTCGATTGCAGCTTCGATTCCAGGTTCCGCGCAGGACACGGTCACGGTAGGCTCTGGCAAGATCAAGCATGTTTTATTGCTGAGCATAGATGGCATGCACGCAGTCGACTTCGACAACTGCGCGCACGGGATCGATGGGGTCAACGACGGTGCGCCCTACTGCCCCAATCTTGCGGCGTTGGCGCAGACCGGCATCAACTATGTGGCGGCGTCCTCATCGAAGCCGTCGGACTCCTTCCCTGGTTTGACGGCGCTTATCTCGGGAGGCACGCCGAAGACCACGGGAATTTATTACGATGTCGCCTACGATCGGTCTCTGGATGCGCCGGCCGTAACGACAGACTCCGGTCTGGCCGCGGGCCCTTGCACGCCCTATGGTGCACCGACTGGAACGACAACCGATAACACGCAAGGCATCGATATCGATGCGACCAAGCTAAACGGCGGCGCGCCCGGCGCGGCTTTGACGGATGGAGGGTTCGCTTCAATCGATCCCAGGAAGTTGGAGCGCGATCCGGCCAAGGGCTGCGCCCCCGTGTATCCGTACAACTTCATCCGCGTGAATACTATTTTTGGTGTAATCCATGCGGCTGGTGGTTACACGGCCTGGAGCGACAAGCGACCGTCGTACGCGTTCACGGCAGGCCCCGGCGGCACGGGCTTGAACGACTTCTTCGGGCCCGAGGTAGCCTCAACGGTCGTGCCGCTGCCCGGCGTCAAAACCTCGGAGGGGGTCTCATGCGCCAGCATACGGGACACCAGCAACACGTCCTCCTGGATCGGCAGCTTTCAGAACGTTCAATGCTTCGACGCCCTCCGGGTCAATGCGGTGCTGAACCAGATTGCGGGCAAGACACACTCGGGGGCCCCGGCGGTTGTACCGACGGTCTTTGGCATGAACTTCCAATCCGTCTTTGTGGGCCAGGCCGTGGCGGAGCCGAACATCGGCCGAGGCGGCTATGAAAATGCGGCGGGTGTTCCGACCGATGAGTTGTTGAAAGAGATCCGCTACGTCGATGCATCGATTGGTGAGCTGGTCAACGCGCTCAAGGATGCCGGTCTCTATGACAGTACGCTTCTCATCGTCACAGCAAAGCACGGCGAATCGCCCATCGATCCCGACCGATATGTCGCGGATGGAAGTCAATCGCCCGCAACGTTGCTGGGGACCGCTCTGCCATACTCCGAATCGCCGCTAAATCCGACCGGTGTCGGTTCGACAGAGGATGACATATCGGTGCTGTGGCTCAAGCCAGGGAGCAGTGTCGACGCGGCGGTCGATCTCCTTGAGAAGAATGCTGGGGCGATCGGATTAGGGGAGATCTTCTACGGACCGGCTCTGGCCCTGAACTACGGCGTGGGTGGTCTGGGCGCAGGGCAAGACCCGAGGACGCCCGACATCATCGTGACGCCGAACTTCGGTGTCACGTACGTGACCGACCCAACGGTGGTGGAAGACCATGGAGGCTTTGGACACGACGACACCAATGTCATGATGCTTCTTGAGAATCCCAGCTTTGTGGCGCAGACCGTTTCAGCAGCGGTGGCCACCACACAGGTCGCGCCGTCCATTCTGAGCGCGTTGGGCCTGAACCCGGCGGCATTGGCCGCTGTGAAGCTGGAAGGCACGCCGGTCCTGCCGGAGGTGGCGGCTCAACTCGCGAAGTAGATGCGAGCAGGCAAGAGAGCCCCACAATCCGGTTCTAGGAGCTTGTTGAAAAGCGGCTTTGATTGCGGGTTTCGTACTTGCCTCGCGGACATCCGATGAGCTTTTTCGACAAGCTCCTACTGCGATCTGCACCGCAGCAGCGCGTCCCCGAGTGTGATCATCGGCTCGCCGGAGTCAGAAACGTCCAGCGCGTGCCCCGCGCGCGTCTCAGCAACATCGATGTGTCCGAGCAGCTCGCCGGTTCGTCTGTCCAGCCGGACAAGCCATCCACCCGCTCCACCCGGAGGTTCGTCCATAGGTCCCATGGAGGCCCAGATGGCATCGCCCCTCACCCGGATGGAGTAAATCCTCCCGAGGTTTGCAAACTGCCCGAGGTAATGACCGGAAAGATTGAACATTTCGATGCGGCCGTTTTCTCGATCGGCGACATAGATTGTGCCCCGGTCGATCTGAATCGAGTGCGGCAGGTTGAACTCACCCGGACCGGAGCCCGGCTTTCCCCACTCCCGAATTCGCTTCCCGCCAGAGGTGTATTCCAGAACTCGTGCATTGCCGTACCCGTCGGTGATGAAGACATGCCCGTCTGGGCCAAAGCCCAGGTCAGTGGTTCCGTTGAAAGGACTTCCGTTATTGGGCTGGCCGCCTACGTGGATCGTCATGAGCCGCTGGCCGGCCGGTGAATACTTGATGATCGTCGAAGAGCCTGCATCGACAGTCCAAACGTTTCCATCCCGGTCCAGACGGATGCTGTGCGGTATCGTGTAGTTGCCGGCGCCCCAGGAACGCAGAATATTGCCTTCGGGATCAAGAACGAGGACCGGAGCACTCTTGTCTCCGCGTTGAATCTCAAAGATGTTTCCGTCTTTTCCGATCGCGACGCCAGAGACGGCTCCGGTTTGCCAACCGGCGGCAGCTGATTTCGCAGCGAAGTTCTCACAGTGCAGCGGAAGCACCGGCGAGGCCTCAATCCGAGCGCGCAGCTGGGCTGTGGCTCGACTCAGATCGATAGAGGCCGGAGGAGACGATTGGGCAGGGCTGCTCCCGGCAAGAACCGCATGAGCCAGGAGAAGCACCGCGGCCAGCTGTCTTCTCGATGGAAACGGAGTTCCAAGTTTGCCCGTTGCGCCGGGACAGGAGATATCCTCTAGCATGGCGTAGCCGGGCTTCTTAGAGGCGCTGCCCGAGTTGAGGTCTATGGATCGCAGAAGCTTTCTTCAGTCCCTCGCCAGCGCGAGTGTTGCGACGTCGCACTCGCCGATTCGGGCTCTTGCCTTGCCGGATGAAGCGAATCCGCGCCAGGTTGTCTTGATTCTAGGTGAATCCGTGCGGGCCGACATGCTGAACTGCTACCGGTCCACCGGGCTGCGCACGCCCAACCTGGACCGGCTCGCGGCCCAGGGGATGCGCTTCGAGCGGGCCTACAACTGCCAGCCGGTGTGCGCCCCGGCGCGGTCCGCGATCTGGACCGGTCTGTATCCGCATACCAACTGCGTGTGGGGAAACAGCATGCCCCTGGGAGCCACGGTCCACACGCTGGGGCAGTGGTTGCACGATCGCTGGATCGACACGGCGCTCATCGGCAAGTGGCACCTGGACGGCTTCGACTACTTCGGCACCGGCCGCGCGCCCGGCGGCTGGGACCCGGAGTACTGGTACGACATGCGTGACTATCTGTCGGAGCTTTCACCGGAGGATCGTGTCCGCTCGCGCAAACGGGAGACCGGCAATGATCCCACGTGGACCGCCGACCTGTGCTTTGCGAAGCGCTGCACCGATCGCGCGCTGCAGTTTCTGGTCGATCACCAGAACCAGGAGTTCCTGCTGTGCGTGTGTTATGACGAGCCGCATGATCCCTCGCTGTGCCCGAAGGAGTACACGGACTCCTACGAGAACTTCGTCTTTCCACGCTCCGCGAATGTGGACGACCCCTTGATGGACAAGCCGGAAGAGCAGCGCATCTGGGCCGGCCCGCGTCTGCACGTCAACCAGCCGCCTATCCGGGATAAGCAGTTCTTCGGCTGTCACACCTTCGTGGATGCACAGATCGGCCGCTTGCTGGACGAGATTGAGCGCACCGCACCCGGCGCCCTGGTGATCTATACGTCGGACCATGGGGTATTTCTCGAGTCGCACCGGCTGACGGACAAAGGACCGGCGATGTACGACGAAATCACACGCGTGCCCTTCCTCGTCCGCTGGCCCGGTCACACGCCCGCCGGCAGCGTGAACCGCAATCTGATATCGCACATCGATCTGGTCGGAACCGTGATGGAGTTCTGGAGCCTGCCCGTGCCGCCGACGCTGGAAGGGAAGAGCGTGCTGGCTGCGTTCCAGAACCTCGATGCACCGACGCGCGATGCGGTGTTCATGGAATGGGGGCGGTATGAGGTGGATCATGACGGCTTTGGGGGCTACCAGCCCATCCGCTGCATATGCGATGGAACCTACAAGCTGAGCATCAATTTGAATTCAGGTGATGAGTTGTACGACCTTGGTAACGACCCGGGCGAGCTCAACAACCTGATTGCATCGGAGCCGCACGCCGCGCGGCGCAACCAGCTGCACGACCGGCTGCTGGCCTGGATGAATGAGTCACGCGACCCTTTCCGGGGATACTACTGGGGGCATCGGCCGTGGCGGCCGGAGTTCCCCGAGACCTGGCCATTCTTCGGCATGACACGACAGCGCAAGTGCGATGGCTACCTGCCGGTCGAACTGGATTACGACACGGGTTTGCCTGTAAAGGAATTCACTCGTCCCAAGCCCGGACCGGCTTAGGCTGAAGCGGCCAGAGGATTTCTCCTGCGGTGCAGGGGGGCTTGGGGTTCCATGGCCGTTCTCCCCGAAGGAAATGGCACTCGCAGAGTTTATCCGCGTCGCAGGAACAGGAGAACTGCTCTAGTGTTCGGAAGTAAAGGCGTCCTTTGCATTGGCCGAGTCAGGATCGACCTTGAAGTCAAACACGGACGTAGAGAACGCGTTGGGCTGACGCATCACCGGCAACAGGGCATACTCGCCGGGAGGGAGCGGAGCGTTTGGGGAGATCTTCAGCCAGCCTTTGGGAAGCTTTTCCGTCACCACTTCCAGTTGTCCGTCGCTTCTCTTGGCAGTGCCGGTCAGCTGCGTGAACTGTACCGTGGACAACAGGCGACGGTCCTTATCCACAACGAGACGCATCACAGCCCAGCCCGCGACCATGCCGGGAGCCGCGGAATCCGTCTCGGAGTCATTGCCAAGGTAGACGAAGAAGACGGGTGTGCTCGTGTGAACCGGGGTCCGCGCTGTAGTGCCGGAGATCTCTGTGGTCATCCTGGCGTTGTCCAAGGGACCAGCAATCAGGCCTCCCGCGATGCTTGGATCTTTATCGTTGTCGAGCGCTACGGAAGAGCGGTGCACGGGAACCAGTTCTTTATTTCCCCCGAAGACATCGAGAACCCAGGGGACATTGCCCACCGGCATTATGGGACCCGGAACGGCTTCGGGGGAACCGGCATTCTCCAACTGCGCCGCTGTAGTCTGCGGAAATTTTGTAGAGGCCCTCAGTTCCAGCGTAAGCGCGCTTGCCATAAACAATCCCGCACTCATGAGAGCAACGACGACTGGAGCATTTCTCCTGCAGGTGTAGAGGGGAGCAACGGGTTCCAGTGGCGTTTTGCCTATAGGGAGATGGCAGTCGCACGATGTATCCGTTGTACAGGAACAGGAGAAACGCTCTCGAGGTTGACTTCGCATTCCCGCAGCGTACCCAAGCAAATCGGTTGCCGCAATCGATTTCGAGAGAATGCGGAAACTGCGGTCCCGAGTTGGAACGAAAGCTCGAGCCTTTCTCCCGCAGGTGTGCAGGGGGACGGGCGCGGTCGCCGCTTTCCCTGCGAGGAAACGCACTCCCCACCATCTGCGTGCTTCGCAGCAACGGGCGAAAGGCTCTAATCGGCAGGCTCTTGAACCGGGAGCAAAGGAGAGGAACAAAGATGCGGCGCGCGGCCATGATCCTGAATCCGAAAGCCGGCCGAGCAAGGATCTTCGCGGATCAGCTGACTGGATTGAACAGCGTCTTTGCGAAACATGATTTCGCTGTGGACCTCTTTGAAACGACCGCGGCTCCCGGCTCAGCGCGGGAGCTTGCGCGTGCGGCGGCGGCCCGCTGCGATCTGGTGGTTGCGTGCGGTGGCGACGGTACGGTACATGGAGTGTTGCAGGGTGTGGCGAATACACCGGCTTGTCTGGGCGTGCTTCCATTCGGGACGGCCAACGCGCTGGCGAGGAATCTGGGACTGCCGTCTCATCCTGTAGCCGCCCTGGGGAAGCTCCTCGGCTTCGCAGCGACGCGGATACCAGTAGGCCTGGCCGAAACCGAAAGGGAATCGCGCCGGTTTACCGTGATGGCCGGAGCGGGGCCGGATGGCAGGCTGATTCACGAGATGAAGGTCGCGGCCAAATCTCAGCTGGGACGGAGCGCGTACTATGCTGAGGCCGCTCGGCTGTTCTTGAGTCGATCCTTCCCCGCGTTCCGCATCGAGTACCGGCCGGTCGGATCACAGCAATGGAAGACTCTGGAGGTCGTGGCGATGATAGCCTCACGCATTCCGAATCTAGGTGGCCTGTTCGGTGGTTTGACCGCTGATTCACGCCTGCACCACTCGCATCTTCTGGTGCAATTGCTAAGGGCTCCCGCCCATCTCTCGCTTCCGGCCTGGATAGCCATCGGGAGATCGAGACTTCGGATTCCAAACCCATGGCTCACCACGCTGGAGGTGGAAGAGTTACGTTGCTCGACCCTGGAACCCGGTACGGAGACCTTTGCTCAGGTGGATGGCGAGGGCGTGGGAGGTATCCCACTGTCAATCCGAATTGAGCCGGGAGCCCTGCGGCTGCTGATGCCCCGCTAAGCGCAGCCCGAGGGCTTT
The DNA here is from genome assembly GCA_964250885.1 of uncultured Acidobacteriaceae bacterium. Taxonomy (GTDB): domain Bacteria; phylum Acidobacteriota; class Terriglobia; order Terriglobales; family Acidobacteriaceae; genus Granulicella. The sequence continues at coordinate 9,808 of CAXUIM010000053.1, read as the reverse complement.
TAGGTGCGGATCAATCTGCCCAGGGTGTATTGAGATGACCCCTGTATTACCATGACCCCTGTATTACCATGACCTCATAGAAACCCAATCTCTCTCCGGGGACAAGGCGACGTGCTTTTAGCGCACCAGGTTCTTTGCGGCCGATTTCAGGTGATGTCCTACCTTGGTGAAGGTGGGATGGGGCAGGTGTGGGAAGCGCTGGACATGGAGTTGAGTGAGCGGATCGCAATCAAGACGATCCGGAGCGAGATTGTCGATGCGCCCGGTGTACTGGCCCGGTTCAAGCGAGAGGTCCAGGCGACGCGGCGCGTAACCCATCCCAACGTATGCAGAACATTCGACCTGGAGTGCCACATGGGGCAGGACGGCCCCGCTTCGGCTACAGATAACATCACCTTCCTGACCATGGAGCTTCTGCGTGGCGAGACGCTGGAACAGCGGCTGAGCCGGACAGGACCGCTTCCGCCCGAGCAGAGCCGCTTGCTGGCCGTTCAGGTTGCGGGGGCGCTGCAGGCAGCGCACGAGGCCGGCATCATCCATTGCGATTTGAAACCGGCGAATATCTTCCTGACCGGGGCAGAGGATCGGCTGCGGGCCGTAGTAACGGACTTCGGGATCGCCCGGGTGATGCAGCCCGAGACCTCCGCGGCCACCATCGGGGTGAGCACAACCCTGACGCGCGGCGTGATGGGAACACCGCTGTACATGGCTCCGGAGCAGTTTGTAGGGCGGCAGTGCACCACGGCGACGGATCTCTATGCGTTCGGTCTGATTCTCCATGAGGTGCTGACGGGGGAGAAGGCCTCTCCCCTGAGCCGCCTGCAGAAGGAGCTGGAGGCGAGCCGATCGGGAACTTCAGGTGCTTCGACACCGAACAACATCCCGGTGGAGCCGCACTGGAGCGCCATTCTGAGCGAGTGTTTGAAGACGGATCCCGCGGAACGGCTCGCCAATGCCGGGGAGGTGCTCGACCTGCTGAAGATGCTGCCGGGAGCGGAGATCTCTTCAGGCGCCAGAGGAGGAACGCAGAGGACTTTGCAGCGGACATCCGTGGTCCCGCTGCTGCCCGCTGAACCGGCGGCTGCGGCGCGGCGCGGCTTCCGCCTGTCGCAATGGGCCTGGATCGGGTCGGGTGCGGTGGTGCTCGCGCTTGTGGCTGGGATTGCGCTGGCCTGGTACGACAGGTATGTTTCCTCGCGAAGTGCCGCGGCTATTCCTTCGGTGGCCGTGCTGCCGCTGGTCAGCCAGGGCGGAGGAGCGGACCTCTCCTCCGTGGCCGAAGGAGTTGGCGACGATCTGACCAACGAACTAGCGCAGGTCTCGGGCCTTCGGGTTTCATCGGGAAGTGTGGTGCGCAGTCTTGGCAAGCTGGAGGATGTCGAGAAGGCGAGTCGCCAGCTTGGAGTCGACCATGTGGTCACCGGGTCGATCGCCAAAGGGGCGGACGGCTTTCACCTGCGGATTGAGTTGGTGGACACGCGAACGGAGGCGCAGCTCTGGGGGCAGAGCTACACCAGTACGCAGGCGCAGTTGACCGGAATCGAGGGAGACATTGCGCAGGAAGTGGCTTTTCGTCTGCAGATGCAGGCACAGGCGGGGCATGGTGCAGCGCAGCGGCATACCGTGCGTCCAGCCGCCGCGGCGGACGATCAGCAGGGCAGGAATGCCATGGCGGACCGTACCCCGGAAGGGTTTGAGAAGGCGGTGACCTACTTCCAACAGGCCATTGATGCTGATCCCCAGGACGCCGCGGCGATGGCGGAGCTGGCGCACTGTTATGCCCTGATGGCCTATAACTACAACCGTCCGGAGCCTCCGCTGGCGCTGCTGCATCAGGCGGAGGAGACTGCGCGGCGTGCTTTGCAGCTGGACAGCACATCCGCCGAAGCCTACAGCTCGCTGGCCGACGTGGAGGTGTTGCAGGACTACAACTGGACAGCGGCGGAGAAGGATTACAAACGCGCCGTAGAGCTGGATCCGAAATATATCCAGGGGCATCTCTCGTACGCCCTGCATGTTCTAACGCCTTTGGGCCGGTTCGCCGAGGCTCGGGCGCAGTATGCGTATGCGGACGCGGTTCCGGTGAAAACCATTGGCGTAGATGTGGATGAAGCGCTGACCGCTTGCTTCGAAAGGCGGTACCAAGCGTCCATCGATCAAGCCAACAGACGTTTGCAGCAGATGCCCGGGAACTGGGTTCTGATCGAGATCCTGTCCATCGACTACATTGAGATGGGACAGGCCCAGAAGACGCTGGATCTGTTGACGTCTACCGCCGCAACGTCGGCCGATGCCAAGGTTGTGAAGGATGTTATGCTTGGCGTGGCTTATGCCAGGCTGGGCCGGAAACAGGAAGCTCTAAAGCAAGCGGAGGAGATCGAAAGGTCAGGGGAGCTGACTCTGCCGTACGCTTTCGCGACATTGTGGGCTGCCATCGGAGACCAGGATAAAGCGATGGAGTACCTGAACCGGTCCGTGGCCAACCGAGAGACAAGCGTTCTTTTCCTGGGCGTCGATCCGCTGATGGATCCGTTGAGATCCGCCCCAGGTTTCCACGATTTGATGGCAAAGTTAAACCTGCAGTGAGCTCCATTCAACAGAACGGGAATCAGGAGACAAATCGGTGACACGTGAAGAGATGTTGCAGCAGATGGGCATCAGCGACGGGGATTTTAACGATTACCTCAACAAGCTTCTCGCTTTCCGCGATTCATTGAACCCCCAGCAGCTCCAACTTTTCAACCGCTCCAGAGTGAGCTTCGATCAGGTGGCACAGGCGTTTGGGCCGGGCGCCTCCACTTCTGACGTGGAGGCCTTGTTCGCTCAGGCTCCGTCGGCCGATGGAACAGCCCTGGTCAGCTGGGGCGGACCGCCTCATAAACACAGCTGAACCGGGACGGTGCACGCGTGAAGCGGGAGACGCGGAGCTCGCGTAAGGTCGCCGGGACACAACGGACCATGACGGCGGAGGAGACCCTGGCGCGAGCGCTGGGTGTGGGGAGACGGCTCGGCGTTACACGCCTGGCCGATATCACCGGATTGGATCGGATCGGCCTTCCGATCTATAGCTCCATTGTTCCTGAATCAAGGGACGGCATTTCTGTGTACAACGGCAAGGGCCTGCGCCCGATCGAGGCCAAGGTCGGCGCGCTGATGGAGGCCATCGAGCGGCAGACCGCGCTGAAGGCGCGGCTGCCCCTGGTGGAGGCGAGCTTCGAGCAATTGCAGCGGGAGCGCAGGGTGCTCGACCCAAAGACGTTGAATGAACGCTTGCGGGCCGACTACTCGGAGACGTCGATTTACTCCTGGGTCTCGGGATGGGATCTGGCGTCGGGCATGGAGGTGATGGTGCCCGCGACCTTTGCCGGATATGGCTGGGACGATCTTCCGCATGGCTCATGCTTTGAGTTCAGTTCGACCAACGGGCTTTCCGCGGGCAATTGCTGGCAGGAGGCTGCGTGCCAGGGCCTTTGCGAGCTGATTGAGCGCGATGCATGGACTCTTGCTGAAGTGGGCGCGCATATACTCCCGTGGGCGCGGGCAGAGCTGGTGAACCCGTCCAGCGCGGCGAGCGCTCTCGACGACTTCGAGGTTTGTCCCTGCATCGATCTGGAGCACGATCCGGCGCTGGAGATGTTTCGGAGCTCCGGCTTATATCCGGTGGTCCATGACATCACCTCGGATATCGGGGTCCCAACCGTCTTTGTGGCGGTGGCGGACGAGATGATCCCGGAGTTTCCGATGGTGCACTGGGGTGTGGGAACGCATCCGGACGCGGAAGTTGCCGCGCGCCGGGCGTTGACCGAGGCGGCCCAGTCGCGTTGCGTGGACATACAGGCGGTGCGAGAAGATATCCAGCCGGCAGGAGTGGATCCGGTCGGAGGACATTCGCACACGCGACGGGCCGGCGATGTGAACCGGCGCTTCTGGCACCTGGGGGAGTCGAGAACACGGCGGCGGTTGAGCGAGCTGCCGTCGGTCGTTCATGACGACGTGCAGGCGGACCTCGACCATCTGCTGGCGAGATTGCGGGCCCGGGGCCTTACGCAGGTGGTGGTGGTCGAGTTTACGCCGCCGGATGCGGTCTTCGCGGTGGTGCGGGTGATTGTGCCGGGGTTGGAGACCTGGTCGCTCCGTCACGGACCGCTGGGACCGCGGGCGATGGAGTTCTGGCGTACCCATGCGTGAGACCGTCGTTTATCTGGGACCAAGCCTGAATGCTCGCGCCGCGCGGTCCGTTCTTGATGTGGTGTATCTGCCGCCGATCCGGCGGGGCGACCTCGCCAAGCTGGGCGATGAGGTGACAACGGTCGGGATCATCGACGGCGAGTTCTATCAAAACCTCGCGGTGTCTCCCAAAGAGGTGCTGCCGCTGCTGGATCGAGGCATAGCCGTGTATGGAGCTTCGAGCATGGGCGCGCTGCGGGCGGTGGAGACCTGCGCGTATGGCATGGTCGGGGTGGGACGCATCTTTGAGTGGTATCAGGATGGAACCATCGATGCGGATGATGAGGTGGCCCTGGCATACGATCCGGAGACGTACCGGGCCTGTTCGGCGCCGCTGGTCAACATCCGTTTCGCGCTGAGAGCTGCTGTCGATGAGGGTGTCGTGACGCCGGCGCAGGCGGAGACTGTAATTGGGGCATTGCAGAAGATCTACTTCCCGCAGCGGACTTATGGCCAGGTGTTCAGGATTTGCCCTGAGCTGAAGGAGTTTGTCGCTCTGCGACGCCCCGACCAGAAGCGCGATGATGCCATCCTGCTCCTGGAGACGATACGATCACAGACAAAGCCGGGCAACTGATCTCTCGATCCAGGCCGGCGCCCGATGCGAGCTATCGCCGGCCCTTGCTGAGGCGACGTTGCCAGCGGTGTGCTCAGGGAATTGTTCGATTGGCGCTACGAGGGTCTGTAAGCTTTGGTATATGGCCCTCTCTCTTCAATCAGCGAAGGAATCCGATCTTCGGGACATCGTTGCCCTGATGAACGCCGCCTTTCGGGGCGGCGAGGGGGAACGGGGCTGGAGTACTGAGGCTGGCTACATTACGGGCAGTCGCACCAGCGAAACTCTACTTCGCGAAGAAAGCGCCGAGGGCGCGCTGCTCCTGCTCGCGAAGGATGAGATCACATCTGCTGTCCGTGGATGTGTAAGCCTGAAAGCTTTGCCGGTTGAGCTGTGGTATCTGGGTTCACTCACCGTCGCTCCTGCTTTACAAAATACAGGGTTCGGCCGTGAGCTTCTGGGCGCAGCCGAAGCCTACGCTGCCGCACACGGAGCGCGAACTATTGAGATGACCGTCGTGAATGTTCGCGATCTTCTCATATCCTGGTACGAGCGCAGAGGCTATCGGCTGACGGGCGAAACCCGTCCGTTCCCATACGGGGACAATCGCTACGGAACACCGACGCGAGATGATCTGGAGTTTGTCGTCCTCCAGAAGCATCTGCGCGAGTAAGAAGCCCGGATCGCGTGAAACTGTCCAGAGCTTATGGTTTGTCACCGGTTCGTCAGGCGAGCTTGGCCCTACGCACTGGATCGGCGAGGACGCTCTCGGCTGGATGTCTCCCCGCAAGATCGGGCAGCGCCGCCGCAGCGTCCACGGGAGCCGGCGGAGCGTCCATGACCTCTTTGAATGCGACCTGAAACCTGGCCATGTCCGTCGGAGACCCCACTGTGATGCGGACCGCATTGGGCCAGACGGGCCAGGTGCGGCCTATGTACACGTTCTTCTCCTTCATGGCGGCGATTACTGACTTGCCGGAACGGCCCGTGTCGATCATGAAGCAGTTTGTTTGCGACTCGCCGATAACCTTGTAGTGGTTCGTTGCCAGCCACGTCACTGTATTTCGACGAATGTCTCCGATGATCTTCTTGCGGGTGGGTACCAGGTCCGGATCGAGCAGTGAGACGTTTGCGGCCACGGCTCCGGTAACCACCATGGGGTTCTGGCCGTAGCGCTGCAGCTTCTGGAGCAGATCCGGGCGGCCCAGCGCGAAGCCGCAGCGCAGGCCGGCCATGCCATATACCTTCGAGAACGTGCGCAGCACGATCAGGTCCTTGCCGGCGGCCACCTGATCGAGAACATCCTCCGCATCGGAGAGGTGAATATAGGCCTCGTCGACGAGCAGAACAGATCCGGCGGGCTTGTTATCGAGAGCCCAGAGAATGTCTTTCTTCGCGGTAATGGTCCCGGTCGGATTGTTCGGATTGCAGATATAGATCACACCGGCATTCGGATCCGCGGCGACCATAGCCTTTACATCGTGCGCATACTGCGGTGTTAGCTGCACTTTGACGATCGGCGCTCCGGAGATTTTCGCAGCATACATGCCGGCTTCGTACGACGGGTCGGCGGTGACGAAGCTGCGGCTGGGCGAGGTAAACGCGAGCACCGTGTAATGCAGCGGCTCGGAAGACCCCGCATACACCATCACGTGATCTTCCCTCAGACCGTGCTGCTGCGCGAAAATCCGGGTCAGCTTGTCGGTTTCGCCGTAGAGGTCATAACGTCCCCCCTTGGGAGCGATGGCCGCGATGGCCGCGCAGGCAGACTGGGAGGGCCCCATGGGGTTTTCGTTGGCATTGATCAGCACGGCGTCTTCGGGCAAGGCCGTAGGTCCCAGGCTGAATGCGCCTGACGTTCCACTGGCGGCCAGGCGCGCGGCGTGCGCGAAGTGCGCCTCGCCCATGATGGGCGCCGTGGCAAACAGAGAAGCATACTTCATGAATCGGCGGCGTGATGTCGAGTTAACGAGGCCTGCGGGACGGTTCATAGAAAGCTCCTTCATGAAACCCATTCAAGTGTGAGAGTCCGGTCCGTTTGAGTTGCTGGTGCTTCCGACTTCGGGCGATTGTGCCTGGCTGCGACTGGATGAGCTGCGACTGGATGAGCTGCGACTGGATGAGCTGCGACTGGATGAGCTTTGGGAGTGCTCTGAAAGGATCTGCTCCTGAAATGTGCAGACAGGATGTGGGGAGAGGCTCGCGCCTGTCGGAATTATAGCTTGAATCCGACTCGAAAGCATGCCGTTCCGCAGGTGCAGCTTGCATGGCCGTAGTCGCTTCGGTCGAATCAGCGATGACTGCAAGCCGTGCTACTTTAAAGCCTAATTCCTGTCAGAGCATTTCTCCTGTTGCTGCGAAGCGAACAGATTGTACAAGTGCCTCTTTCTCGTGGAGGGAACAGCCTCGAAATTGAGCTCTTCTCTCCACCCGCAGGAGAACTGCGTGGGCACTACATTGACGAGTATCGTTTCTAAAAGAAACCAACCAGAACACCCGCGGCACGGGGCCAGCGGCACGCCGGACGGTCAGGCGCACAGGAGAGGACATGAACTTAATTCGTAGCATCGCGGCGGCGGCCGGTATCGGTGTGCTTTGGATTGCTGTTGCCCGGGCCCAGCAACCTGCGGCCGCGCCCGCGCCCGCGCAGCAGCCTCTGCAGAAGATGCCCTACTCGCCCTCGCTGGACCTGAACAGTCTGGACCGCTCGGTGAGCCCCTGCGCGGACTTCTACAAATTCTCGTGCGGCGGCTGGATCCGGAACAATCCGATCCCAGCCGATCAGGCTTCCTGGAGTGTGTATGGCAAGCTGGCCAATGACAACCAGCAGTTTCTGTGGGGCATCCTGGAGACCGACGCGAAGGCCACAGATCGAACCCCGGTGCAGCAGAAAGTAGGCGACTACTTCGAAAGCTGCATGGATACAGCCGCGATCGACTCGCAGGGTCTGGCTCCCGTGAAGGGGGAGCTAGGCAGGATCGATGGCCTGGACACCCGCGAAGCGGTCGCTGCAGCGCTGGCGTCCCTGGATGACGATACGTTCGGCAACTACTTCTTTCGTGCAGGAACCGGCCAGGATGCGTTGAACTCGTCGCTGGTGATCGTGGAGTTGCGGGCGGGCGGCCTGGGTCTGCCGGACCGCGACTACTACACCAAGAACGATCCCCACAGCCTTCAGATCCGCGAGCAGTACAGCGGGTACATCCAGCAGATCCTCACGCTGGCGGGCGAGGATGCGCCGCAAGCCAGGGAGAGCGCGGTCTCGATCCTGCGGATTGAGACCGCGCTGGCGAAGGCGCAGCTGACGCGCGTCGAGCGGCGGGACCCGCACAAGACCTACCACATGATGACCGTGGCGGAGTTGCAGCAGCTTACACCGGCCATCGCCTGGGAACAGTTTCTGGCGGTCCAGGGAGCGCCTGGCATGACAAAGCTGAACGTTTCCCAGCCGGAGTTCATGAAGGCGGTGCAGGCGGAGCTTTCCAGCGAGCCCTTGCCGGCTCTCAAGGCCTACGTGCGCTTCCATATGCTGACGGCGGCCGCGCCTTACCTGAGCAAGGGCTTCGCCGATGCGAACTTTGATTTCTACTCGAAGACCCTGCGCGGTGTCAGCCAGCAGCCGCCCCGGTGGAAGACCTGTGTGCGGGCCGTGGATCGGAACCTGGGTGAAGCGCTGGGCCAGGAATTTGTGGCGCGAACCTTCTCGGCCGGCATGAAGGCGCGGACGGAGCTCATGACAGGCCAGATAGAGACCGAGATGGGCAAGGAGATCGAAGGGTTGGACTGGATGAGCCCCGAGACCAAGGCGGAGGCGCTGCGCAAGCTGCATGCGATTCGAAACAAGATCGGGTATCCCGCCCACTGGCGCGATTACACAACTCTGAGCGTGCAGCGGAATGACTACTTCGGCGATGCGCAACGGGCATACCGGTTCGACGAGGCGCGGGATTGGGCGAAGCTGGGCAAGCCGGTGGATTTGAATGAGTGGGGCATGACCCCGCCCACGGTGAATGCATACTTCAACCCGCAGATGAATGACATCAATTTTCCCGCCGGTGTGCTGCAGCCGCCACTCTACGATCCGAGCCTGGACGATGCGCCCAACTACGGTGATACCGGCGCGACGATCGGCCATGAGTTGACCCATGCCTTCGACGATGAGGGGCGGCAGTTCGATGCCAGCGGCAACCTGCGGGACTGGTGGACTCCGGCCGACGCCAGGGGATTCGAGGAGCGCATCAACTGTGTCCGGCAGCAATATGCAGGGTACCTGGTTGTAGATGACATTCACATCAACTCCCGGCTGACCAGCGGAGAGGATGTGGCGGACCTGGGCGGAACCCTGCTGGCGTATCTGGCCTGGCAGATGGAAGAGCAGGGCAAGACGCTGAAAGATATCGACGGATTCACGCCCGATCAGCGCTTCTTCATCGGAATGGCGCAGTGGGCCTGCGAGAACACCCGCACCGAGAGCCTGCGCGTCAATGCGATTACCGATCCGCACTCGCCCGGATTCGCTCGGGTGAACGGCGTGATCAGCAACATGCCGGAATTCCAGAAGGCGTTCGGGTGCAAGGCGGGGCAACCCATGGTTCATGAACCCACATGCAGGGTCTGGTAAGCCGTCAGGCGGTCTCGGGGGTCACAACCCTCCGGCGCGCGCGGCGCACATCCCCGGTCTCGGCGTCAAAGCTGATAATAAGGGCGGACGTAGGAGCATCCCCGCCGCAGCTATAGGTGCGCTGCGTCTCCGCTGAGATATACAGCACGTCGGAAGCATGGAGCTGGTGCGGTTCTCCCTTGCGGCTTATATCCAGAACCCCATTCAACACGTAGACCATCTCCACGCCCGGATAGAGGTGCGGTGTGAACGGTTCGCAACCTTCGCCCGGCAGGAACTCGGCCATGCAGGGACGCAGGCCGCCCTCCGGCACCAGAATTCCAAAGCTCTCGGCGATGTAGTCGGGATTGGGCGAGCCCATCGGGAGACGCACACGGTCTTTCTTGCGCTGGACGCGGAAGACG
>CAXUIM010000052.1:14719-17706 GCA_964250885.1 uncultured Acidobacteriaceae bacterium | reverse complement strand
TTTTTTCGGGGAAAAACGACGTCGAGGTCGGCGGCTTCGGTCTACACCTGAAGCAAAAATGCTTTAACCTGTTCCACAGCCTGGCTGATGAGCGCCGGGCCTGCTCCGTAGCTACCGGGTACAGGCCGAGCCGCTGCAGAGAATTGCCGCGTCAGCAGAGCGATTCGATGCACTCCTCGAGAACGTCCATCGCGATGATCGCCTCTTCCGACTTCACCAGCAGCGACGGCGAAAGCCTCAGGCTGTTTTCACCGCAGCCGAGCAGAAGCACACCGCGTTCGAACGCCATGTCCACGATGCGGTCGCGCAGCTCGCTTGCCGGCCGGCGCGACTGCCGGTCCTCGATCATCTCAATGCCGATCATCAGGCCGCGTCCGCGCACATCGCCCACGATCCCGTACCGCGATAGCCAGCTCTTTGCGCGAGCCATCATCTCCGCGCCGACGGTGGCCGCGTTGCTCAGGCCCTCCCGCTCCAGTATGTCCAGGGTCGCCAGCGCCGCCGCGATGGCCACGGGGTTGCCGCCAAAGGTAGAAGCGTGGCTGCCCGGCTTCCAATCCATGATCTCGGCCCTGGCCAGACAGGCGCTCAGAGGGAATCCGCTGGCAATGCCCTTGGCGATGCAGATCATGTCGGGTTCAACACCCGTATGCTCCACCGCCCACCACTTTCCGGTGCGGCCGCAGCCGGATTGCACCTCATCGACAACCAGAAGAATGCCGTGGCGATCGCAGATGCGGCGTAGTTCCCGCATGAAGACTGTGGGCGCAACGACGTAGCCGCCTTCGCCCTGGATCGCTTCCACGAAGATGGCCGCGACCTCTTCCGGCGGAAGCATGGTCTTGAAGAGCTTCTCCTCGATGTAACGGGCGCACTCCAGGCCGAACTTTTCTTCGTCCTGTTGTTCTCCGTCATAGCCACGGTAGGCATACGGATAGCGCACGTGGGTTACGCCCGGAACGAACGGAGCGAAGCGCCGCTTCTGCTGAGGCCGCGAACTGGTCAGCGATAACGCGCCCATGGTGCGGCCATGAAAGGAGCCAAGGAAGGCGATCACGTTTTGCCGCCCCGTGTGGTAACGCGCCAGCTTGAGCGCGCACTCCACGGCTTCGGCTCCCGAGTTCCCGTAGTACACGCGATGGGGCCCTCGCATGGGCGCCACGGCGCTCAGCCGCTCCGCCAGCAAGGCCATGCCTTCGTAGTAGAAGTCCGTGCCGCTCATGTGGATGAGCTCCCCGGCCTGGGCCTGCACGGCGGCAACCACCTCCGGATGGCAGTGACCGGTAGACGTGACGGCTATCCCGGCCGAAAAATCAAGGAACTCATTGCCGTCTACATCCTCAATGCGCGATCCGCGTCCGCGCTTGACGACCAGCGGATAGCCGCGCGTGTAGCTTGGGCTGATCAGCCGCTCATCCTTCTCGATGAGTGCCCGGGCGGCTGGTCCCGGCAGCGGTGTCTTCAACCTGGGTCCGTACTGCGCATAAACTCGTTCGCTGGCGGCGTTTGCCGTATTTCCCATAATGCTCATGCAATTTCTCCCTTTCGCGCTGACCGGCTTCCTGGCCGGCGAACATGTCTGATTTACATCCTGGCGGAATTCGGGCCTTGCCTCTGGTGTCCCAACACTCTTCCCACTGACCGGTCCCGCTGCTCGGCTGGATTGTGCGCGAATGCGACGGCGCAAGTCCGGAACGCGAGGATCTGGGATCGTGACGCTTTGAGGTCAATGCTGGATTGAGGTCTGGCTCGGCTGGTGTGGCCGATCAGGCCAACCGGGAGCTACGAGACACGAGTGCGGAATGCAGTCGCGGCCGCTGCCCGGCGACGGGTGAGGAGAGGGATCTAGTCCCCGAAGAGACTGGGCCGGGATAGGGTCGGCACCGTGTTTGTGCCGGCGGCGCGCTCCGTCCGGCGGCGAAAGCTGCGCGCCAGTGACTCAGGGCAGAGACGGTCTGCTGATCGGGGCATGGGCAACCTTCCTTTTGCGTGCATCATAGCAGCTTGCAAGCTGCGTGTGAGTGGATTTTGCGCTCGCGGCCACGTCGTTGCGGATCCGTTATGGCCGTGCCTTTTGGCTACGGGTGTTGCGCTCGCGGCCAAGCCCGTCGCGCTCACTCGATGTCGAAGGTCACTCCCTGCGCCAGCGGCAGATCGGCCCCGTAGTTGATCGTATTGGTGGCGCGCCGCATGTACGCCTTCCACGCATCCGATCCGGATTCACGACCGCCGCCAGTCTCTTTTTCGCCGCCGAAGGCGCCGCCGATCTCCGCGCCGGAGGTCCCAATGTTTACGTTGGCGATGCCGCAATCCGAGCCCTCCACGGAGAGGAACCTCTCGGCCTCGCGCAGGTCGCTCGTAAACACTGAAGAGGAAAGCCCCTGGGGCACGTCATTGTGCAGCTGGATGGCCTCTTCCCAGTCTGTATACCGCAGCACGTACAGAATCGGCGCGAAGGTCTCGCGGCGAACATCTTCGGTCTGGCGGTCGAGTTCGACCAGCGCGGGCCGAACGTAAAAGGCGTCGGGCCCCAGGTCGGTGCGGACCCGCTGACCGCCTGTCACTTGTCCACCGGCGGCTTGAACGCGGTCGAGTGTGGCCCGCATCGCCTCATAGGCCTGGCGATCGATCAGCGGGCCTACCAGGGTCTCAATCTCGCGTGGGTCGCCGATCACCACCGAGCCGTACACCGTTTTGAGCTTGGCCAGCAGCCGGTCGTAGATGGAGGTATGCACGATGAGGCGGCGCAGCGTGGTGCAGCGTTGGCCCGCCGTTCCCATGGCGGCGAAGGCGATGCCTCGCACCGCAAGCTGCAGATCCGCTGAAGGACAGAGGATCGCCGCATTGTTGCCGCCCAGCTCGAGAATGGACTTTGCAAACCGTGCCGCCAGGCGCGGGCCCACATTTCGTCCCATGGCCGTGGAGCCGGTCGCGGAAACCAGCGGCACGCGCGGACTGTCCACGATCGTCTCGCCGACGGAACGGTC
>CAXUIM010000052.1:9563-14619 GCA_964250885.1 uncultured Acidobacteriaceae bacterium | reverse complement strand
CGATGATTGGCTCGCTCCGAAGGGAGCGTGAGCCCACCAATCTGGCGTGACAGCCCGGCAGCGAAGGTGCAGATGTCAATCATCTCCTGTACCTCGCCACGCCCCTCGGAGAGAATCTTGCCACTTTCGATGGTGACGAGCTCGCCGAGCGGCTCCAGGTTCGCCCGCAGCTCCTCGCCGACAAGACGGACCAGCTCGCCGCGTCGTGGAGCCGGTATAGACCGCCATTTCAGAAAAGTTCGATGCGCCTCTTCGATCGCACTTCGTACCTGGCCTTGGTCAACGGTCGGAACCTGCGCCAGCACTTCGCCGGTTATGGGGGAACCTGCCTGCAGGCTGCCGCCCTCCAGCGAGGACGACGGAACACCGAGCGTTTGTAGAAGATCGAGGGCCTGCTGGCCGAGGGAACTGGTCTGGGTCGTAATCATAAACTTTTGCTTTTCTTGTCCGGAGTGATATTCGTCGCAGGCCGGGGAAACAGCGGCCCAGCACCCTTCCATGATGTCACTTCGTTCTCATGTTGCACAATCGTGTCCACCGTTGAGTGCGAAGGCAAGGAAGGGCACAACCACCCGGGCATATGCTGGTGACCAAGCCACGTTATGTTTGCGCTGCGGTCATCTCTCTCCCATTTCGAAGCCGTGGGCGTGGATCAACAGTGCAGACATCAATGCGTTCGAGGCTGCTCCGGGCCTACTGAAATTACGGTGAATATCAGCTCATTTACAAACTCTGAACCCTTTCAACTGACCACGGTCTCCGTCAGGCCAATCGAAACCGGTTATGGCGGACACCTTCCTCACGGGAACTATTAGGGTCCTTCTGGATGGAGCTGTGCTTGAAACAGCCGTCCCGCTTATGGCAGGCACGATCGCATTCAATGTTATTGCCCCGACCACAACGGGCAGCCACTTCCTCACTGCAATCTCAATCTATGGCGGCGACTCGCATACGGCTCCTTCTACTGGAAGCGCAGCCTTCAATGTGGGGACTCTCAACGCGACAGGGAGTTTTACAGTGAGTGCGTCGAAGATCACTCTTCCGGCGAATGAAAGCGATACAGAGACAATCACTGTAACCCCGTCTGGTGGTTTGTAACCCCGTCTGGTGGTTATAGTGGTGTCGTAGACTTCAGCCTGGCTGCTGCGCTGATCGCACCAGTGGCCCTGGCCAATCTGCTCATTCTCACCTGCCTTTCCCGGCGCCGCCGACTGCTGATCCGTACGGCGGTCCCCGTGGCGACCCTGGTCTGCTTCTGTTTCCTATCGAACGGCTGCGGAGGTAGGACTTATTCCGGCAGTGGTTCCTATCCCACTCCCACTCCATCTCCAACGACGCCTCAGACGATAACTGTGACCGTCAACGGAACAGACTCGGTTGAATCGTCCCTAGGCAATTCGACGACGTTCACGCTCACGGTAGCGCAGTAAGCGGCCGCAGGAGGGAAGCTCTCTGCTGCGGAAGGTGTAGCCCGGCTTGTGTTTCATTCCTCCAGGAAGCGTGTCTCTACTGCACCCGTCGGGCGAATGGTACCGAATCACGTCGGGTTTCATTCCTCCGGCAAGCGTGGCTCTACTGCACCGGATCCAGGCCAAAGCTGCTGAGGTTGTGCTGCACCTCATAGCTGGTCAGCCAGCTCAGAAACAGCCGAGCCCCGGCCTGATTCCCGGAGGCTTTCAAGACCACGCCGCACAGCCGTATCTCCGGATAGGAAGATGGCGGCAGGCGGACAAAGCTGCCGAGCTCGCGAAAGTGGGGACTGCTGGCAAGGGTCAGCGAAATCAGCCCGACCTGCGCCGTTCCCGATTCGGCGAGTTGAGCGGTTTGCGCGATGTTCTCGGCCACCACCAGCTTTGCGGCCACTTTGTCGGTCAGGCCCAGGCTGGCGAGCGCCCGGGTCGCGGCTAGTCCATACGGTGCGTGCAAGTCGTTGGCGATTGCGATCCTGGTGACCTTTGGACTGATCAGCGACTCCAGGGTCAGCGGTTGCGCCGGAGAGTCCTTGCGCGCCCACAAGACCAGTACACCGCGCGCATAGGGTGTGGGCTCGCCGCCGGTGGTGAGTCCCGCGGAGACCAGTTGCTCCGGATCTACATAATCTGCCGAGAGGAAGACATCCTGCGGATCTCCGTGCTCCAGTTGCTGGGTCAGAGCCGCGGAGGAGCCAAAGGAGAGAACGATTTTGACCCCTGTGGTCTTCTCGTAGACCGCGGCGATCACGGGCAGAACCGGTTGCAGATCGGCGGCTGCGGCCACGTGAAGCACCTTCGTTTGAGCCTGCGCCCCAGATGCTTGGGCCTGCGCTCGAGGCAACAGAACACCCCCCCAGAGCAGGGCCAGGCAAGCCAGTACCGGCACGGCCCTACCCCCGCAACGAGCGGCGGTACGGTAATCTAGAGGAGAAAATGAGCGTTTCGACACACAGCTTTCGATGCACCGGATGCGGGGAACGGATCGCGCCGAGTGAGGTGCAGAGCAACTTCCGTTGCCGCGTGTGCGGAGACCTGTTCGAGGTGGAGTATCCCTGGAGCCATGGCGCCGGCAGCCAGCCAGCCGGTAGCTTGGCGCCCGCCGGTCCGGGATTCAGCAGCCTGGTATCCGGCAGCCTCGTATCTGGCAGCTTCGGATCCGGCAGCCCGACGACCTGGAGTGCCAGTGCCGGATCTCCGAGTCCTAGAAATCCTGGTCCCAGAAATCCTGGTCTCAGCAATTCGAGCCCCGGCAATTCGAGCCCCAAAGATCCAGGCGCGGAAAACCCCGGCGCCGGCAACGTAAGCTCCGTTGGCCTGCGGATGGCCGCTGCATCCCGGGATGCGGCGCAGCCAGCGTCGGCCAGGAATCTTCCCAATCCGGGCGCGCTGCGCTATCTCTGGCAGGAGCGCCGAACCTCGACCATGGCGGCGGACCAGAGCGGTGTCTGGCGCTTCCGCGACCTTCTGCCCATTGTTCCCGAGGACCGCATCGTCACTCTTCGCGAGGGCAACACGCCGCTCTACGAGATGCCTCGGTGCGCCGCGGCGCTGGGCATGAACTGGCTGCTGGCCAAGCACCAGGGCATGAATCCAACCGGCTCCTTCAAGGACACGGGGATGACCGCGGCGCTGTCGGTTGCGGTCGCCAGCGGGTATGAGTGGGTGGCCTGCGCCTCCACCGGAAATACCTCCGCGGCCATGGCGGCCTATGCGGCACGGGCCGGACTGCGCAGTTTAGTGCTGATTCCGGAGGGCAAGATTGCCTGGGGCAAACTCTCGCAGTCCATGGATTATGGCTCCACCACAATGCAGCTGCGCACGGACTTCGACGGCTGCGTCCGGGTGCTGGCGGAGATCGTGCAGCGCGCGCCCGTCTACCTGCTGAACTCGGTGAATCCGTATCGCCTGGAAGGCCAGAAGACCCCCGCGTTCGAAATCCTGGAGCAGATGGAGTGGCAGGTACCGCATCACATCATCGTGCCGGGCGGCAATCTGGCCAACTGTTCGGCCCTGGGCAAAGGCTTTGCCGAGATGATGCAACTCGGCTTCATTCCACGCGTGCCGAAGATCAGCGTGGTCCAGGCCGAGGGCGCCAATCCGCTGTATCGCAGTCTGCGGGAAAACGGCGGCGCGAGGCTGGAGCCGGTACAGGCGGATACCCGTGCATCGGCCATCCGGATCGGTAACCCGGCATCCTGGAAGAAGGCACTGCGGGTGCTGGCCTTGACCGGCGGCTGGTGTGAGCAGGTTTCGGAGCAGGAGATCGCGTTGGCTAAGGCGCAGATTGGAGCCGAGGGGATCGGCTGCGAGCCGGCTTCGGCGGTGACTCTGGCGGGCTTGAAGAAGCTGGTGGCCGACGGCCGTATTGGACCGGAAGAGACGGTCATTCTGCTGCTCACCGGCCACACATTGAAAGATCCGGAGTACACGATCCATTATCATCGCGGCGAGTTGCTGCGGCCGGACGAACTGGCCGGCGCCACCGCCGCGGAGCAAGCGCTGCATGCGCGGTTGCGGCGCCAGCCCATGGTTCTCGACGCGGACGCCGATACGGTGATGCGGGCCTTGGCGGCGGCGACTGCCACCTCTTCGGGGTTACCCGCGTCATCCTCGGCGCTGCCGGCGTGAGGGACGCCCGCCCAGCCCGCGGCCTGCGTCTCGCGCTGCCCGCGACGTCGGCCAACCTGGGGCCGGGCTTCGATTCCGCCGGATTGGCGCTTTCCATGCACCTTACCGTCGAAGCGCACACCGCGCCGGTCTTCCAGATCCACGCCAGCGGGCGCCACCCGGAGCTCTGTGGCGATGTCGAACGCAACCTGATCCTGGAAACCTACCGCGACGTCCTGGAGCACGCCGGCGCTTCGGTGCAGCCTCTGCGCCTGACGCTGCACAATGAGATTCCATTGGGAATGGGCTGCGGGTCCAGTGCGGCGGCCCTGCTGGCCGGAGTTGTGCTGGCCGGCCACTTCGGCGGGCTGAAGCTCAGCCAGGCCGAAATCGTTGCCGAGGCCAGCCGCCGCGAAGGCCACCCGGATAACGTGGCGGCCTGCTGGTATGGCGGGTTCACTGTCTCGGCGCAGGACGGAGGCGCCGTTCAGACGGCTACGTTCGCCGGAGACCCCGGCTGGGAACTGATGCTGGCTGTGCCGCTCAACAGCCTGGCCACCAAGCAGGCGCGGGCTCTGTTGCCTGAGACGTATTCCAAGGCCGATGCGACCTTCAACCTGCAGCGGACGGCACTGCTGGTGGCGGCCTTCGCGCAGCGCCGGCTGGATCTGCTCGCGGCAGCCATGCAGGACCGCATGCACCAGCCCTACCGGACCGCGGCCTGCCCTTTGCTGCAAACGTTGCTCCCGCTGGCGGCCGAAACGCCGGCGCAGGGAAACCATTTCGCGGGCGTGGCGCTCAGTGGGGCCGGTCCGTCCGTGTTGTTGTTTCTGGCGGAGGGAACCACCCTGCTGGCCGCGGAGACCCGGTTGGGTCCGCTGCTGGATCCTTCTGTGGAGCTACTGCCCCTGCGTATTGCCGAGGGCGCGCTCCAGACGCTGCTGTAAAGAGAACGCTCGAATGTAAGAGAACGCTCG
>CAXUIM010000052.1:0-9463 GCA_964250885.1 uncultured Acidobacteriaceae bacterium | reverse complement strand
GTGATACTGCTCTATTAGAGGGCAAGGGAGATTGAAGTCATGGCAGCTTCGACGAGTCAGTACGTAACAGAGGTAAACGACGCGGAGTTTGAGAAGCAGGTGCTGCAGTCGGAAACGCCGGTCCTGGTGGACTTCTGGGCAGCTTGGTGCGGGCCGTGCAGAGCACTGGCGCCGGTGGTGGATGCCGTGGCGGAAGAGTACAACGGCAAGCTGAAGGTTATGAAGATGGATGTGGACCGCAACAACCTGACCCCGGGCCGGTTTGGTATCCGCGGCATTCCCGCCTTGCTGGTCTTCAAAGGTGGAAAAGTGGCCGAGCAGATCGTGGGCTTCGTACCCAAGGACACCATCGACCAGACCTTGAAGCGCGTTCTCGTATAAACCGCTTCAGCGAGTGTGTCATTCGAAGCTACCTATTTTGCCTCTGAGCCTGCGGAGTAAGCCTTCCGCAGGCTTTCTTGTGTCCGGAGAACCGCACCGCCGGTAGCAGCCGTGACCGAGGCGGGCAGGTCTCCGCGGATGTAAACTCTAGAGAAAGTATGCTGGAGTGGATCCTCGTTCACGGGAGCTTGATCGCCTTCTTCATTCTGGCGAACAGCTTTTTCGTGGCTGCCGAGTTTGCGATAGTCAGCGTTCGCGATACGCGTCTGGAACAGTTGGTCGCTCTCAACCGGCCAGGGGCGCGCACCGCGCTCCGCCTCAAGCACGATATCAACGACTTTCTGCCCGCGGTACAGTTCGGCGTCACGCTGGCGAGTCTGGCGCTGGGCGGCATCGGTGAGCCGGTGCTCGCCGCCTCGCTTCTGGAGGGGATGGCCCGAGTCTCGTTGCCGCATGCCGTTGCCGCACACCGGCTCGTGTATGCGCATTCCGTGGCGGTGATCGTGGCGTTTGCGCTGATTACCTACTTCGAGGTGCTGCTCGGAGAGTTGGTGCCGAAGTCGCTGGCGCTGCAGCGGGCCGAACGCATCGCGCTGGCGGTGGCCGGTCCGGTCGATGTGTTCATCCGGATGACGCGCCCGGCCGTGCGCCTGATGAACGTGTCGGCAACCCAGGTTCTGCGGCTGTTTCGGGCGCCCTTGCGCGGGGAGAGTTCGGCCCATTCTCCCGAAGAATTGAAGCTCATGGCCACCGCGACGCGGCGGATGGGGCTGTTGCCTCCGTTGCAGGAGGGAATGATCCATCGCGCGCTGGAGTTGGACCAGGTGGCCGCCAGCGAGATCATGACACCGCGCGCCAGAATCTTCTCGCTGCCGGCCGACATGGCGCTGGAGGCGGCCAGCGCACGGATCGTCGAGGAACAATACTCCCGAATCCCGGTTTATGATCCAGGCCGCGGGCGCGACCACATCATCGGTGCTGTCTACTCCAAGGACGTTTCACGCCTGATGCACTTCCGCAGCGTGGCTCAGGGACTGGGCAGCCGAGGCAGTTCGGGAATCACGCTGCGGCAGGTGATGCGCGACGTGCTGGTGATTCCCGAGACCAAGCCGGCGGTGGAACTGCTGCAGGAGTTTCAGGAGCGGCGGAGGCAGATAGCGATCGTCGTGGATGAATTTGGCTCCACACTGGGCCTGGTGACCGCGGAAGACGTGCTGGAGCAGATCGTCGGAGAGCTGGAGGACGAATTCGATACGGGACGCAACCTTCCCTTGCCGGCCTCCGGCGGCGGTCTGCTGCTGGACGGCAACGCGAGCCTGCGGGATCTGGTAACGCAATTGCGCTGGAAGTTTCCCCGCAACTACGGTGTGGAGACCCTGGCCGGCTTTCTGCTGGCCCGGTTGGGTCACATTCCCCGCGAGGGTGAGTTCGTGGACTTCAACGGGCGGCGCTTCGCTGTCCTGCGCATGGATGGAAAGCGTATCGCGCAGGTGCGGGTGGATCCGCTGGAGGCGGCCTGGCCCACACCTCTGGGAGAGGGGGAGACACCTCAGGCGATGGCTGCCGGGGGGCGGCGATGACTGTTCCCGGGCCCCGGCCGCGCTCTGTAAAAGCCGCGCCGGCGTTGCGCAAAGCGTTCCGCCGCACGCTGACGACGCTTCCCGTTCTCTGGCTGGTAGTGACGGTGGTGTTTCTGCTCATTCACCTGGTGCCGGGAGACCCGATTGTGCAGATGCTCGGCGAAGGGGCCGCCTCCGCGGATATCTCGGGTC
This sequence comes from uncultured Acidobacteriaceae bacterium, assembly GCA_964250885.1. GTDB lineage: Bacteria > Acidobacteriota > Terriglobia > Terriglobales > Acidobacteriaceae > Granulicella. The sequence goes on along the minus strand of CAXUIM010000052.1, from coordinate 7,310 downwards.
TGCGCCACGCCTACGGGCTGGACGCACCGATCGGGGAGCAGTACATGCATTACTGGCACGGCGTGATTCAAGGCGATCTGGGTCAGTCGCTGCGGCTGCACGACTCGGTGACCCACCTGATTCTGCAGCGCTACCCCTATACGCTGGCCCTGACCGTGGCGGCGACGCTGCTGGGGATTGTGCTTTCGGTGCCTGCCGGCGTGGCCTCGGCGCGGCGTCAGAACCGCTGGCCGGACCGTGCGCTGGGCGTGCTGAGCCTCTTCGGTCTGTCCTTTCCCAACTTCGCCCTGGGGCCGGTGCTGATCGTGGTCTTCTCCATTCAACTCGGGCTGCTGCCGGTTTCCGGCGCCGGGATAGGGGCTCTGGATTTCCTGCGCCACCTGGTGCTCCCCGCGGTCACCCTGGGCCTGGGGATGGCTGCGATCCTGACTCGCATGGTCCGCACCTCCATGCTGGAGGAGATGGGCCAGGACTATATCCGGACTGCACGGGCCAAGGGCCTGCCGGAACGGGTCGTGGTCTATCGGCACGCCCTGCGCAACGCCTTAAATCCCGTACTCACCGTCATAGGGCTGCAATTCGGGTCTCTGCTGGCCGGCGCCATCGTGACCGAGACCATCTTCGGTTGGCCCGGAATAGGACGGCTGACGCTCTCAGCCATTACGAACCGCGATTATGCGCTTGTGCAGGGGTGCATTCTGGCCATAGGGTTGACATACGTCGCTGTGAACCTACTGACAGACTCCATCTATGCCCTTGCGGACCCTCGCATGCGTTCCTAGGAGAAACGAATGAACGGACGTTTTGGTACAGCCGCTTCTATCCTGGCTCTCGCCACCCTGAGTTGCGGAGCGCAGATCACCGTTCCTCTGGCTCCTCAGGCATCGGCGAAGCCTTACAACTTCAAGGATGAGCGGTTCCATGTCCGTTTCCTGGTGCCTCCCGGATGGCAGTTCACGACCAAGGATGGAGAGGTAAGCGCGTTTCACGCGGATGTCGTCTCCGCGCCGCCAGAATCATACGTGCGCGCGGTCGCCAGCCTCAATTTCAATCCCTATCCGCGCTCCACGCTGAGCGGAGCCATGTTCTACTTCAGCGTCGACAAGAGTTCTTCAGAGCAGGCGTGTGCGCGCCAGGCGAAACCCCCTTCGGGCACGCAGCAGATCGGTGGCATGCAGTTCGCTCACGGACACGACGAGCAAGGTGACATCTGCACTGAGGCACGGGACGATGTCTACACCGCCTATCGCAAACACTCATGCCTTCGCTTCGATCTGGAGATCCACACCTTCTGCGCGGTCTCCAGTGGGGCGCAGGAGATTACAGGGGACCAGCTGGAAGACATCGAACAGCGAATGACGAACATCCTGTCGACCGTGGACCTCGGTTGGGAAAAGAGTGGACCGAACCTGGTTCCCGTGCCGCCGCCGCCCGCTCCGTTGATGGGGCCTGCCGCGCCCGGCCCTGTTGCGCCCAGGGATCCGCCTTCCAGCCCTCCGGTTGCAACAGTCCCGGCGAGTTGGTGATTTCGCCAGCGCTGGGAGCATCGCGCGCCGGGTATCAGAGCAGAGTGACAATCTCCGCGGACGCGCGCGCCTCGGTGATGTGCAGCAGCGCGAGCGTGACCGGCAGGTGGAATCGCCGGGCTCCGGCGCTGCCGGGGTTGAGGTACAGCGTTCCGTCCCGACATTCCATCAGCGGCTTATGCGAGTGCCCGTGAATCAGGACGCCGACGCCCGCGGCTTTTGGATGTAGATCAAGATCCGCCAGAGCATGCACCATGTAAATAAAACAGCCCTCGAGTAGCAGCGCCTCGGTGGCGGGAAGCTTAGCGCACCGGCCGCTGGTGTCGACATTGCCTCGGATGGCGGTGACCGGCGCGATCTGCCCCAGCCGGTCAAGAATTGCACAGTCGCCGACATCGCCGGCATGCAGGATTTTCTCGACCCCGTGCAACGCCGGAAGCACTTCAGGCCGCAGCAGACCGTGAGTGTCGGAGAGTACGCCTATCCGCATCTGCCTTTCTCCTCCAAGTGTAAGGCTCCTTGGCCGTTTCCTCGCGGAGCCAGTTCCCTCGAGCCAGCGGCACTTGCACAATATATGTTGCACCTCAGCAGGGGAAGAATGTTTTAAAGGCCCTCACGCAGCCGTGATCGTGGATCGAGCAGATCGCGTAGACCGTCGCCGATCAGATTGAATGAAAGTACGCACAGCGCCAGTGCCATGGCTGGGAAAAAGACCAGATACGGCGACTCGAACAGATGGGAGCGTGCGTCGTTGAGCATGGCTCCCCAGGTCGCGGTGGGAGGCTGAACGCCGAGTCCAAGGAAGCTGAGCGTCGCCTCCGCCAGCACCGCCGTCGCCATGCCCACAGCCGCCTGCACCAGCAGGGGCTGAAGGATGTTGGGCAGAATGTGGTGCAGCATCAGGCGCAGATCGTTGGCTCCCAGCGAGCGCGCCGCCTGCACGAACTCTCGCTCCTTCACCGCCATCACTTGAGCTCGAACCAGCCGAGCATAGTTGACCCAACCGGAGAGGGCCAGAGCCAGCACCAGGTTGACAAGGCTGGGCCCGAGGAAGGCGACAAAGGCTACGGCCAGCAGAATCCCGGGCAGCGCCAGGAACGCGTTCGTGAGATAGATGTTCACGATGAGGTCAACAGCTCCGCCGTAAAACCCGGCCAGCATTCCGAGTGCGGCGCCCACCCCCAGGGAGAGGGTGACCACCGCAATGGCCACTGTCAACGAGATGCGAGCCCCGTACAGTGTTCTCGACAAAACGTCGCGGCCAAGCTCATCGGTACCAAACCAGTGCGCCGGGGATGGCGGCAGCAGCCGGCCTCCCAGATCCAGGTACGCCGGATTGCGCGGTGCAATCCAGGGAGCGAGCACGGCGCATGTCACAAAGAACAGGAGTAGAAGACTGCCGGCGAATGCGGGTCCGTTGCGGGTGAGCATGCGCCGGACGGAGAGCCTCTTCGCAAAAGGACGATGGATCGTCATGGTTCGAGACGATCATAGCGCGCCGCGACAGATAGCGCGCGGCGACACGCGGGGGCGCTGTCCCAAGTTGAAACTTCCCTTGTCGTCAGTGGCCACACTGCCTTGACTTCTTCGAACCCTCACATAAACTTAGACACAGTCATCATTTTAAACCGCAGGCGTCGACGGTCCATGCTTTCATTAGGGTCGACCGGCGGGAGTACTTACTTCGCTATCATAAGATTGGAGTTTCTTGTGGATCTAAAGGGAGAGACAGCGGTTGTTTGCGGGGCGGGTGGTTTCATTGGCGGGCACCTGGTCAAGGGCTTGATCGCAAATGGCGTCAAGGTGGTTCGGGCGGTGGATGTCAAGCCGTTGGACGAGTGGTATCAGACCACTGACGGCGTGGAGAATCTGTCGCTGGATCTGAAGGACAAGAACCATTGCATGACCGCTGCGGATGGAGTCTCGCTGGTCTACCAGTTGGCCGCCGACATGGGCGGCATGGGCTTCATCGAGAACAATAAGGCATTGTGCATGCTCAGCGTGTTGACCAATACACACATGCTGGTGGCCGCCAAGGAGAAGCGCGTAAAGCGCTTCTTTTATTCCTCTTCGGCGTGCGTGTACAACGGCGAGAAGCAGACCAGCCCTGATGTGGTGGCGCTCAAGGAAGAGGATGCCTATCCGGCGCTTCCGGAGGACGGTTACGGTTGGGAGAAGCTCTTTTCCGAGCGCATGTGCCGGCACTTCGAAGAGGACTACGGTCTGACCTGCCGTGTGGCTCGCTATCACAACGTCTATGGGCCGGAAGGCACCTGGAATGGCGGCCGCGAGAAGGCGCCCGCCGCTGTGTGCCGCAAGGTAATCGAGGCCAAGAACTCGGGCAACCATGAGATTAACATCTGGGGTGACGGCAAGCAGACGCGCAGCTTCATGTACATCGACGATTGTGTGAAGGGCACCCAGATGATCGCCGGGAGCGAGATCGATGAACCGATCAACCTCGGATCGAGCGAACTGGTGACCATCAATCAGCTGGTGGATATGGCCGAAGATATTGCCGGAATCAAGCTGAAACGCACCTATGACTTGAACGCGCCCAAAGGCGTCAACGGGCGCAACAGCGACAACACTCTGATCCTCAAGGAACTCGGCTGGGAGCCCTCCATTCGCTTACGCGACGGCCTGGAGAAGACCTATCGCTGGATTGAGAGCCAGATTGCTACGGGCGCGAAAGGGAAGTAGACAATGTGGCGGAACCGGAGCAGCAAGCCAGTCCGCGAATCTCGGACCATCCTGGGCATTGATTTTTTCCAGGGCACCGTCCAGCAGGCAGTGAGCAGCATGAGGGGCGGGGGGCTGTTGGTTGTTCCAGCGGCCCCCGCGCTCAAGGACATGGACACCGATGCAGGCTATCGTGAGGCTCTGCTGCATGCCGACGTGGCTATCACCGACTCCGCTTTCATGGTCATTGTGTGGAACCGCCTGCAGGGAGATTCCATCCGGCGGCTCTCCGGGTTGGAATACCTTCGCGAGCTCCTGCTCGAGCCGGACATCCGGGAGCCGGGTAGTTGCGTCTGGATCATGGCCAGTGAGGCCAGCGGAAAAAGAAACCTCGATTGGCTGGCCGCGCAGGGAATCCACGTGCCGCCGGAGTGTGTCTTTACGGCGCCGCTCTACGGGCGGGAAATTGAGGATCCGGCGCTGCTGGCGACGTTGCAACGTATCAAGCCGCAGCACATTGTGATTACGATCGGCGGAGGAACTCAGGAGCGTCTGGGGCTCTATCTGAAACGCAACCTCGCCTATCGCCCAGCCATACACTGCATCGGCGCTGCGATCGCCTTTCTCAGTGGAGACCAGGTGAACATTCCGGTTTGGGCGGACCGCTGGTATCTCGGCTGGCTGTTTCGATCTCTCTCGGAGCCCAAGCGGTTTGTCCCGCGCTACTGGGAGGCGCGAAAGCTTTTCGGTCTGCTCAACCGATACCGCGACCGTCTGCCCGGAACACCGGCTTAGAAATATCAGGGTTGCTGTCTCCTGGGCTGTGGACTCGATTGGCTTTTCCCCAGGAACAGCTACGCTGCAGCGTGCTCCCGAGGGCACGGCCTCCCTGTTATTGCCTTAGCTTTCGGGCGCAACCCTTCGGCTCCCTTCCGGGTTCTCATCAGCATGAAGCGACTCCTGCTCTCAACGTTGTTTCTTCTACCCGGCGCCATGGCCTTGGCAGGCGTGCCGGCTCACGCCCAGAATGGAGCCTCGGTCGCCGAACAGTATCTCTTCCACGCAGCGAACATGGAGCGGGTGCAGCGGGGTTTGCCGCCTTTGCGCTGGGACGATGCACTCTACCGCGCCGCGCATCTGCACGCCGTTGAGATGGCACGGCGCGAGTCGATTTCGCACCAGTATCCGGGAGAGCCGGATGTCGGTGACCGGGCCCGGCAACAGGGGGCCCATTTCGATGTAGTCGCCGAAAACGTGGCCGAGGCTTCGACCGCCGTTCGAATTCACGATGCCTGGATGCATTCGCCGGAGCATCGGGCGAATCTCCTCGACGGAGACGTCGATTCCATAAGTATCAGCGTGGTCCGTCGCGCCGGCCAGCTTTATGCCGTAGAGGATTTCGACCATTCAGTGGCCAATCTATCCTACGTAGCCCAGGAGCGCGCAGTGGCGGACTCGCTGGGCCGGCTCGGTGGAGTCACCGTGGTTCCCTCGGCTGAGGAGGCGCGCCGCACCTGCGAGATGAGTACCGGCTATGCAGGTCCGCGCCGCCCCTACTTCGTGATGCGCTACACAACCGGCGAAATCTCCGATGTCCCCGACCAGCTCAAGTCCCGGATCGCCTCCGGACGGTACCGCGAAGCGGAGGTGGGAGCCTGTGCCGCGCAGCGGACCGACTCTTTCACGGCGTACAACATTGCGGTGCTTTTATATCCATGAGCTGCCATCACCGGCGTGTCGCTGACCTTCGATGCCGTTCCTTGTTCATGGCCGGGGGTCAACGCCGACTGGGCGGACGCTCGCTGGGTCCGGTCGATCCCTGCGTATTTTTGACCCGCCCTACGCGATTTGCTATAACAATGAGGGTGCGGACTTCGGTCACAGTGGCCTCCCCCGAGATTCCTGAGTAGCTCAATGGCAGAGCATTCGGCTGTTAACCGAAGGGTTGTAGGTTCGAGTCCTACCTCAGGAGCCATATTATCAAGGACTTGCAAGACCTCCTCTCCTAAACTTCACCAAACTTCACCAAATTAACTTCAGACCCTGAAAGAGGCTCTGGAAGTCGCCTCACGTTCCGACCCGTCAGACCATACTTTCAACTGCTGGTCGCCACCCCTCAAGCACCGCCGAGGCGTGAGAGTTGACCGCCCGCATCACGTTGTCTTCGACGACCTGCACGTACACGTTGCCGGTCGTCGTGATGCTCGCGTGGCGTAGTGCGCCCTGCGCGTCCTTCAACGTGCCGTGACCGGAGAGATGAGTTACCAGCGGGCCGGTATCTCCAGCCGAACCGCGATCGGACGAATCCGCCACCTGAGGAAGTTCTTCGCATGGCGGGGCACGGCTTGGCCCGTTCGCTTCCCACGACCAAACGTGGAAACATCAGAGCCTCCGGCGACGGGTCCGGGCAAATCCTTCGCCAAGCCTCAATCACCGGTCGCACACGTTGCGGAACCGCAATGGGAGACCGACTCGCCCTCGTTTTGAGACGCCCTTCATAGAACTGCCCCTCGACGGCGGTGCCGTAGGGCATGAGGGACACTCCCGTCCATGACTTCCATTGAAACCTGATCGCCTCACTGGCGCGGGGTCCGCTGAAGATCGCAACGAGCATGAGGCAGAGGTCCCCGAGGTCTTCGATCGCTCCAGGCAGGCGAAGCATCAGATCGATGAGCATCACCGGCTTCTCTGAGATCTTCATCATCGGCATGGTGACGTCTTCTCCCGGGTCTTCGGAAAGGAACTTTTGCTTCCTTGCCAGGTGGGTGATGGCGCGGATGTTGTTGAAGCAGCCGCGCACCACGGAATCGGAGTAATCCTTCTCTTCCACCAGGTTGTTGAGCCACACCTGAATCTCAAACGTCCTGAGATTCCGAAGTGGCATCTCGCCAAAGTGTCCGATCAGGTAATGCTCCAGGTTGTAGGATTTGTTCTCTTGTAGGTCGGGCTCCATGAGCCTGGCCGCATCGGGATGTAACGCTCTTTCACAAACCAGCGAAACGTCACGGAGCCGTCCGGCGGAAGCGTTGGGGTCGGTCCGACCCCCTTCGTCTCCTTCAGAATGATCTCTTGAAGCATCTGCTCGGCCTTCCATTTAGGTGT
>CAXUIM010000051.1:0-17864 GCA_964250885.1 uncultured Acidobacteriaceae bacterium | reverse complement strand
ATCATGGGTTCGTTCACAACCTGGCTGATCTGCAGCTTCATAGCCACGCTGCAGAGGAGATACGCCTCAACCGGTGTGAACCCCCAGTGCGCGACGAGCAGATCGATCAGGCGGCTGGTGGCGGCGCGGGCCGCGGTGAGCGCGTCGGTGGACGACTCCACAACCTGCCAGCCCGCTCCCAGGCTGTCCTGCACGGCGGGGGATTCCAGCAGCGGACCGGCCAGCGGCTGTTGCCGGTGCAGGGAGAAACGCAGCGTAACCTCGGCGGGGCACTCGATGCCGTTGATGCAGACCTCGCCATCACCCTGGGCGGCGTGGGCATCGCCGCAGGAGAACAGCGCTCCGGGCTGCTGCACGGGAAGGTACAGCGTGGCGCCGCTGCTGAGCTCGCGCACGTCCATGTTGCCGCCGAAGACGCCCGGCGCCCGGGTGCGGAACTCGCCCTGCTCCGCGGGAGCCACGCCCAATATGCCGCAGAAGGGACGCAAAGCCACGACCGCCGGCGCGAGCGAACGGGACACCCGATCCTCCAGCTGCCAGTGAAAGAGAAACGGCTCGGCGAAGCGCTCTTTCAGGAAGCCGAGCCCGGGGATCACGCTGGACCATCCCCACCCCGTATGCCGCACCTCGAGCACATCGATCTGCAGCACATCTCCGGGTGCGGCGCCGTGTATGGCGACGGGCCCGGTGAGCGCATGGATCCGGCCGCGGTCGACGTCCTGGAACTCCGCCGCCGTCATGCCGGGATGCACCTGAGCGCCGCTCGCATCCTGACACTCGAAGTGAACCGTGTCGCCCGACGCAATGGTGAGCCGCGGCGGCAGAGCGGCATTCCAGCGCGAGTGGGTCGGCTCCGCACTTAAGTTGTGAGTCGCCACGATCAGATCTCCACCGTCATCTGCAACTCGACCAGAGCATGGCGCGGCAGACCACTGACGCCGATCGCGGCGCGAACATGGCGGCCCGGCTCGCCGAAGAGCGAGAACAGCAGATCCGATGCGCCGTTGATCACCTGGGGAGAATCCGCGAAGCCGGGAATGGAGTTCACGTAGCCATTGACGGTCAGGATGCCGCGAATCTTTTCCAGCGAACCGAGATGCTGCTCCAGCGTCGCAAGCTGCAACAAAGCGCAATAACGTGCGGCCGCGTAGCCTTCTTCAACGCTGCGGTCCAGCCCGACTGTGCCGGTGATCACGCCGTCCGCGTTCTGCGAGATCACGCCGGCCAGGTAGACTATGCCGCCGGCCGTCTTCGCGGACATGTAGTTGCCGCCCGGCACGGGCGCCGCGGGAAGCTCGAAGCCAAGTTGTATGAGGGTTGCGCGCCGGTCCATAAGAAAATTGGTCAGTTTGGTTGTACTGTAGCACGCGATTTGCCGCGGCTATGGAGGTCCCGCTCAGCTACCATGAGCGCATGACTCGAACAGGCTGGAGTTGGCTGGCCGTCGCCATATTTGGCGCGACGGCCCTGCTGAGCTTTGCCACACATGTACCCGACGCTGTACGCACGGTTGGCGGTGATGCGTCCGGCCCCGGGCTCGCGCTATATCGCACGCGCCGCAGCGCCAGCGACCTGGAGCTTGGCGGAGACCTCGCTGGCGTGCCGCGCGGCCAGACCCGATTCGTCTCCCTGGCCGAGCTGCAAACCCTGCCTCAGGAGACCGACACTGTCAGCGACGACGCGAACTTCGGCCGAACGGTACGGCTTCGCGGCATTGCGCTGGCGAAGCTTCCGGCCCTGCTCGGCGCTGTCCTGGGCGCGTCGATGATGACGGCGATCTGCATTGACGGCTATGCGGCGCATTATCCGGCCGCTTATCTGCGCGCGCATCATCCGCTGCTGGTGCTCCAGATGAATGGAAAGCCCCCAGCGCAGTGGCCCAGCGGAGAAGATGGGATCGCCATGGGACCGTACCTGATCTCGCACCCGGACTTTCTTCCTGCCTTCCGTGTGCTCTCCCACAGCGACGAACCGCAGATACCGTGGGGCGTGGTGCGCCTGGACTTCCAGACCGAGCAGCAGGTGTATGCACCGATCGCGCCCTTCGGCCGGAGGGCAGAGGATCCGCTGGTGCGGCAGGGATATCTCATCGCTCGCCAGAACTGCTTTCGCTGCCACAGCCGCTGGGGCGAGGGCGGTGAGAAATCCAATCGGCCCTGGGACGTGGTCGCGCGCCGCGCCGCTACCGATCCACAGTACTTCGACGCCTATGTTCGCCAGCCCAGGAGCTTGAATCCGGCGTCACAGATGGCCGCCAGTCCCGGCTACGATGACGCCACTCTGCGGGCCCTGCGCGCGTACTTCAATCTCTTTGCGGGGAGCTCTTCATGAACCTTGCCCACTCGTCCAGCACAGCCCAGCCTTCGATCGTCATCCGAGTATGCAAGTTGCTGCTGCTGGCCGCGACGGCGTTCTTCTTCACCCTGGTGGTGTTCAACAACACGACGGACTTCAACTCCAACTATCAGTTCGTCCGGCATGTGCTGATGATGGACTCCACCTTCCCCGGAAACCGGGGCATGTGGCGCGCCATCCAGGCGCCGGCGATTCATCTGACTTTTTATCTGGGCATCATCGCCTGGGAGGGGCTCAGCGCCGTGCTCTGCTGGTGGGGAACCATTGCCCTGGCGCGGGCCTTGCGGTCGCCGCAACGCGACTTCCAGCGCGCCAAGCGGGTCGGTATCGTGGCGCTGACCGCGGGCCTGCTGCAGTGGTTTGTGGCTTTCCTCAGCGTCGGCGCCGAGTGGTTTCTCATGTGGCAGTCGCGAACCTGGAATGGGCAGGACGCCGCCTTTCGCATGTTCGCCGTGGAAGGCATCGTGCTTCTCATTCTGTTGATGCCGGAGCCGGACGATGCCTGAGCGCGGCAACAGCCCTGAGCGCGGCAACAGCCCTGAGCGCGGCAACATGCCTGAGCGCGGCAACAGGAGAGATGCTCTACACTTAATCGCACCAGAAGAAAAAGTCGCGTGTGCAAGCGAAAGGCATGATGCAGGCCCCAGAAACAGGACCACTGCCCGTCGGCAGACTTTCTTATGCCGTGCTCGATCCCGGCTCCGCGGAGAACCAACAGTCCCGGGCGGAACGAAGTAAACAATGCGCACTGGCGGTGATGGCCAAGGCCCCGCGGCCCGGCAAGGTAAAGACCCGGCTCTCGCCTCCCTTGACTCTGGAACAGACAGCGGCTCTGAACATCTGCTTTCTGCGCGACACGACGCGCAACATCGCCGAGGTTGCCGCGCCCGGCGACGCGGCCGGTATGGTGTGTTACACCCCGGTGGGAGATGAGGCGGCTTTCGACGGGATTCTACCCGCCGGGTTTGTGCTGATTCCGCAGCGTGGCGATGCCTTTGGAGAGCGGCTGCTGGCCGCCGCGGAAGACATTCTCGCCTGCGGGTTCGGCGCGGTCTGCCTGATCGACTCCGACTCCCCGACGCTGCCGGCGACGGCGCTGCAGGATGCCGTTGTGGAGCTCGCGCGGCCCGGGGATCGCGTGGTGCTGGGCCCTTCCGACGATGGAGGCTATTACCTGATCGGTCTGAAACAAGCCCATGCCGCCCCGTTTGAACGCATCACCTGGAGCACGGCCAGCGTCTACCCGGAGACCGTGGAGCGAGTTCGCGAGGCGGGGATCGAGTTGGTAGAGTTGCCGCTCTGGTATGACGTGGATGACGCAGCCACGCTGGCCGTGCTGGAGCGGGAGCTGCTTGAAAACCGCCGGCCCTCCTTTGCGACTGTTGACGGATACGACGCGTCCTCCACGCGAGCCTATCTGGCGCAGGCATCGCGGGCTCCGCAGCCGCATTCCCACAACATCGACGAGCCGCTGGCAGCCGCGTCCGAGAGCCAGCCATGACGCTGGATTCGCGGCTGGTTGCGTTGCGTGGAGGGCGGCCCTGGAGCACCAACGCCGCGCTATGCCTGTTGGGGCTGGGCCTGCTGCTGCTGAGCCGGCAGTTCGTCCTCGAGAACGATCACTTCACGATCGGCTTCTCGGGCTGCTCCGGGTGGTCGGTCTGGCTGTATCTGGCGGCCATCCTCGTGGTGTGGACCCAGCCGGTGAATCGCACCACGTTCCGGCTGGTGATCGGCTTTGCCATTGCATTTCGCGCGATGACGCTGTTTGCCGACCCGTTTTCGTCTTCCGATATCTACCGTTATGTCTGGGACGGCATCGTGCAGCATGCGCACATCAGCCCCTATCGCTACGTTCCCGGCGATCCAGCGTTGATGTCCCTGGCGGACAAGTATTCCGATATAAACGAGAGCATCAATCGCCGCAACTATGCGCACACCATCTATCCGCCGGTGGCGCAGATGATCTATTGGCTGGTTACGTTCTTCTCTCCGACCGTGGTCGCGATGAAGACGGCGATGATCGGCTTCGAGTGCATCACCGTGGGCGCGCTGCTGGCGCTGCTGCGCCGTCTGCAACGTCCGCGCGAGCAGATACTGCTGTACTGCTGGTGCCCGCTGCTGGTGTGGGAGATCGGCGGGGCGGGACACGTGGATGCCGCGGTGTATGCCTTCATCGTCATGGCGCTGCTGTTCCGCTATCGCGGGCAGCCGGCGTTGACTGGCTTGTTTCTCGGGCTGGCGGTGATGACCAAGTTCTATCCGCTGGTGCTGTTCCCCGCCTTATATGTTCGCCGCGACTGGAAGATGCCCGCGGCTTTGGCGGCGGTCGTCGTGGTGGGATATTCCGTGTACGCCTCGGTGGGCAAGCTGGTGTTTGGATTCCTTTCCGGATACGCGAAGGAAGAGGGAATCGACACCGGTGCGCGCTTCTTCCTGCTGGACCTGGCCCACAGCATTCATGGGCTGGAGAATATATCCACGACGGCGTACATGGTGTTCTGCGCCGCGGTATTGGGAGGGATCAGTCTGTGGGCCTGGCGTTATGCCAGCGTGGAGCGCTTCGACGATAGCGATTCACGATTTGGCCACTCCGCCCCTGGAAGGCTGACGGCTTCGTACGCAGCGCCCGTGACACCCGCAACCCTGGGCTGGGTGCCCCAGCCGCCCGCGACTATACGCGCGGCCATGATGTTGGCCTTTGCCATGATGCTGCTGTTTTCGCCGCACTATCCCTGGTATATCGCCTGGCTGGTCCCGTTCCTCACTCTGGCGCCGAATCTGTCGCTGCTGACGTACCTGATGGCGTTCTTCTATCTGTTCACGACGGCGCTGGCGGACCCGGGGCCAAAGATGTTCCTGCTGAATAAAATTCTGTATGGCACGGTGGCCGTGGTGTTTGTTCTGAACGGGATGGTTCGCCTGCTGGCCGCGCGCTGGACCGCGTCTCCACGTCCCTGTGCGGAGCCGCTAAACTAAAACGATGGGCACAGATATTTCGGTCATCATCCCCGCGCTGAACGAGGCCGAGTCGATCGGTCCTGTGGTTCGGTCCATGCCCTGGGACCGCATCGCGGAGTGCATCGTGGTCGACAACGGCAGTAGCGACGGCACCGGCGAGATTGCCGCGGCGGCAGGGGCGCGGATCATCGTTTCACCGCGTGGCTATGGTGCGGCGATGCATGCGGGCACACAGGCGGCGTTGCCCTCCAGCACCATCCTGGTCTGCATGGACGGCGACGGTGCGGATGATGTGGGGGAGTTTGCGAATCTTGTCGGTCCGATCGAGCGCGATCAGGCTGACTTCGTCATCGGTTCGCGTACGCGGGGCCGGCGCGAGCCCGGATCGATGAGCGCCAGTCAGACCTTCGCGGCCTGGCTGATCAGCGGGCTGGTGCGTTTGTTCTATGGATTTCGCTACACCGATATGGGGCCCTTCCGCGCGATCCGGCGCAGCTCGCTCGAGACGCTGCGGATGAGCGAGATGACCTTCGGCTGGAATCTCGAGATGCAGATTCGCGCTGTGCAGTTGGGCCTGCGGGTGCTTGAGATTCCAGTGAACTATCGATGCCGTATCGGGGGAGAGTCGAAGGTGTCGGGAAACCTCTCCGCTTCCGTCAAGGCGGCCTGGCGGATCTTCGGGGTCTTCTTCCGTGTACGGAGCCGCAGTCCGTCACGCGTGAACGTGTCCCGGTCCAAGGCGTCATGACTCAGGGTGTTGAGGATTCAAGTGAGATCAAGACCACGGGGAGCTCTCCGTCGCGCCGGCCGGACACGATTGTCTCGCTGGAGCATGTTCACGTGGCGCGCGGCCAGCGCGTGGTGCTGCACGACGTAAGCTTGCGGATCGCGGCCGGGGAGCACCTGGCCGTGCTGGGACCGAACGGGTGCGGCAAGTCGACCCTGCTGAAGACCATCACCTGTGAGCTGTATCCGCTGGTGCGGCCCGAGACCCGCGTCACAATCATGGGCAAGCAGCGCTGGGATCTTACCGAGTTGAAGCGGCGGATGGGAGTGGTCTCCGCCGAGCTTCCCGGACGCCAGACGCTGACCACGACCGGATTCGATGCCATCCTCACCGGCTTCTTCTCAAGCTCCACTCTGTGGCCCAACCTGGAAGTCACAGCCGCGATGCGAGAGCGCGCGGAGGAGATCGTTTCGCTGGTAGGCGCCGAGGCGCTGCGCGAGAAACCGGTAGGCGAGATGTCCGCGGGCCAGCAGCGCCGTGTGATGATCGGGCGGGCGCTGGCCGGAACCACCGGAGAGGTGCGGATGTTGCTGCTCGACGAGCCTTCCAACGCGCTCGACCTGGGGGCGCAGCATGATCTGCGCGAGATGCTGCGTGGACTCGCGCAGAAAGGAACCGCGATCCTGCTCATCACGCATCACATCGCCGACATTCTGCCGGAGATGGCGCGGATCGTCATGATGCGCGAGGGGCAGATTGTGGCGGACGGACCCAGGCAGAATCTGCTGATCGCGCCCAGGCTGAGCGAGCTGTTCGGGCGCGACATCGTCCTGACGCAACGCGACGGGTACTGGAATGCGTGGTGATGGCGGCGTTACGCTGAGCGGCTCGCGTCCTTACTGACGAGATTCAGAAGACGCGCTGTCGAGCCGGTCTTTCAACTGCTCGAATTGATCGGCGCCCGCGCCCTCTGTTTCCCACTTGACATGACCGCCGCCGTCGCAGAAGACGACATAGACGTCCGCTTGTCCTTTGGGGTGGATCAGGGCCCGCCAGGAGTCCTCGTTCGAGGACAGGATCAGCATGTGCGGCTTGAAGTTGTCGGGAACGGAGGATCGCATGGCATGCACGATGAATGGACGTGTGAACCTCGGCGCTCCTGCGAGCATGGCGACCTGGTAGAAGCTGAAGCTCAGGCCCTGCTGCTGCCAGGCCACCAGCTTCTTGCCCCAAAGAGTGCTCTGTTCTTTCGCGCCTCTGCCGAACCCGAAGACGAGCACCAGATCCCGGCCTCGTGCATCCTCCGGCAGGCGAACGCTTCCTCCGGAGAGGGTTGTTCCCGCAGTCTCCGGAATCCGCTGCGTCCCCGCGGTGGGACCGAGTTCCGCGGCCAATGTGGCGGCGCTCCAGAGAGTGGCCCCTCCCACCATGCAGAGGAGGGATTTCCGCAGCGGAGTCCAGCGGCCGCCACGGGGTGCGGGGCTGGCCCCCATAACCGGTGACCCGATAACCGGTGACCGGACGACAGGTGACATGAGTACCTCCTCGGGTAACGGGGCCAACACTCGTTCGTCATTGCCCCAGTGTGGTTTACCGCATGGCCTCCCGCCCATCGGCGCACCTGGGTGAGAGGGAAAGAACATACCTGGCGGCCCCAGCACCCCAGGGGCTGAGGCACCAGAGAGGTCCCAGCACCACGGTTCTATTGGATCTGCGTGTCGAGCGACGTGCTGGGGAGGGGAGATGCGACTGGCTTCCGGCACTCCGTTATGGGTATTATCAGTGCGCGGAGAGCCGGCATTTGGTATCCGGTCGGAGCGTTCCACACGAGAGCGTTGATCGTACGCAAGCGAGCACCCCGAATGATGCGTGATCTCCAAACAGGTGTGCGATGCACTGAGAGGCTGGGTGAATTTGGGCTACGTCGCGCCTTGCCCAGCAGCCCAAGGCTCTCCAGCCGCGCGTATTCTGGGGTCATGCTCAAGCTCAGAAAGGAACTGCTCCGCGCTCTCCTCATCGGCATTGCGCTCGCCCCGGTTGGGATCCACGCCTCCGCGCAGACGCCTGCAGCAGAGCCACCTCCTTCCGCCGATACAGCCGGGCTGCCGACTGGGAAGCAACTCGATCCAGCGCTCCCCGGAGCGCCGGTACAAACCAACAGTCTGCCGATGTCTCTCGTTGTGTCTCCCGATGGCCGATATGCGGCAACGCTCAATGCGGGATACGGCACGGCGGAATCCAACTACGATCAATCGATCTTCATCGTCGACCTGCTCAACGGAAAAGAAAAAGACTTTCCAGACACTCGCACCAAAGCGCGGGTGGCGCACCAGACTTTGTTTCAAGGGCTGGCCTGGGGACGGGACGGAAAGCATCTGTATGCAAGCATCGCCTCGCTTTCCGCACCGCTGGGCGGAAAGCCGTCGGAGACGGGCAATGCCATCGCGGTGTACGCGTTCCAGGAGGGCCAACTGCGGCCGGAGCGTTTGCTTTCCCTGCCGCTGCAGCAGCTGGCGGTTGGCAAGGTCCAGAGTACGTTCACAAAGCCTCTGACCAAGGGGTTCGCCCTTTCCTACCCGGCCGGTCTGGTCGTCGTTCCGGGCCCACCGGGCAGCGGCGAGCGCATCCTGGTGGCGGACAACCTCTCCGATGACGCGCTTCTGCTCGACGGCGCCAGCGGCAGCGTGATCCAGCGCTTCGATCTGTCTACCTCCACGACGGTGCCCGCGGCGTACCCGATCACGGTGGCCGCAACCCACGATGGCCGCTATGGCTTCGTCGCGCTTTGGAATGGATCCGCGGTTGTGGCGCTTGACCTTCGGGCCGGACGGCCGCTGGGCCGCGTGAGTCTGCTTCCGGCCACCTCCCTCACCGCGGCAGGCTCGCATCCGGCGGCGATGGTCCTCAGCCCGGATGAGAAGACCCTGTATGTCGCATTGGCCAACCGCGATCTCGCCGCGGCCGTAAGCGTTCCCACCCAGGCGTCGCCGGAGATGAAGGTGACCGGATACTTCGATACGAAGCTGCCGGGCCAGACCTACTTCGGCGCCGTGCCCGATGCCATCGCTCTGTCCGGCGATGGGAGGCGGCTGTTTGTGGCCAATGCAAGCTCCGACGCCGTGGCCGTCTATGAGGTCCATGGCCCGGAGAGCAAGCCAGTCAGGAAGGCGGGGCACGCACTGCAGGCCACTCGGCCGCTCGGTTTTGTGCCCACAGGCTGGTACCCGACCGCACTGGCCACCACCTCAACCGATCTGCTGATCGCCACCGCAAAGGGCAACGGAACCGGGCCCAACAACATGCCGCAGGCCGGAGCGCCGGCCAACTCGCCTCGTTCGGACCGCACCTACATCCCGACCCTGCTGCACGGGTCCTTCGCGCGCGTTGCGCTGAGCGAACTCGATGCGAGATTGCCTGCCTTTACGGACGCAGTGGTCGCGGACAACCGCATGAAGTCCGCGCGCGAGCAGATCGCTTTCTCCGCGGGCGCGAACCCGATCCGGCACATCATCTACATCATCAAGGAGAATCGAACCTACGATCAGATCCTTGGCGATGAATCGGCTGCCAATGGCGACCCGGCGCTTACGATGTATGGCCGCTCCGTGACCCCGAACGAGCATCGGCTGGCGGAGCAGTTTGGCATCCTGGATAACTTCTACGACTCGGCCGAGGTCTCCGGAGATGGCCATGTCTGGTCCAATGCGGCGATCACGTCGGACTACACCGAGAAGACCTGGCAGCAGAGCTACCGGGGCAACGAGCGAGCCTACGACTATGAAGGCGTCGTGTCCAATGGCGTCCCCCTGCTGCAAGACATTCCCGATGTGAACGAGCCCGCGAGCGGATATCTCTGGGCGAACCTGGCGCGGCACGGAAAGACCCTGTACCACTTTGGCGAGTACATCTCGACCACCTTCTGCAGCGAGAAGAAGGTGGACTCTCGCCAGACCTCTCCACTGCAGGGAACGCCCGAGGGAACCACCACAAGTTGCGCACGGGCGGCGATTCACAAAGGGGAGCTGATCCCAGCCAACTATGGCGGCGGCGTGAGCCGCTACTCCTGGTCGATTCCGCTGATCGCATCCAACACGGCGACCAAGCCGGAGCTGCGCGGCCACTTCGATCCGTTATATCCGGACTTCGAGCTGGCGTTCCCGGACCAGTTGCGGGTTGAGGAGTTCCTGGTCAAATTCCGTGCCTGGGATGCGCAGAAGAAGGCTGGCCAGGACACCATGCCGGACTTCATTCAGCTTCGGCTACCCAACGATCACACGGCCGGGACGACACCGGGGATGCCGCGGCCGGCGGCCTCCGTCGCGGACAACGATCTTGCCGTGGGCCGGGCCGTGGAAGCTGTATCGCACAGCCCCTTCTGGGATGACACGGCGTTCTTCATCCTGGAAGACGATGCGCAGGATGGCGCCGACCACGTCGATGCGCATCGCAGCATCTGTCTGGTGGTGAGCAAGTACTCTCCGCGAACGGACGGCAAGCCCTTCGTGGATCATCGCTTCTACACCACGGTGAGCACGATCCGAACAATGGAGAACCTGCTGGCACTCCCCCCAATGAACAATAACGATGCCTTCGCGCCCCTGATGACGCCGCTGTTCAGCGGCAAAGGGAACCAGCCGCCTTACGAGGCGGATGTCAGCAATCGCGAAAATGGTTTGATCTATGAGGCCAACAGCAAAACCGCTGTGGGAGCCAGGGCGTCTTCACGCATGGACTTTCTGCACGCCGATCAGGCTCCCACAGCCGAGTTGAATGCAATCCTCTGGAGAGATGCGATGGGCAACGTGCCGCTGCCCAGCCAGTTGCGCCATCCGGAGTACTCGACCAGGCACAAGGATGACGACGACTGAAGCGGCTCCCGGGAGTTTCGTTCGGGCGTGCACGGAAGCCAGTCAAGTGTGGTCTGCAGCCGATCGCAACGCGAAAAACTTCTCCGGCATCTCAGTCGATTGCTCCTGGACGCCATAGTCCGCACGCCGAATCGCTCACGCTCGATCCACCCAGAGGAACTCAGATGCCGACATACGAGCTGTACCACGACGATATCGAGACCATCGCCGATGACGAACAGGAAACCAACGCGAAGATTATCCAGCTCATGACGGACGGAACCCATAAGGCTCATGAGAAGTACGGGCGCGACGTCCGCATCTCGCACGCCAAAGCACATGCTCTGCTCAAGGGACAACTCATCGTCCCGGGCGGTCTCCCATTCGAACTGGCCCAGGGACTTTTCGCCCAGCCGGGCGTTTACGAAGTGCTGGTGCGCATGGCGTCCGCGCCCGGTGAACTTCTCGACGACTCCAAGGTCAACGCCACGCGGGGCATGGCGATCAAGGTGCTGAACGCTCCGGGCGCGAAGCTCCCCGGCTACTCAGGCAATGCCCAGGACTTCGTCCTCGCTCCCGGCAAGGAGTTCATTGCGGGCGGGGCGAAGGCCTTTCTTCAGGCGTTCAAGCCCAATGCCGAAGTCGCTCCCAAGCTATCCGATTCCACCAAGGGGATCGTCTCCGGTATCTCCCGGGTTACCAATGAGGCCTTGTCGGCGGTGGGCCTGAAGTCCTCCAAGCTTGACTTCTTCGGTCATCCCAAGGTTCATCCCCTGGGTGAGGCCCAGTACTCCCAGACACCGTTGCGGTACGGCGATTACGTTGCCAAGCTGGGCGTCGTTCCCGACACCCCCGCTTTGACGGCGCTGCTCGATAAGGAGATCGAGCTCAAGACACCGGAAGCCCTGCGCGACGCCTCCGTCGCCTTCTTCAAATCCAATCCCGCCGAGTTCAGCGTGCAGGTGCAGCTCAACACGGATTATGAAGAGATGCCGATCGAAGACGCGACAGCACCGTGGTCGGAAAACGCCTCGCAATATCAGGAGGTCGCCCGTCTCGTGATCCCGGCCCAGACCGCCTGGGATCCAGCCAAGGATGAATACTTCGAGGATCTATCCTTTGCACCCGCGCACTCCCTGGCCGCGCATCGCCCGCTGGGATCGATCAATCGCGCGCGGCTGGCTGTGTATCCGGCACTCTCCAATCTTCGCCACCGCGACAACAACCGCCCTGAGATACAGCCGGCCTCCGCGGACGCGGTACCTGCTTAGAGCCTTCTCCTGTTATCATGGCGCGGATAGATGGCGTCAGGATCGCGTCTTGATCGCGTCTTTCGTGAGAACGACTTCGACGGGAATAAACCTGGCGCCCGAAGCTCTCCTCGACACTTGCAGAGGAGAGCCTCGATTCCTGCGCCACAAGCCGGTGATCGCAGGTTCGGCGCGGGGGGTGGAACGGCAGGGGGTGCAATGTTCATCGACCTCGGCAAAGCGCTCTCGTTTCTTTGCAGTCTGCTCTCACTGTACTGGGTCGCGGGCGCGGCGTTCTTTTCGCCCTGGACCCCTTGGCAGGACCGCATGGTGCTGGTGCTGCTGCGGCTCGTGTTGGCGGCGGCCATATGCTTGATCAGCGGTCTGCTCTTTCGCTGGCCCGTCAAGTCCAACCCCGACGCCGGGCAGCAGCTGCTAACGACGCTCCCGGTGAAGCTGTTCTTCTGGGCCGCGGCCGGAATCACACTGCTCTTCTTGGCATCCTGGTATCTTGTCTGCCAGGCGCCCTGTCTGCAGAGCGTCAGCCGGGCCTGCCCGTGCCGAGTCTAGAGCCTGATTCGTGTCATACCTGCTGACCGGAATTCCCCCGTGCCCTGTCAGGCGAAGGATTCAGGCAAGACCCCAACCAAAAGTATGGTCTTCCACAAACGAGTTCCCAGTGGTAGTGTTACCTATCCGCTGGCAGAGCCTGTCAGCCGTTCTCCTGTCGCGTAGAGCCGGACATGTTCAGGAGCGTCACTTTCGCTTTCGAAAATGGCGACAGACCATGTTCGTCTCCGCTATCGGAGGAGCAAAGCCTGGCAGTGCCGGCTCATTCCTGATCTGAAGCCGGTACTGGATTGCCGCACGATCAGAACCCCGGATGCTGTTCGGCCCTGCGTGTCACCTTCCCCCAAAAGGTCGTGGGCTTAGCGCAGTATCAGGGTTGCTGTACCGGGAGCGGTGCACCTCAAGGGGCTCGTGCCGAGACGAGCCGCCCTGCACTCTGCTCCCGAGGCCACGAATTCCTGTTCGCGATACCCCTGTTATTGCTCTAGGAGCTTGTTGAAGAAGCACCTCGGATGTCCGCGAGGCAAGTACGAAACCCGCAATCAAAGCGGGTTTCGCGAAGCTAGCGAAGCCACAAAAGCCGATTTTCAACAAGCTCCTAGTGCCGGGCCACCCTACCGTTCCATTGTCTGCGCGACGGCTCGCCGTTCGCAGGGGCTTGAATCTTTGAATATCCAGGAGGCCACCATGCTGCGACTCCGCCGGTTCCTTCGGCACGCCCTCACGTTTCCGTTCACTCTATGTCTGACGATTGCCGGATCGGCCGTCCTGGGATCCGCCCAAACTCCCAGCGACTCCATGATCAGCGGCGCCATCGATGACTCGGTCTTGGTGACACTGACCGGCAACACCCATCCGCTGGCGCTTCCCAGGTACGATCTCGGCGCCGTTGCGGACAGCCTGCCGTTGCAGCACATGTACCTGGAGTTGCGACGCAGCCCCGCTCAGGAGAAGGCGCTCGCCGCTGTGCTCACGGCCATGCAGACGCCGAACTCGCCGAGTTATCACAAGTGGCTGAGCGCGGAGGAACTCGGGAAGACCTACGGGCCTGCAGCGGAGGACATCACCCAGGTGCAGGACTGGCTGAGTGGACATGGCCTGCAGGTAAACGGAGTTTCGAAGAGCGGATTGACCCTGGACGTCTCGGGTAATGCGGCACAGGTGCGCGAGGCGTTCCATACCGAGATCCATTCCTATGGCATCAAGGGACAACAGTACGTCGCGAACGCCAGCGACCCCGAAATTCCGGCTGCGCTCTCGTCTCTGGTGGCTGGATTCAGCTCTCTGAACAGCTTCTTCCCGAAGCCGGCACTTGTGAAAATAACCCCGGCTTTCTCCTTCAGCGATGCAAACGGTGAGCAATACAATGAAGCCCCGGCCGACTTCGCGACGATCTATAACGTGACACCGCTCTATACGGCCAAGACGCCGATCACCGGCAAAGGGCAGACCGTGGTGGTTCTCGAAGACGGCGATGTGGATTCATCCGATGTGAACACATTCCGGTATCGCTTTGGATTGAGCACGTATTCCGGAACCTTCTCCCAGATTCATCCCGGTCCGGGATGTGGCAATCCGGGTCGGAACGCCGCTGAAATGGAAGCTGCCGTCGATGCGGAATGGGCCGGCGCCATCGCCCCGGATGCTACGGTCGATCTGGCTTCGTGCGCCGACACGGAGACGACCTTCGGGGCCTTCATCGCCGCGCAGAACCTGCTCGATCTGGCGAGTCCGCCGCCCATCATGAGTCTCAGCTATTCCGGATGCGAGGCCCGACAAGGTCCGAGCGGTAATCTCTACATCGAGAAGTTATGGCAGCAAGCCGCACTGGAAGGTGTCTCGGTCTTTGTGTCGGCTGGCGATGACGGGCCGGCCGGTTGTGATGTGGACACCGCAAGCTATGCTGTCGGCGGCATACAGGCCAACGGCCTCGCCTCGACACCGTACGACACTGCTACGGGAGGTACGGACTTCCTGGACTTCTACGAGAAGAGTTTCCCCACCTACTGGAATAACGGTAATGGACCAGGCGGAAAATCAGCGAGATCGTATGTACCGGAGATGACCTGGGACGACTCCTGCGCCAGCCTCATCGTGGAGGACTACTACGGCGAGCCGGGCGGCGACACCTGGTGCAATTTCGTGTTGTACGCTGACCCACCGGGCCCGGGCATCGCGGCGGGTTCGGGCGCGCCCAGCTTTGTGTACGCCAAACCCGCCTGGCAGGAAAACGTCTACGGCAACCCCGGCGGATGCGGTCCGTGATCTCCCGGATGTCTCCTTGTTCGCGGGCAACGGTTTGTGGCATCACGCCGTTCTCTTCTGCATGTCTGACTCTTCCCAGGGCGGCTATCCGTGCAATTACGAGAACTCCACCGACACCCTTCACAACAGCGCTGGGGGAACCTCCTTCACCGCTCCCCAGTTCGCCAGCATTCAGGCCTTGATCAATCAGAAGATCGGCGCTCCCCAGGGCAACGCCGCTCCCACGTACTATGAGCTTGGCAAAGCGGAGTATGGCACTTCCGCTTCGCCGCATTCGTCGGAAACTTCCGATTGCAACTCCAACCGGGGACCGCAGGATACGGCTTCGTGCGTCCTGCACGATGTAACAACGGGAACCAACGAGGTGCCCTGCTACGGCGCCGTGAATTGCTACGCGGATGCAACGTATGGTGTCCTGTCGACCTCCGATTCCCAGCTCGATGTCGCTTATCCAGCGGGATCCGGTTGGGACTTCACGACCGGTCTGGGCACTGTAAACGTCACGAACGTGGTCAATAACTGGCCATAGAACATTGTTGCGTGTACCGGTAACGGGAAGAGACCCAGCCTCGGCCGGGTCTCTTCGCATCTGGTTCACTTGTTCGTGGAGAATCGGGCGTTCAGCGGGAGCTGCCGCTCGGGATTAGTTGCAGCTGCACGAGAGGGGGTTCGACCAGGTCCGGACGTTGCAGCTTGCCGGGTCCGAGGACAGCGATGCGGGGCAACGGACCGCGCACCATGGCGACTTCGTCGCAGGCGTAGAGGCGCGGGCAGGTCTGGCAGTCCTTGTAAATTTTGTCGGGCATCGCGTTGCGCTCGGCCACACGAAAGCCGAAATGCTCGAAGAACTCAGGGATGCGCGTGAAGAGGCAGACCGAGATCACGGAGTGCTCTTCCGCCTCGTCAAGCAGGGCCCGGAGCAGCATGCCACCCGCACCGTGTCCTTTGGCTTCGGGACGGACGACTATCGAGCGGACCTCGGCCAGGTGCGGGCCGTAGAGGTGGAGCGCGCCGCAGCCCAGGAAGTCGGGCTCTCCGTCCGCGCCGGTGCGCTCCGCGACGGTGAAGTCGCGCACATTTTCGCAGATCTCGGCGTAGCTGCGCCGCAGCAGAGTACCGTCGCCGGAGAGCGAGTTGACCAGATCGAAGATGTTGCGCGCGTCCTGTACATGCGCCTTGTGAGCGCGGATCCCCGGAGCGGCCCGGGGCTGCTCGTTCGAGAGCACCGCGGAGGCTGCATCGTTTACGGCTGGGGTGCGTGCGGTAGTCAGCGCACCCCCCTCGGCAGGAGCCTCTAGATCGAGCGAGATCAGCTCAGACATGGGCCGCCTCCACTTCGAGGGATTGCAGGGAGGAAGCCCCGGGCGAGGCCAGGCGCTGCCGGGCTTCCACCAGCGCGCGCCTTACCTGCGCCGTGGCCGTGCCGCCCAGCACGTCGTGGCAGTCCAGCGTGGCTTCGAGCGTGATGGCGGCGAAGAACTCCGGGCCGAAGTGTTCGCTCAGGCCGCGCAGGTCGGCCAGTGAAAGCGCGTTCAACTCGACGCCACGTTCCAAACCCAGGCGAACGGCGTTGCCGATGATCTCGTGCGCCTTGCGGAAGGGAACGCCTTGATGCGTGAGGTAGGTAGCCGCCGCCATCGCGTTCAGGTACCCGGTCTCGGCGGCCTGCTGCATGCGCGCAAAGCGGAAGCGCAGCGAGCGCGTGAAGGCGGGCAGCACACTGAGGATGCCCTCCATGGTGTCGGCGGCATCGAAGACCGGCTCCTGACCCTCCTGCAGGTCCTTGTTGTAGGCCAGGGGAAGGCCTTTGACGAGCTGGGCGAGAGTGGCCGCGGAACCCGCCAGGCGCGCGGACTTGCCGCGGATCAGCTCTGTCAGGTCGGGGTTCTTCTTCTGCGGCATGGCGCTCGAGCCCGTGGCAAAGCGCTCTGGCAGATCCAGGAAGCCGAACTCGGCGGTGGAGTACAGCGTGAGCTCTTCGGCAAAGCGAGAGATATGCAGGCCAAGAGTGGCGAGTGCCTGGGTAAAGTCCAGGGCGAAGTCACGATCGCTGGTGGCGTCCATGCTGTTGCGGGTGGGCGCGTCGAAGTGCAGGGCCTGGGCGGCGATGCTGCGATCCAGAGCCAGCGTGGCGCCCGCGACGGCCCCGGACCCCAGCGGGCAGAGATTCATACGGGCGCGCGCGTCCTGAAGCCGCGACCGGTCGCGCTCGATCATGGCGATGTACGCCAGCAGCCAATGCGCGACCAGAACGGGCTCGGCCCGCTGCAGATGCGTGTAGCTGGGCATGACAGCCTGGCCGGCGCCTTCGGCCAGGTCGAGCAGGGCCTCGCCCCACTCGCGCAGCCCACGCAGCGTGGCGTCGATCGCGTCGCGCACGAACAGACGCATGTCGGTGGCGATCTGCTCATTGCGGCTGCGGCCGGTGTGCAGCTTCAGAGCCAGACCGCCAATCTCCCGGGTGAGTTCCAGTTCGACGAAGTGATGGATGTCCTCGGCCTGCGGCGAGGAGGCAACGATGGCGGCGCCCACCTGCTCGCGCGAGGCGGTGGCCTCCGGCAGGGAGGCCGTTACCGAGATGCGGTGCGCCCAGTTGGCGGTGCGCTGGCCAACCGCATCCAGGCCGCGCAGCATGGCTTCGAGTTCCGCGGCGGACAGCACGCCGGCCGCGGCGAGCATGCGCGCATGCGCCTGGCTCGCGGCGACCTCCTGGGGAAGCAGCCGCCAGTCGAACGGAAACGACCGCTGCCATTGCTCGAAGGTGCGGTCCAGCGGTTCGCGAAAGCGACCGGACCACATCTTGCTGGCTTGTTCCTTCATTGACATACGAATCTTCACCTTAGGAGCTTGTTGAAAAAGCACCTCGGATGTCCGCGAGGCAAGTACGAA
>CAXUIM010000050.1:0-18087 GCA_964250885.1 uncultured Acidobacteriaceae bacterium | reverse complement strand
GCGTTGAAGACCTTCGAAGACCTTGGCTACTACTCGGTCGATAATCTGCCTCTCGATCTGGTTCCGCGCTTTGCCGACCTGGTTCAGAAGTCGGCGGAGATCACGCACGCCGCCCTCGTCGTCGACGTTCGTGAAGGCAACCGGCTGGACCGGTTTCCCGCGATCCTGAGCCGGGTGCGCAAGGTGCTCCCCACCCGCGTCGTCTTCCTGGAGGCCAGCGAGGAGGCCATTGTTCGGCGCTTCTCTGAGACCCGGCGACCGCACCCGATGGGACGCGATGCCCGCCGCCAGGGTGAGACCGTCATCGCGTCGATTCGCGCGGAACGCAAGCGGTTGGATCCCATCCGCAACGTAGCCGACATCCTGCTCGATACCACCCGCTTCAACGTGCATGAACTGCGCGCCCACATCGATGCGCAGTTCACCCCCAGCGGCGGCAACAGCGAGCGTAATCTGACAATCTCGGTGACCAGCTTCGGTTTCAAAAATGGGGTTCCCAACGATGCGGACCTGGTCTTCGATGTGCGCTTTCTGCCCAATCCGCACTTCGTTCCCGAGTTCCGCAAGCTGACCGGCAAACATCCCAAGGTCGCCAAGTACGTGCGCCAGTTCCCGCAGACCAAGGAGTTCCTTGACAAGGTGACGGACATGCTCACGTTCCTGTTGCCGCACTATATTCATGAGGGAAAGAGCTACCTGACTATCGGCGTCGGCTGCACCGGAGGCCAGCATCGGTCGGTGATGATTGCCGAGGAGATGAAGAAGAGATTGGGCGCCGCCGGCTACCGCGTGAAGTCGGCGCACCGGGACATGCCCCGCTGAGATCGCGGCTGGCGGCTCGTCGCGGTCCGCGAGCAGGCCCGCGTACACTATCGGTTGATGGCAGACTGCTGGACAGATCGCTGGAGCCGGGCATGAAGCGTATCTGGCGCTTATTGCGATACATGCGGCCGTACACGATCCCCACGCTGCTCTCGGTGTTGCTGATGGCGCTGGTGGGCGCGCTGGCCGCCTTCCGCATCCTGCTGATCAAGCCCATCGTGGACAACGTGCTCAGCGCCAAGGCGTCCCCTGACAAAGTGTTGGTCTTCGTCAATCCGTATAACCATAGCCGGATCAACCTACAGTGGCTGATTCCGCACCACTTTCACAATGCATGGACCGTGGTTGCGATTGCCCTGGTCGGATCCGCCATCGTGAAGTCGGTGTGCGATTACACCGGAACCTTGCTGGCCAACAAGGCGGGTTTCGGCATGATCACCGATGTGCGCAACGATCTGTACGACTCCATCCTGCGCCGCTCGACCGCCTTTTTCCAACGCCATACCACCGGCACGCTGATCTCTACGCTGATCAACGATGTGGAGCGGGTGCAGAGCGCGCTGTCGACCATGTTGAGCGACTTCCTGCAACAGGTCTTCACCCTCATCTTCATGGTCGGTGTGGTGATCCATGTGGGCGGCAGCATGGCCTGGATTCTGCTGCTGTTCGTTCCGGTGATCCTGACCTCGGCGCGGCGCATCGGACGCAGCGTGCGGCGGACCACGCGGCGCGGTCAGGACAAACTCGCCGAAATCCAGAACATCGTGCACGAGACCATCAGCGGGAACGGGATCGTCAAAGCGTTCGGCATGGAGCTCTGGGAGATGAGCCGCTTTCGCGGAGCCGCCGACCGGCTGCTGACCGCGAACATGCGTTCGGTAGCGGTGCAATCCATCTCGTCGCCGCTGATGGATGCATTGGGCGCGGTCGCGATCGCACTGCTGCTGCTGCTCGGCCGCAACCGAATCCTGCATGGCGACACCGCGGGAACCTTCATCACATTTCTGGCTGCCGTGATTGTGCTCTACGATCCCGTGCGCAAGATGCCGACCTACTACAACAGCTTCCAGCAGGCGGTCGGAGCCAGCGAAGGCATCTTCCGTTTCATCGACGAGCAGGACGAGGTGCGAGAGCGCAAGCGAGCCGTCACCCTGAAGGGGTTCAACGGGCTTATTGAGTTTCGCGACGTGCGCTTTGGCTACGAACGTGAGGGCCGGACGGTGGAGGTGCTGCATGGCGTTTCCCTCACCCTGCGCCGCGGTGAGGTGGTCGCTCTGGTCGGTCCCAGCGGCGCCGGCAAATCGACGCTGGTCAATCTGCTGCCGCGTTTCTTCGATGTGACGGCGGGCGCCATCCTGCTGGATGATCACGACATCCGCGACCTGACCCTGGTGACCTTGCGGCAGCAGATCGGCAAGGTCACCCAGGAGACGGTGCTGTTCAACGACACCGTGCGTAACAATATCGCCTACGGCCAGCCCGACATTCCGTTGGAGCGCATTGAGGCCGCTGCCCGCGCTGCCTTGGCGCACGATTTCATCCAGCGCCTGCCGCAGGGCTACGACACTATGATCGGCGAACGCGGAGCGACGCTCTCCGGGGGCGAACGCCAGCGGCTGGCCATCGCGCGCGCGCTGCTGAAGGACGCGCCCATCCTCATCCTGGACGAAGCCACCTCTTCGCTGGACACCGAGAGCGAAGCCGCGGTGCAGGCGGCGCTCGCCAACCTGATGCAGGGCCGCACCGTGCTGGTGATTGCGCATCGCTTGTCCACGGTGCGCCGCGCCGATCGCATCGCCGTGATGGAGAGTGGATGCATCACCGAACTGGGCTCGCATGAGCATCTGCTGGCGCAGGGAGGGACCTACAGCCGGCTCTATCACCTGCAGTTTGGTGAGGACGACCTGGCGCTGGCCGGGCCCGGCGAGGCCACCGGGATCGAAGGTATGGCGTGACTCCACATTGGCCGCGGAGATAAATCAACCCGGGAAGACGCATGGCAGGCATTCTCTTCATCATTTCGGCGCCCAGCGGGTCGGGCAAATCTACTCTCGTGAACGAAGTTCGCCGCCTGGTTTCGGGTCTGGAGTTTTCGATCTCCTACACCACGCGCGAGCCGCGCGGCTCTGAAGAAGACGGCCGCGAGTATCACTTCACCACCCGTGACGAGTTTCTGCGCATGGTCGCGGCCGGCGAGTTTCTGGAGTGGGCCGAAGTCTTCGGAAACTTCTATGGGACCGCTATTTCGGCGCTGAATCATGCGGCGTCGCAGAATCGCGACCTTTTGCTGGACATCGACGTGCAGGGAGCTCTGCAGGTGATGCAGAAGCTGCCAGCCGCGGTGCCGATCTTCATCCTGCCACCCAGCCCGGAGGTGCTGGAGCGTCGCCTGCGCAATCGCAGCCAGGCCGAGGGCGTGGCCAACGAGGCGGTTATTGAGGCCCGGCTGGCGGAGGCGCGCACAGAATTGCGGCGGCTCGGGATCTACAAATATGCTCTGGTGAACGATGCACTGGACGAGGCCGCAACGGAGATGCGCGCGATCGTACTGACGGAGCGCGGCGAGGGCAGCGACGTGGACTCCCGGATAGCGACCGGATGTCAGACCGCCGTTCACTCCGCACGTCTGAAAGCAGCACTGGCCAGCTTCGGTGTGTGAAACGCCGGTGCGGGAGCGCTGTACAGACCTGCGAGAAATGCTCCAGGACAGTACGCCTCACCGGCCAGTTCCAATGTGGTGTCCTCCGCCATTCATTCTGACCATTTTGAGCAAAATTTGACGCGCGATCTTAGTTTCGCGCTAAGATTGAGGCAATCTCCCAGGAGGGTCTCATCCGATGGCTGTTAATGAACTGCTGCATAACAAGTACAGCCTGGTGAAGGGCGCTGCCCGGCGCGCACGTCAGCTGCAGTCGGGAGCACCGCCGCTCGGCGTCTCGAAGTCCATGAAGGCCTGCCGCGTGGCGCAGGATGAGATTCGGTTCGGCAAGGTGACGTACTCCGTCATGGCCAAGCCTTTGCCTCCTCCAGCAGCCTGAGCGGATCCAGCGTTCCCTCAAAGCATCTTCCAGGCTAAGGCTCGCAGTGAGCCGGCGTGCGGGCGCAGGCGTGCTGTTTCCGTTGCGGAAGACGGCGCAACTCGGTTCAGCTTGAGCGGTATTCTGTAGCAAGATCCACTCTCCGCTAAATTTCTGCTAGGGAGCTGTCCCCGCGGAATGCCTGATTTGAGCGAAGCGGCCCGGTCCCCCACAATCCCTGGAAGTACTATGGGTGTGGATGAGCGCTTCGCCTGAGCAGCAGCTTCGTGCCTATGTCGACTACCTGCGCGATATGGGCATATACGACGTGTACCACCGTTCCGATCCGAAGACGCTGCTGCCGGAATCTCTGCGCGAGAGTCTGGCTATGGCGGCGCAGGCTCGGTCCGGCGCGCAGAAACCAGCCAAACCGGCTGCAGCGCCAGCGCCCGATGCAGCCACCACCCAATCCCCCCCGCGTCCGGCTTTCGCGCCCCTTCCCCGCAGCGTAGCTGCTGCCGCCGCTACAGGGGTGCGAGCCTCCGCGCCGACGGCCGCTCCCGCAGCCGAGTTTATGCCGCGGCCGCTGCCTCCGGAGCAATCCCCACCCATGCCCAGACCGGTCTCGTTCGACGCCCTTGCGCCTTTGCCGGCGCAGACAATTCCCTCCAGCGCACGCGCGGCGGCCCTGCAGGCTGTGCGCGCCCAAATCGGCGACTGCACGCGTTGTCCGCTGGCCTACGCCGGCCGCCACACCATCGTTTTTGCGGATGGAGACCCCAACGCGCGGCTGATGTTTGTGGGAGAAGGACCGGGAGCGGACGAAGACGCGAGTGGAGTGCCTTTCGTGGGCAAAGCCGGGCAGTTGCTCAACAACATGATCGCGGCGATGGGCCTGAAGCGGGAACAGGTCTACATCGCAAACATCGTGAAGTGTCGTCCTCCCGGCAACCGCACGCCGGAGTTCGTCGAAGCGTCCACCTGCTCGCAGTTTTTGGTACAACAGATCGACATTGTGCGGCCGGAGATCGTTGTGGCGCTGGGAGCGACGGCGGCGACTTATTTGCTCGGGGTGCGCCAGTCTCTGGCGTCGCTGCGCGGACAATGGCACACCGTGCGGGGATCGAAGCTGGCCGTGACCTACCATCCGGCCTTTCTGCTGCGTGACCCGCGGCAGAAGGGCGAGGCCTGGAAGGACCTGCAGCGGGTCATGGCCGAGCTGAAGCTGGCCCCGCCAAACAAGCCTTTATGACGTCTTCATCTTCAGCCCGCAATTCATACAACCCACGACGCTCAGAAGGAAACGTCGTCGCCGCCCGAGTCGTCCATTCCCGAGTTGTCAAAGGAAGCGTCGTTGCTGCCACTGTCGTCGTTGTTGAAGTTGTCGTCCTGCAAATTCATGTCGCCGTTGTCGGAGTTGTCCGTTCCACTGTCGGTCACATAGCTCGCATCCTGGAGATTGGAGTCCGGCTGCGAGTTCTGGAAGTTGGCGTCATCCCGGCCCTCTTCGCGGCGGTCACCGCGATCGTCATCACCGTAATAGTTGTTGATGACCTCTTCGGGACGGCCTTCGCCGCCGTACCCTCCTCCAAAGCCGCCACCGTAACCGCCGCCGCCTCCGAAGCCGTGGAATAAAGATTCCATGCCGGCGAAGGCTACCTCGCCCGCGGCCACACCCGCGGCCGTCTGCATCGCGCCACGCAGGAACCCGCCGCCGCCCGCGGGTGCATAAGCAGGCTGCGCATAGACGGGCTGAGCATAAGCCGGGGCAGCGTACTGCGGGGGAGGACCGGGGTTGCTTACCGGCTGGTACGGCGGCGGCTGCGGCGGCGCTTGCTGCTGCTGAGAACTGGAGCCACCGCCAAAGAGGTGGCTGAGGAAGCTGCCACCGCTGCTGGCCGGCTGCGCCGGCTGCTGGCGCGCGTCCTGGAGCTGAGACTGAAGGCTCTGAATCTGGGTCTGGGCCTGCTGCAATCCGTACTGCTGCACTAGAACGGTCTGAGCCAGCACGTAAACGGCGTCCGGATATCCGGCCAGGCCTTGCTGCAGGTGCTGCTCGGCCGCGGCGTCTTTATCGGTCACCTGGGTGTTCCGGATCCTTGTAATCAGACTGTCGATCATCTCTTGCTCTTGCGGCGTCATGGCGGTGTCGCTCCTTGGGGCAAATTCAGTGTTCATGCATTCGATGCGTTTTCGGCGCGCTTGGAGCCGAAGGCCGTCTCCTGCTAGACTGGCTTTCGATGCAGAGGTGAGCCCGCCGTCCTCCGGTGTGCCTCCAAAGCGGCTCTTGTGGGGCTGTAGC
The DNA here is from genome assembly GCA_964250885.1 of uncultured Acidobacteriaceae bacterium. GTDB lineage: Bacteria > Acidobacteriota > Terriglobia > Terriglobales > Acidobacteriaceae > Granulicella. The sequence goes on along the minus strand of CAXUIM010000050.1, from coordinate 11,946 downwards.
TCAGCTGGGAGAGCGCCTCGTTCGCAACGAGGAGGTCAGCGGTTCGATCCCGCTCAGCTCCACCAATCAACCAACTACATGCCGAATGGATATTGACGCCAGCGACGCTTTTCATGCCGCTGTTTGGGCGTGATGCCGAATGGGCTCATAGCGATCCTCGCAAGCCGGAGCAGCAGAGCCGGGCAATTCACGACCGGATACCAAAGGGAACTCTACCGCTCCGTAACGATCACATGTTTTCGATCATGCGCGAGGCGAATTCGCTGGTCTTCGCCTTGGTCGCGCCCTGCATCTGACGCTCGAAGTCGTAGGTCACGAATTTTTGCTGGATGGTCTTTTCCATCGAAGATTCGATAAGCCGCGCGGCTTCGTTCCACCCGATGAAGTCGAAGAGCATGACCCCCGACAGGATCACCGAGCCAGGATTGATGACGTCCTTATCGGCGTACTTGGGGGCGGTTCCGTGGGTTGCTTCAAAGACGGCATATCCATCGCCGATATTGCCGCCAGGCGCGATGCCGAGTCCGCCAACCTGGGCCGCGGCCGCATCGGAGATGTAATCGCCATTCAGGTTTGTGGTTGCGAGCACACTGTAGTCTGACGGGCGAATGATGATCTGTTGGAAGATCGAATCGGCGATGCGGTCATTGATGAGAATCTTGTCCTTCCATCGACCCTCGCCGTGCGACTCGCCGATGCTCGCCAGAACCGCCTCGACCTCCTGGACCACGCCCTCGCCGAACTCGGTGGGCGCGAACTCGATTCCCGGCTCGATGAGTGCGGCGTTCTGCTGTGCGGAAAGACCTGGGTTCTGCTCCAGGTTGCTGAGGATCCAGCTTTCGCGCTCGGTCACGGTTTCGGAGCGGAACTCCTGCACAGCGACTTCGTAGCCCCACTCGCGGAAGGCGCCCTCGGTGAACTTCTGGATATTGCCCTTGTGGACCAGGGTCACCGTCTTGCGCCCTTCCTTGAGGGCAAAACGGATTGCCGCGCGTACAAGGCGCTTCGACCCTGTTATCGAGATGGGTTTGACGCCGACTCCTGAGTCAAGGCGGATCTTCTTCTTGCTGCCCTTCAGCATGTCGTCGTTGACGAACGAGATAAACTTGGCTGCCTCGGGAGTCCCTTCGCGGAATTCAATGCCCGCGTAGATGTCTTCGGTGTTCTCACGAAAGATCACCACGTCGAGTTTCTCAGGCTGCTTTACCGGGCTGGGTACACCGGCGTAATACTTCACGGGCCGAATGCACTGATAGAGATCCATCAGTTGACGCAGGGCAACGTTCAAGGAGCGGATGCCCCCACCCACGGGTGTAGTGAGAGGGCCCTTGATGGAGACGCGGAAGTCGACCGTTGCCTTCACCGTATCTTCGGGCAGCCAGTCCTGTGACTTACGATAGGACTTCTCGCCCGCGAGTACCTCGTACCACTGAACAGAACGCTCCCCGCCATAAGCCTTTTCGACCGCGGCATCGAACACGCGCTGCGATGCGCGCCAGATGTCGCGGCCTGTTCCATCGCCCTCGATGAAAGGAATGATGGGATGGTTCGGCACGCTGTACGTGCCGTCTTTATATCCAATGGGCGTCCCGTTCGCGGGGACAGGGATACCGTTGTAGCTGGTCTGCATGGTTTTAGAGAGCTCCGGGCGAAGGATCCAGATGACAAGGAACGATACCATCCGCTGAAAACGAGTAGCAAGAGGGTCGCCGTCTGCGATGTCCGCTTCGACGGCGAACGGGTGAATCTCGGCGCCCCTTCGCCGGGCGCTCCCGGGCATAACATTCTGCTACACTCAGGGCCTTCAGGAAAGGAGCTCTTATGACCCCGCTTGAACTGCATGAGATCGTCGATCAACGGATGAATGACCCCAGGATTTTCGGCTGTATCGTCAGCAACCTTCGTAGCAGCCAGGCGGCGGAGCAGCGGCATCACGGCGACGGAAAGCTTAAGATCGAGTGGCGAGACTGCGGCGACTTCTGGCAGTGTACGATCGCCGACGATGGCCAGGCGAAGCCGCTGGCGAACGTGGACCTGCACGAGAATGCGACCGTTCGCATCGAGACCTTCGCGCCCTGCCGGGTAACGATTTCGCACGAGGAAGGCTTTTTGTGCCTGACGCGATAGGGGATCGCAGTCCCCAGGCACGGTTTGCTGTTCTTCAGTCCGCGGGAACCGCTGTTATCTCCGATGTGTTCGACTCGCTGAAACTGCTGCCGCCGGTGCTCGACAATGCTCTCGCGCCTATCGGCGCACTCAACAGCTTCGTGGGCCCGGTCTACACGATTACGGGGGAATCCCAAAGCTTCGAAGGCGGCGACCGCGCTAAACTGGCCGCCATCGATCAAATGCCTGCCGGCGTGGTGGCGTTATGGGCAAGCATGGATGCGAAGGGCGTGTGCTGCTTTGGAGACCTGCTCGCGAGTGCGATGCGAGTGCGCGGGTGCACGGCCGCTGTGGTGGATGGTGGCGTGCGCGATACCGCATTTCTGGAGAGCTGCGGCATGCCGGTTGTTGCGCGGTACCGTACACCGGCCCAGGGCATCGGCCGCTGGCGCGTTACAGCGGCGCAGGTTCCGGTGCGGGTTCGCGGTGCTCTTGCAGAGTGGCTCAGTGTAGCTCCTGGGGATATAGCAGTCAGCGATAAGGACGGAGTAGTTGTGATTCCGCAGCAGCTTCTGGCCGAGGTCACCTCGAAAGTGATGGAGTGGTCTGAGTCCGAAAGCGGCGCCCGTGCTGAAATCATGGGCGGCCTGCCGCTGCTCGATGCACTCAGGAAATACGGGCACCTCTGAACTCCTGGTGTGATCAGCCCATCAAGCCGTGTAATCGCAGAGCAGAATGGTCAGATCATCGCTTTGCACGGCGGACCACTGCTGGATTGCGGAGATGATGTGGTCGGCCGCTTCGGTATGAGGCTGGGTTCCAGTCTCGCGGATCAAAGCGTGGAGGCGATCGGGGCCAAACTCTTCCTGATGAGTGTTCGTCGCTTCGAGCAGACCATCGGTGTAGAGCACCAGGCGGTCGCCGGATTTGATCGGATAGGTGAGCATCGGATAAGTCGCGTGGGCGAACACGGCGAGCATAAGCCCGTTATCGGAGAACTCCATCACCTCACCGTTGCGCAGCAGAATCAGAGGCGGATGCGCGGCGGCCGAGTAGCGAAGCTCCTGTCTGGAAGCGTTGAGGTAGAGGTAACCGGCGGTGACGAATAATTGCTGCGTGTTGCCGATCAGGGCCTTGTTCATTCCGAGCAGAAGGTCCGATGGGTTATCGGCGTGGGCCCGCTGACTGTTTGCAGCAAGCTTCACCATGGAAGCGATCAGTGCAGCCGGTACGCCGTGTCCCGAGACATCGGCGATCAGGAGCCCGGCCTCGCGATCGCTCGCAAGGAGAAAGTCATAGAAGTCTCCCGCAACGGCTGTCATAGGAACGTAGCGCGCGGCTACACGAAAGTTTCCGGAGACAAAAAATGGACCGGGCAGGATAGAGAGCTGAATTTGCTGAGCAATATCAAGCTCCTTGTGCAGCGCGATCCATTGCTGTTCGTAGCCCAAGGTACGGCGGCCGGCGACGATGCCGAGAAGCGCGAGCAGGACCACAAATGTGAACGGTTCAATATCGGCGGAGCGGCCAATCAGGCCAGTGATGTTGTCATAGAGCGCCCCTGCGATCTGGATGAGGAGACCCAACCGCATGAGTGTGACGTCACGCGAGTGCGCTGGGGCGCGGAAGAGCAGAAGTATAACGGCCAATAACGCCGCCAGGATAAAGATGTTGCTGACTTCCTGACTGATCTCCCGGTTGCCGAAGACCAGCGTGCCCACGGCCAACAAGAGCCCAAGGGGCCACACGATCTTCGAGAGGATGCGTCCCGGCCGACCGAAGATGTTTAAGGTGCGGAAGAAGAAAAAGGCCGGGATCGGTAACAGAAATCCGAGCGCATTCATAGAGCGCTGCAAGGCGACAGGACGAAGTCCCAGGCCCCAGAGAAGCTGATACTGCAGCCCTAGCCGAATGCCATAGAGGACTGCCAAGAGAGAGAACCAGAGCAGGAGAGGGTCGAACCGGCGGCGCACAAGGCAAAGGAACGAGGCCAGGAGACCGACAGTGCCAATCGCGGCTCCCACAAAGAGATAAACCTGACTCTGATTGAAGACCCGCAGTACGTCGCTTCTAGCGAACTGGGGGTCGGGAACAAGCATGGCAGATCATCATAGCCGATGATTCACGAACGCGCGGAAGGCACCCAGCGATTCGCCGGCCCGGTAAACCGCGGGCCACTCAAGGCATCCGCGAATCGTCCGGATGGCGCCTGGGAGCCTCTCTCCCGCAGGTGCACATTGAAGCCTGAAAGTTCGTGGCCGTTTTCCCAAACGAAAACGGCCACTCGGACACATTCGTCCGCTCCACAACAACAGGGAAAAACGCGCTAGCAGACGGAGTTTTCCGCAATTACCCGCTTATAGAACTGCGCACTCAGCTTCGGCGTCCGCTTCTCGGTGGTGAAGTCTACATAGACGATGCCGAAGCGCTTCTCATATCCATCGGCCCACTCGTAGTTATCCAGCAGACTCCAGAGGAAGTACCCCTTGATCGGGACACCATCGGATACGGCGCGGTGCAGTTGCGTTAGGTAATTGCGCAGGAACATGACGCGATCGGTGTCATATACCGCGCCGTCCGGCGTGAGCACATCCGCGGATGAGGCTCCGTTCTCCGTGATGTAGATCTCGCGTACGCCCCACAGCTCCGATACCAGCTTGGGCGACCAGTAAAGAGCCTCCGGGCCGACCAGCAGCCAGGGGCTGAACATATGAGGGTAGGAGCTGGGCGGGGGGACAACGGCGTAGCCTCGCTCGGAATCATCGGCGCGTACATACTGCGGCTGATAGACATTAAGTCCGACGAAGTCCATGGGGCTGTGGATGATCTTCATCTCCTCCGCGGTGAACTTCGGCGCATCCGCTCCCAGCCGCTTCAGGTAAAGATCTGTGTAGCGGCCCTCCTCCAGCACGGTAAGGAACATGGCATTCTCTTCGCGCATGGCTTTACGCGCCGCTTCAATGTGCTCGGGTGATTCATACACCGGGGTCGTGGCGGTCGCATTGTCCGCGATTCCCACCTTCGTGCCGGCCTTGGCCTGGGCGCGGATTGCCTGTACTGCCAGCCCGTGGCCCAGCACCACATAATGATTCAGCTGGGCGAGCCTCTTGGGGCCAACCTGGAGTCCCGGCGCGTGCGTTCCGTTTCCGTATCCCAGCTCCACAAAGGTGCGCATCTCGTTCATCGTCATGAAGTGCTGCACTTTGTCCGATAGCTTGCCGGCGAAGTAGCCGGCGTAATCCGCGAAGGCTTTGGCCGTATCGGGGTTCTCCCAGCCGCCCTTGTCTTGCAGCGCCTGGGGAAGATCCCAGTGATACAGGGTGCAGAAAGGCTGGATGCCGGCGGCGAGCAGGGAATCGACCATGCGGCGATAGAAGTCAAGGCCTGGCGCGTTCGGCGCGCCCGTGCCGTTGGGGAAGATCCGCGTCCAGGCGACCGAAAAGCGGAAGGTCTTGAGGCCCAGGCCCTTCATGAGCTGAATGTCTTCGCTGTAGCGGTGATAGAAGTCATCGGCCACGTCGCCGGTGTCTCCGTTGTGGGTCTTGCCTGGGGTATGGGAGAAGGTGTCCCAGATGGAAGGTCCCCGGCCGCCCTCGTGCACGGCGCCTTCTACCTGGTAGGAAGCGGTCGCGGAACCCCAGAGGAAGCCTTCGGGAAACGGATGCGGTACTGTGCCTGGGGCCGGCGACTGTGCGGAAGCCGAAGCAGCTCCGCGCAGGGCGGTGGGCAGGGAAACGGCCGCCGAGGCGCCGCCGAGCATACGAGCGAGGGTTCGCCGCGAGAATTTAGCAGTCATGCAAGTCTTTTCCTCAGGTGGGGGAACGGCGGTGGGCTGCCGCGTTAAAGGTTTTCTTTAGCTGCTCAGAGTGTACGAGCAGGAACGCCGCTTCCTTCCAAGAAGAACGGCGCTCCGTCACTCTTTCCGGTTCGCAGGAAATTGAAAACGCTTCAGGGAATGCCTGATCCGGGAGGGCTACACCGAAGGCAGACGACGGAGGGGATTGATGGGAGAGAGATGCAGGCGGAGCTTTGAAGAGGGAGGGCTGCCGGGTGAGGCGGCACGCGGGGAAGAGCAAGACTCGCTCCTCCCCGCATCCAGGTTAGAACTCCAGCTTGAGCGCGAACTGGAACTCGCGTGGGTTGTAGTTTGGATCGTAGTTTGTGACCGTATCGTATGAGGAACTGCCCAACTCCTGATTGCCTACGTTGGTGTTCGGGATGTAGTAGTCAGGAGTGTTGGAGACATCGAATGCCTCCGCTCGGAACTGCAGGGTAAACCTCTCCGTCAGCGGAAAATCCTTGAAGAGCGATACGTCCGCGTGGCGGAAACGAGGGCCAAAGACAGTGTTGCGCACGGCGTTGCCGATCGTGCCAAGCGGTTGCGGAGTGAATGCATACGGATTAAACCACTCGGTGAGCTTCTTCGGGCCATTGGAACCCGCAACCTGATCCGGACGGTCATTCCCGGGCCCGTTGACGGGGATCGCCCTGTCTCCGTACGAAGTATTCGCTCCTACACCGCTAGTGTTCTGATCGTTGACAAAGCCCTGGCTGCCGCCTCCGTTGATGATCGAAATCGGCTTACCACTCTGCCATACGACGATGGTGTTGAGTTCCCAGCCGGCCAGCGCCTGCTTTCTGAGACCGTGCCATTCCTTTCCGTACTGGAATTCGTAGTTGGCGGAGAGAGCGAAGCGGTTCTGGATGTCGTTCTCCGCAATGCCGTAATCGATATGCGTGTCATAGGGATCGGCTTCGTACGCGCCCTGATCGCCCTCTTCAGAGAAGCCCACGTTGTTGCTCATCGCCTTGGCCCAGGTGTAGTTCGCATCGAAGGCAAGGCCTTTGCTGAAGCGGCGCTGTAACGAGGTCTGCAGAGAGTTGTAGTTGGAGATGCCTTCGCTGGTCAACCAGCTTACGCTGCTGAGGTTTGGAAGCACGGAAGCAAGTGGGCGGGTGCTCGCAGGCGTCGTCGTACCGGGTATATCCGTGCCTGGAACGAAAGGCAACGGAGTGTTGATGTCGTTGAGGGTCTGCGGAAGGTGAGAACCGATATTGCCAACATAGCCGATGGTGAACACGTTCGCGCCGAACTGCTGTTCCACCTGCAGGTTGAACTGCTGGATCAGAGCCGAGCGGAACTTCGGGTTCTCCGCTTCGAAGGAGAGGCCGTTGCTGGTCAGGGTCTGAGGCGCCGGTAACGGAAGGCCGGCGTCGAACGTCGTGGGAGCCGTGGCGCCAGGGGTTCCCGGGGTGCCGCAGGCCGGATTGATGGCGGAAGGGGAAACGCTGTTCGCGGTTGTAGGAGACGTCTCGATGCCAAACGCGAGCGCCGACAGACAGTTCGGTGTAAAGACGGAGACGAACGGCGCATTCTTCAGGTCGGCATTGGAGGTATAGTTGCCGGGGAAGTAGCTCAGTCCGTAGCCGCCTCGTATCACAGTGGTCGGCGTCGCCGAGAAGGAGAAGCCGATGCGTGGGGCAACGTTCGAGTAGTCGGTCGTGATCCCGGCATGACCGTCGACCCCGTTCGTGTTGGCAACCTGAAGAGCATTGCCGATGTTTGCCGCTGTGTCTGTACGAGCCAGAGTGTAATCGAAGTTCGAAATGTGACCGCGTGTTTCGGTGAACGGCGTGAAAACGTCGTACCTAGCGCCGTACAGGACAGTTAACCTGGGACTGAGCTTCCAGCTGTCCTGAAGAAACGCGCTCGGTTCGTAGGTGCGATAGTTGGGCGTATCCAGGTCATAGTTGCGGCTGTCGGAGCTGAAAGCTCCCACCAGGCTCGACGCAAGGTTGTTGTCGTCTGTTTTCTGCGTGTTGCCGGCTACGCTGTCGGTCGTTAGACCAAAACTATACGAGCCGGCGGGAAATGCGCTCTGCAGTTGCAGCGCCTGCCGGCGGATGTAGCTGGCTCCACCGGTAATGTTGTGCTTACCGATGTTGTAGCTTACGGTCGCCTCGTATTGGAAGTTGTTCTCCAAGTCCTGGAGAGGCACATAGGCTCCATCGCCGATATCCGAGAAGGGACCGAACCCGATCGGAGTCAGTTCCGACGAGGTTGCGTTGAAGTTCATATTCGGTCCGAAGCCCAGCGTGGTGTCCGCGTTCTTACCATAGTTCAGGGGCAGCGAGAGGTTGTTGATGCGAGTGTAGGCGGCTCTCAGGTCCATGACCAAGCGCGGCGAGAAGATGTGAGTATAGCCGAGGCCCAATTGGCTGGCGTAGTCGGTGGCGGGACCATCAAAATTGTACTCGCCGCCGCTGATCTGAAAGCCACCCACGACACCCAGCGCGGGCGGAGTGAAGGTGTTCACCTTGTTGTAGTCGTAACGGGCGAAGAACAGATTATTGGCATTGAAATGATGATCGACCCGCACATCGAAGGTGTTGCTGAACTGGGTCTCATTCGGGCTGATGATGTAGTTGTTGGTGAGCGCGCTGTTTGTGGGCGCGGGGAACAGCTTGAGATAAGCAAGGGCGATAGGGTCGATCGGCAATCCCGCCGTGCCGTTGCCTGCACTAACCAAGGCCTGTGGCGAACCGCCGTTGAGGCTGTTGATGTTGTCGTATTCCGAAATATCGGGAACGGTGCTTGTATCCGTTACTCCGGTGACCAGCCGCAGGCCCTCGTAATCGCCGAAGAAAAAGGTCCGGTCCTTTATGATGGGTCCACCGAAGCTGGCGCCGAATTGGTTCTGCCTCAGCTCGGGCTTTGCTCCCGTGGTTTGCAGCACGTTCCGCGCGTCGAGGACATCGTTCCGGAAGAACTCGTACCCTGAGCCGTGAAACGCATTCGTTCCGGATTTGGTGATAATACTGACGACGCCGCCTGCGGTGCGCCCAGCCTCAGGAGCATAGCTGTTTGTCTCCACGGTGATCTGTTGGATGCCTTCGACGTCGGGCCGTATGCCGATGGTGCCGATGATGCGCTCGTTGTCGTCGATGCCGTCGACAGTGTAGTCGTTCAGCACGTTATCCTGGCCGTTCACCGAAAAGCCGGCGGTCTGTCGGCGGTCGTCGGGCCGGCCACCGCTGGTCAGGCCGTTTCCGGGACCCTCATTCGCCCCCGGAACCAGTTGCACCAGCTGGACGAAATTGCGGCCATTCAATGGCAGGTCCTGTACGGCCTTGGCTGTCACAGTGGAGCTGACGGTGGCGTTGTCGGACTGCAGTAGCGGTGTCTGGGCCTCGACCGTTACCGTCTGTACCGCTTCGCCCGTCGCCAATTTGATGTCTTCGCGGGCGCGGTCGCCTGCTTCGACCGACACCGCCGAGGTTGCGGTGGTGTTGAACCCTGTTGCTTTCACCGTGACGGTATAGCGGCCGACCGGCAGAAGATCGAACTCGTAATCGCCAGCACTGTTCGAAGTCAATGTGCGTTGAGCATGTGTCTCCAGGTCCAGCAACGTAACACTGGCGTTTGGAATGACCGCGCCGGTCGGGTCGGTGACGGTTCCCAGGATGTCCGCGGTGGTGAGCTGGGCCCGGGCGGCGGGCAGGATGCAGAGGAAGATCGCCACCAGGGCAAACCAGCGGCCGAGCCGGCTGGGAAGGGAGTTCGGATTCAGCAAACGGGGGCACTGGCCAGTGCTGTGTACGGATGCGCTCATCTTTTCATTCATGTTGTTGTGCCTTTTCAAACTTGCAACTTTGGTGGAAGCTGTTGGAGTGCAGACAGACCGTGCAGGTCCCAAAACGGGATTGACTGCACACAAAAGAGTGCTGGTATGACTCGCCGAAGATAGTAGGATCGGTGGCACCCGTATAGGTGGGTTCTGGTATCTCACCTGAGGTAAAGACGTTTTCTGCCCATTTATCCGGTTTGACCGCACCGTAAAGAGGGGGTAAAGGCCCTGTATTAAGGGTTGTCAAGGGCTGGTCGGTTGGCCTATGCTGTACGACGGCTTGGAAAGGTATGGTCGATGCATTCTGTGGTCGAAGAAGCGGGAACCTGGTTTCCCAGCACGGGAGAAGAGAAAGAAGAAGTGCGGCGGCAGATGCACCGTCTGCTGGAGACCAGTCACTTCAGGAACAGCCGACGTTATCCGGCGCTGTTTCGCTTCGTCGTCGAGGAGACGCTGGAGGGTCGTGGTGAATTCCTAAAGGAACGTTTGTTGGGCGTGCGCGTATTCAACCGGCCCGCGGACTACGACACTGCCGCCGATCCAATTGTTCGGGTCACCATCGCCGAAATCCGTAAACGGATCGCGCAGTACTACCATGAAGAAGCGCATGAGACGGAGATGCGCATTGAACTTCTGCCCGGGCGTTACGAACCTGAGTTTCGTCCCCGCAAGGAGGCTGAAGCGAACCGGTCCGCCGCAGGCAGGGAGCTGGAGGCGGTGCGTGGACCTGTGCCGCCGGCGGAAGTCGCGACGGTTGCACTGCCTCTCGCTCCTGTGTCGGCTCGGCCTGCACCCCTCGGCGTCCAGTCTGGCCGAGGGCATCGCTTTTCGAGGGCAATGCTCTGGATATTTGGAGCGACGGCCGTAATACTGCTGGTTGGCGGCGGCCTATCCCTCAAGCCATGGGTTGCCCCCACGGCCTTGCAGGCGTTCTGGGCGCCCATCCTGGGGCCCCATCAAGCCATCACTTTCTGTATTCCGAACGGCGCGGGAAGGAGCCCGAAGGCGGCCTCGGTGGGCGTGGACCCCGCTGCGGCCCCGGTCCCCACCGTGCCACGGACGCCCTCGTCATTTCTGGACCAGGAAGCGATGGGAGAAAACGTCGTCTTCTCCGATGTTCTCGCGACAATTCGAGTTTCGGACTTCCTGGCGCGGCACGACGCCCACTCCAAGGTCCGCCTGGATGTCTCGACGACGCTGGATGACCTGCGCCAAGGGCCCACGGTCCTGATTGGCGGGCTGGATAACCAATGGACGATGCGAGCGCTCGCTCCGCTGCGCTTTCAGTTCGCCGGCATCGATCGGGAGAGCTTCTGGATCGCCGATCAGGAAAACCCGGGGAATAGAAACTGGAGCCTGGATCTGAGAAGCCCGGTAAATTCTGTGACTCGTGACTATGCGCTGGTGGCGCGCCTGCACGATGAAGCGACGGGAGAGGTGGAGGTGATTGTGGCCGGCATTGGCATGAGCGCCACCGCGGCGGCGGGAGAGTTTCTGGTCGACCCGCAGCAGATGGAGGAACTCCGCCGCAGAGTCGGCCCGGGGTTCCGTAATCGTGACTTCGAAGCTGTCCTCAGCACCGACGTCGTCAATGGAAGCGCGGGTCCTGCCAAGGTGCTGAGGGTTGCTGTCTGGTAAACGCAATCGCTCGGAAGAGAACGCCTCGACGATGCTGCACGACGCCGACCCCATCCGCGCCTCGAAGCACAAGTTATATTTTGCGACTCTCGTCGTTGTGGCCTGCCAGGCACTGCGAGCGTTTCGAAGCGCTGGAGAATTCTTCCTTCAGGTATCCAGCGAAGACTCAGAGTCTGTGGCCGTTTTCCCCAATGAAACGGCGCTCGAAGACTCTGGTTAACTCACAGCACAAGAGAGGTACTCTATAATTTGGGAACTGAGCGGGAGTAGTTCAGTGGCAGAACGTCAGCTTCCCAAGCTGAATGTCGCCGGTTCGATCCCGGTCTCCCGCTCCAGTAATCTCAACAACTTGCAAGTGGCGAACGTAAGTTGTGCTCCGTTTGTGCTCCCTTCACATCACGAGCACGGTTTCTTCCAGTCGATTGAGCGCCGGTAGCCGCGTCTCTACCGAGGTTTGCGTGTAGACATTTTGGTTCACGTCCAGGCTGTGCCCGAACTGATCGGCGACCAGCTTGCCGTCGATCCCCAGGCTACGCATCAGAGTTGAATGCGTCCGGCGCATCACCTGAAAATT
>CAXUIM010000049.1:6408-18101 GCA_964250885.1 uncultured Acidobacteriaceae bacterium | reverse complement strand
GGCGCCCATGGACCTCGACGGTATCGACCGCAAAGAGAAACTGTCTCCGGCCCGGCTGCACGCCTCGCAGTACATTGTGGCGCTGGCGCTGCTGGTGCTGGGCGCGTGGCTGTGGCGGTTGCAGATTCTGGGCGTGGCCAACTATCGCGTGCTGGCCGAACAGAACCGCATCCGCAAGGTTCCGGTGCTCGCTCCCCGGGGACGCCTCTTCGACCGCTACGGCCGCATCCTGGTCGACAACTATCCCTCCGTCACCTGCTATCTGCTGCGCGAACAGCAAAGCAGCCTGGAAGCCGACCTTCCCCTGATCGCCAGCGGCCTGCATATGCCCGTCGAGCAGATTGAAGCGACCCTGCGCCACTATCAGTACGCCCCCAAGTACCAGCCCATTCCGCTCAAGCAGGACATCACACCGGACGAGCAGGCCTTCATCGAGGCGCACCGCAACGAGCTGCCCGAGCTGGAGACGCTGGAGGAACAGCGGCGCCTCTATCCCCGCGACGGATTCGCGGCCCCCCTGGTCGGCTATGTGGGCGAAGTCAGCGAAACCGATCTGAATCAGTCGAAGTACGCCTTTTACTCGCCCGGCGATGTCGTTGGCAAATCCGGGGTTGAGGAGTCGTACGACGAGGTGCTGCGCGGCGTGGATGGATCCCGCGACATGATCGTGAACTCACACGGCAAGGAAGTCGGTGTGCTGGGCGAGGAGATGGCCATTCCGGGCAAGGATCTGCGCCTGACCATCGACCTGGACGTGCAGATGGCCGCCGAGCAGGCGCTGGAGGGCAAGAACGGCGCGATCGTGGCCCTGGATCCGCACACCGGCGAGATCCTGGCCATGGCCTCGCGGCCGACCTTCGATCCCAACCAGTTTTCGGTGCGGCTGACCCGGGCGTACTGGCAGTCCATCATCGGCAACCCCGAACATCCCATGATGAACCGGACGATCCAGGCGCAACTGGCGCCCGGCTCCACCTTCAAGGTCATCATGTCGCTGGCCGGGCTGCAGGAAAACGTAGCCCAGACCATGCGTGTGGAGTGCAACGGAGGCGCTTCCTTCTACGGCCACTTCTTCGCGTGTGACAAGCATCACGGGCTGGTGGACATCCAGAATGCGATTCCCTGGTCGTGCGACACGTTCTATTACACCCTGGCCAATAAGCTGGGCATCGATACCATCGCCGCGTATGCCCACAGCGTGGGAATCGGCGAGAAGACCGGGATCGATCTTCCGGATGAGGCAGCCGGTGTAATGCCCTCGACCCAGTGGAAGCTCCGCACCCAGCACGATAAGTGGTATGCCGGCGAGACGATCTCGGTCGGGATTGGGCAGGGCGCGGTGGAGGCGACCCCGCTGCAGTTGGCCCGTGCCATCGGCGGCATCGCCTCCGGCGGTGTGCTGCGGCGGCCGCATGTCGTGTTCCCCAGCGAGTTGACCCCGGAAGAGCTCTCGGCGGTGCAGAGCACCTATCCCGGATCGGGCGACAAGACCATTCCTCTGACCACGGCCAACTGGGAGATCATGACCGACGCCATGGCGCAGACCACCCAGCCGGGCGGCTTTGACACCGCCGCACCGGCGCATATGGAAGGCATTGACTTCGCGGGCAAGACCGGCACGGCGCAACTGGTGGGCCATGAGGCCCTGTCGCGCCTGGGCGGGGGCCACAAGATGGTGCCCAACGCCTGGTTTGTAGGCATGACGCCGCGCCGCAATCCGGACATCGTGGTGGCGGTTCTGTGGGAGAACGGCAACTGGGGATGGAACTCGGCCAAGCTGGCCGCCCAGGTGATCGACGCCTACGTACGGGAGCAGCGGCAGCGGACCGGCAACCTGATGAAGGTCAGCGTAGCCAGCGCCGCCACGCCGCCGCAGGCGTCCAAACCGGAAGCCCTGCCGGCCGGGGCCGGGGGATCGGCGCCGGCTTCCCCCGGACAGGATTGACCAAACCCCAACCGCTAAGCAGCGCGTAAAACCCGTCGCGTAAACTTAGAGGTGAATGTTCCGTTCGCGATTTCGTGATTTCGACTGGATGTTGCTGGTGCTGGTGCTCCTGCTGTCGGTCATCGGGGTGCTGGAGATCCGGTCGGCGACGGCGATGACCAAGTTCCACGGCTTTCAGCAGAAGCAGATCGGCTTCCTGGCGGTGGGTCTTGTCGCCCTGTTCGCCATGTCCCTGGTGGACTACCACCGGCTTCTGGACATTTCCTATTGGGGTTATGGCGTAAGCCTGCTGGCGCTGGTTGCGGTCAAGCTCTTTGGACAGCGCGTGATGGGGGGCCGGCGCTGGATCAACCTGGGCGGGGGTGTGCACTTTCAGCCTTCGGAGTGGGTCAAGCTGGTGCTGATCCTGTGGGCGGCACGGTTCTTCTGGGACGTTGTGGGCAGTGGACGCGAATTGACCTGGGGAGACATCGCGAAGGCCTTCGGGCTGATTGCTGTACCGATGCTGCTGGTGCTCAGCCAGCCGGACCTGGGTACGGCGTTGACGTACTCGCCGATCCTGCTTTCGGCGCTCTTCCTGGGTGGCCTGCGGATGAAGCAGGCTGCGATCCTGCTGGTGGGCTTCTCGCTGCTGGGCGGCTTCGCGTGGAAGAGCGGCAAGGTGCTGAAGCCCTACCAGAAGGCCCGCCTGACCGCCTTCGCCGATCCGGATACCGACCCCAAGGGCTCCGGGTACCAGATCCGGCAATCGCTGATCGCGGTCGGCTCCGGCGGCCTCTGGGGCAAGGGCGCCAATCACGGGACGCAGACCCAAGGCGACTTCCTTCCCATTCCGTATACCGACTTTATCTTCGCCGCATTCTGCGAGGAGCATGGGTTCGTCGGGGCCGTGGGGGTGCTGCTTCTGTATTTCCTGATTCTGGTGCGCTTGATCCAGAACGCGCAAACCGCATCCGATCCGCCCGGAACCTTCATTGTGATGGGCGTGGCGGCGGTGCTGCTCTTCCAGGTTGCGGTCAACATCGGGATGTGCGTCGGGCTGATGCCGGTGACGGGCATACCGCTGCCGTTGATGAGCTATGGCGGCTCGTCCATCATCTTCAGCTTCCTGGCCTTCGGGATCGTAATGAACGTGCGCATGGGGCGGTTTGTAAACTAAAGCAAAAATGCTTTAGGCGCCAGCCTCTGCTCACGCTCGGAATACCGGCTCTCGTGGCTCTTATGCCAACCTTGCTTCCCGGCCGGAACGATTGGTCCAACGGCACCGGCTCTCCGGACGAGAGCCTTTCTCCTGCCGGTGGTCAGGGAAGCCTCGGGTTCCAATGGCCGTTTTCCCGCGAAGGAAACGGCACTCGCCCCATCTATTTGCGGCACAGCAACAGGAGATGCGCTCAATCGAGCGCTTCGCCCGACTTTGGTGCATACTATACCCAGACGCCCTGCCGTGAGGCAGAGCGGGTACAAGCTCCGCTGCGCGGATGCGACTATTTTTCCCGTAGCAGCGGATGCACGATTTTTTAGAAGGCCGGCCAGGCACGGATCAGCTTCCATGGGCCGGACAGGTTTGAGAATGATTGCAGACGGACGGTTAACGGCCCCGCCTCAGGTTGAGGATGTGTTGGCCACAAACTCCGTTTGCTGCATTTTGCCAGAGGGTGCTGCAACAACACCCGAGGCAAGCGGTACAACACTGGAAAGATTCTCTCTCGGCGCCAGCCCGCGGCCGCGCTCCTTGCGCGGGCCGATGCAGGCTGGAGGCCCCGCTCAAGCAGGGCGCAGCATCCGGAAGTTTGACCCAGTCTCCGCAGCTCATCTTCTGTCCGCATCGCAGGAGGCAGCCGCAGGTCACTGACGCGTATCGTCAAGCCATCCAGCGGTGCGATCTTCGCCTGTTCTGCCAGCATCGACCACCGGCGCTAAGCCGGGGCGAGCAGAAAGCAGAGCAATGTCGAAGGAAATTTACATATCAAGCACGCCGCACGAGACGCGGCTCGCCATCGTCGAAAAGGACGAACTTACCGAGATCTACTACGAGCGGGAGAACGAATACACCCTCGCCGGCTCGATCTACAACGGACGCGTGACCCGCGTCCTGCCCGGGATGCAGTCCAGCTTCGTGGACATCGGTCTGGAACGCGATGCCTTTCTGTACATCACCGACTTCATGGAAGAAGCCGGTGATGCGGCCGTCTTCGAAGGCGCGCAGACCGTCGAGGGAGCGGGCGACCGCGGACCGAACGGCGGCCAGAGCGGGAGCCAGGACCGTAACCAGGACCGTAACCAGGAGCGTAACCAGGACCGCGGCGGAACGGCCCGCAACGGAGAGCGCCCAGCCCGGGACCGCGATCGAGGCCGGGCTGGACGCCGCGACGACCGTTCCCGGGAAGGCCAGAGTGGCTCCGGCGAACCGGTTGCGGAAGAGTCACGCAATCTGACCCCAGCCGCTAACGAGGAGTTTGAGCCGGCGCCCAGCGCAAGCGAGGGTGAGGAGATCGGCGAAGGCGCTCCCGGCGCGAATGGCAGCCGTCGCTGGCGCGGACGCCGTGGCCGCCGCCGTGGCCGCGGTGGCAATGGCGAATCCACTGCCGAGGGGCCGTCAGTTGGAGAGCGCGTCGAATCCGCGCCGGCCGCCAACGAAGCGGCTCCGGAGAGCAGCGCCGACCGGGCTCCGCGCGAGGGTTCTGCGCGCAACGAGTCGGATCGCAGCTTCCAGAACAGGGGCCGGGATGCGGAGCAAAATCGAGCTGGCGACGCTGAGCCGAGCCGCGGTCGAGATGCCGAGCAAAATCGAGGCCGGGATGCCGAGCGAAATCGGGAACGTGGGGGCCGTCAGGATTCAGGCCGGGAACGCTTTGCCCCGCGCGCGGCGCGCGGCGAGTCGGGCCGGCCCGGCTGGGGTGCGGAGGAGCCGTCCGGCACGGGACCTGCAGCCGAGCCGTTCATCCTTCCCGGCGAGTCGCTGTCCAAATATCGCCGCGCCGAGGCGGGAGCGGACGACCCGGCCGCGAACCAGGGAATAGGCGCTGCGGCGGCCGCCCCCCTCAAGATCAAACCGTCGACCGAAGTGGAACCGCTGATCGGCTGGGACGGCGGTCTGGTGCTTCCCGGTGAGACTCTCTCGCGCCATCGCGAACCCGCGGCGGCAACCGCGAACGAGTCTTCGTACAGCCGGCAGGGTCAGGAAAGAGGCTTCTCTGGCTCGCCTAATCCATCCGGGACGCCGGAGCGTGGCCGCGATCGCCGCCGGGAACGCGATGCCCGGCGTGGCCCGCCAGGCAGCGAAGAAACCACGCCGGCTAGCTACGAAGGCGCGCGGGCGCAGTTCAGCGCCGCGCCACAGGGACTGGACCCATACGAGGCTGTGCAGCCCGCCGTGACCTCGCAGCATGAACCCGAAGCGGCTGCCTTGCCGTTCGGCGAAGCCGTTGCCGACTTCTACGCTTCCGATTCCGACAGTGACGTGGTCGAACTCATCGCCACCACCGAGCCGGACGCCGATGTCTTCCCAGCCGCTGAAGGCTTCGAACCGGCTGAGGGCTTTGAATCGGCTGAGGGCTCTGAAGCGCAGATTGCGGAAGAGGTCCTTTACGAACCGGAGACGGATATCGCTCCGCTGGAGGCCGCCGCCCCTGAAGCGTTACTTGAGGTTCTGGAGGAGTTCCACGAGACCGTTGCCGAGTATGAGCCCGAAGAGGAGGCTTCCGCTTCCTACCGGGTCGATCCGGTTGCGGCCAGCGAATTCCGCCAGAGCGCTCCTGTGGAGGAGCTGGCGAATCCGGAGCTGGAGGGAACCAGCGAGGCCGAACTCTCCGCCACCGCGGGTGTGGACCTGCCTGGCAGCGGTGAAGCCGAGCCGGCGGCCTTGAGCCACTTTGTGGAGCCGGCGTTCGCGTCCGCCGAACCGGCTGCCGAGTTCGAAGAGATGCTTTCCGGACACGACTTCACGGCCGTGCAGGACACCGGCGAGATGATCTCCGAGATTTCCTTCCCGGAGGCCGCGACGGTGGAGGCGGCCGCACTGGAGGCCTTCAGCACCGCGCCGATTGAGCACGAGGCGGTCGTGCAATCCGTGCATCTGGAAGAGGCGCAAACTTCGGCCGTCTCCTTCGCCCCGTTCTCTTCCGAGCCGGTTTCGGGGGGCGGCTTTTCCACCAGCTTCGAGCCGGGCGATGGCCGGCTGGAGGAGGAGCTCCTCGACGACGACGAGGCAGAGCTCGGCCTGCTGCCCGGCGGCGCCTTCGACGATGACACCGAAGAGGAGACGCTGGAGGCGTCCGCCGGCGAGGCGCCCGACCTGGGCAGCATGCTGCGCGACCTTTCGATCGACCAGATTACGCGGCCCGAGCCGGTCGAACTGGACGAAGACGAGGACGACGAGGACTTCGATATCGACGAAGAGGACCTGGAAGAGAACGAGCTCCAGTCCACCGAAGAGTACGAAACGGAAGCGGATGGAGAGGTCTCCGGCATTCAGATCAGCGAAACGGAAGAAGAGGAGTTTGCCGAGTTTGACAGCCCGAATGAGGGTGCGGAGGAGTCTGGCACGGATCCCGCCGCGGACGTCCGAATCGCGGGTGAAGGCGAAGTCCGGCAGCGTGAGGGCGGCCCGCGTGGCCGTCGCGATGGCCGCCGTGGCGGCCGCGACCGCGAAGACCGAAGTGGGGCCGGCGGCCAGCGCGATCGGCGCGGCAACAACGGCAACGGCGGTGGCCGCGAGCGCAGTGGGCGCTCCATGCAGCCGACCCATCTGCCGGCGATCAGCGATCTGCTGAAGCCCGGCCAGGAGGTCCTGGTCCAGATCGCCAAGGAGCCAATGGCCAAGAAGGGTGCGCGCATCACCAGTCACATTGCGCTTCCGGGGCGGTTCCTGGTGTTCATGCCGACCGTGAACCACGTCGGAGTCTCGCGCAAGATCGAGAGCGATGGGGAGCGGCGCCGCCTTAAGGAGATCCTGCTGAGCGAAAAGGGTGAGGCCAGCGGCGGGTTCATCGTGCGCACGGCAGCCTCCGGCGCCAGCGAGGAAGAGCTGCGCAGCGATCTGCGCTTTCTGCTGAATCTTTGGGCGGATATCAAGCAGCGCTCGGAGAGCTCGAAGTCTCCGGCGCTGATCTATCACGATCTCAACCTGGTGGAGCGTATCCTGCGCGACCAGGTGACCGACAACTTCTCGGCCATCTGGGTCGATACGGAGACCGAGTATGAGCGCGTTCTACGCTTCCTGCAGCGCTTCCAGCCCAGCCTGATCCGGCGCGTCAAGCTCTACACCAAGGACACACCCTTGTTCGAACAGTTCGGCATCAGCCCGGAGATCGATAAGGCGCTGCGCTCGAAGGTGTGGTTGAAGTCGGGTGGATCCATCGTGATCAATCAGACCGAGGCGCTGGTGGCCATCGACATCAACACCGGCAAGTTTGTCGGCAAGACGGCGCGGCTTGAGGACACCATCGTCAAGACCAACCTGGATGCTATTCCCGAGATCGTGCGCCAGATCCGGCTGCGCGACCTGGGCGGCATCATCATCATCGACTTCATCGACATGGACGAGCGCAAGAACCGCAACAAGGTCATGGCCGCGCTGGAAGAGGAGTTGAAGAAGGACAGGGCGCCCTCCAAGGTTCTCCAGTTCAATGACTTTGGCCTGGTTGCCATCACGCGCAAGCGGGTCAAGCAGTCGCTGGAGCGGACGCTCTCCACCACCTGCGCCATCTGCCAGGGCACCGGCATGACCAAGTCCGCGGTGACCGTGTGCAATGACATCTACATCGAGATGCGCAAGATGCACAAGATCATCGAGAAAGGCGACATCATGCTGCGGGTCAACCCGGAGGTGGTCAAGCAGTTGAAGTCCGGTAGCGGGAAGTGGCTGCAGGAGATGGAAGAGATGTCGGGCAAGACGATCCTGGTCAAGAGCGATCCCAGCCTGCATCCGGAGCAGTTCGACATTCACTAGACCGACGGCCCTACGAGCGGACGAGGCTGTGACGAGTGCGCAAGAGACTCGTCACAGCCTTTCGCCGTTTTGCGGGCAGGGGAGGGGACATGCGTTCAGAAGGAAATCGGGGTCAGGCCGCTTCGCCATGGAGATGGCCCGGGTTCCTGGGTCTTCTTCTCGTTCAGCTATGGGCAGCGCATGCGCTGGTATTGTTTGCCCACGAGTATGCGCACTCCTTTGTCGCCTGGATGCTCGGTTGGAAGTCGAATCCGTTGGCGCTGAACTACGCCCATCCGACTCTGACCGTTTTCTTGATACAGCTTGGCATCGACCAGAATGTCAACGAAGTGCCGATCTTCGCGAGCCACCATGGCCCGCAGGCCGGGATCATCAGCGCTGCCGGCGCGGTGCTGGGCAACGCGCTGATTACCTTCCCGCTCAGCCGCTGGGCCTACGGCGCGGCGCAGCGGCACGCCGCGCGCGGATGGGCCATGTTCTGGTATTGGGTGTGCGTCGCCAGCGTGGGCAACCTCATCGATTACGTCCCCATACGCACGTTCACCAACGGGACGGATCTGTACCAGGACATGTATGCGGTGGAGCGAGGCTTCGGCTGGTCGCCCTGGACGCTTCTGTTCGTGTTCGGTATTCCCGTCGCCATCGTTCTGGGTTATTTTCTGTTGCGCATCGAGCCCAGGACGCTGCGCTGGCTCTCGCCCCGCTCAACCGCCAGAAGAGTTTTCCTGGCCGTGCTCACGGCGTTCATCCTCTTCGACTTTTACGGCGCGGCGGGCTTGGAGGGAGGCGGTCGTGTCTGCCATACGATGTCGCTGTTCTCCGTGTTCCTGGTGGCGCCGCTGATGGCTGTCTTCGGATGCGTTGAACAATATCCGCCGTCCCGATCCTAGAACAGCCAATCACGGAAGCCCTGCGTATCCGAAAGCTCCGGCCCAGCCCGCTTTCCCCGCATCACCCGAAGGATTATCATGCGGTGCAACAATGCGCAGATCGGCGGCCAAGCCGATTCGAACTATAGCAAGCGATGTTGACGCCGAGATCGCGACCAGCGTCGACGACGGAGCCAGCTATTACACGCTCGCCTACGTTCCCAGCAGCGCGAATCCCGAATCCCGCAAATACCGGCACATCCGCGTTGATGTCCGGCGTCCCGGCTTGACGGTCATGACCCGCGACGGCTATTTTCCGACCAATTCCGCCCAGCCACCCAGTCAGTCGCCCAGAGCCATCGCCGCCGCCGCCAAAGCGCAAGGCCGCGACATCCAGGCAGAACTCGTAAACGCCGCGCTGACCCCCATGACCTACAGCGGCATCGACCCGCACGCCGCCAGGGACAAGGACGGCGTCTACGACCTCGACGTTCGCTCCGCCGACCTGCGCTGGACTCCGCTCGAAAACGGTCTGTTTCACGCCAATGTCTCCGTCTTCGCTGTAGGCGTTACCCGCAACGGCAAGGGTTAGTGGCCGCACGCGGATGGAGTAAGCGACCTGCCTCCAAGCAGCGAAGAGCTTCATCACGGCCGCTGCGTCTTCTCCGCCTGGATCCAGCGTGTGATGCTCTCATCCATGATGTCCAGAGGCACGGGACCGAGCGACAGGACGCGTGCGTGGAACTGCCGTATGTCAAAACGCGGTCCCAGCTCCGTGCGGGTCCGTTGCCGCAGCTCGAGGATCTTCTGCTGCCCCAGGCGATAGGCCAGGGCCTGACCCGGCCAGGAGACATAACGGTCCACTTCGGTCTGGATGTTCTGATCATCCATCGCGGTGTGCTGCTTGAAGAAGTCCACCATCTGCTGGCGAGTCCAGTGCTTGTCATGCACGCCGGTGTCGACGACCAGGCGGATGGCGCGCCACATCTCGTTCTGCAGGCGGCCGTATTCGCTGTACGGATCCTGGTAGAAGCCCAACTCCTTGCCCAGCAGCTCGGCATACAGCGCCCAACCCTCGGAGTAGGCGTCGTACGAGTCGAATTTCCGGAACTGCGGTATATGGTTCAGCCCATCGGCGAACGAAAACTGCAGGTGATGCCCCGGCAGACCCTCGTGGTAGGCGATGGCTTCGACGTTCAGCAGAAGCCGGCTGGTGGGATGGTACAGATTGACGTTCACGCGGCCAGGGCGTCCGCTGGCGATCGATCCCGGCGAGTAGTCGGCCGGCACCGCGTTGGGCGCGCGGAAGGCATCCATGGGCGTCACTTCCAACCCCAGCGTCGGGGGACTGGGGACTACCTGGTTGAGCTTGCTCCGGGACTGGTCTTCATAGTGAGAGTAGAGCTTCAACAGTTGCTCGCCAGACGCGCCGTGCAGTGCGGGATCCGCGTCGATGTGTGCGTTGAAGCGGGCCAGATCGTTGTAGCCCTGCGTCCGGGCCAGGGCCAGCATCTGTGCCTGGATCTGCTGCACCTCACGCAGGCCTTCCGCATAGATCTGATCGGGATCCATGTCGGTCTGCACGTGTTCGCGGATCGCCAGCTTGTAGCGCTCTTGGCCTTCGGGCAGGGCCCAGATGCCAGGGTCGGCGCGTCCCGCCGGCGCATAGGTGTCGCGCACGAAGGCGGCGAACCGGGTGTACGCCGGCAGCACATCCTGTTGCACCGCCGCCAGCAGATCGTGTCGCAGCGCCTCTTGCTGCGCGGCCTGCATGGAATCAGGGAAGTGGACCAGCGGTTCCGCGAACGGGCTCTTGTCCGGCTGCGCGGAAGCGATATCCTGCGCTTCCACCGCCACCTTTTCGAGCAAATACCGGGGCTGCATCAGGTGGTCGTGCATGCCCAGCCGCATCACCCCGATCACCTCGTCCAACACGCGGGGAATCTGGTGCAGCCGGGCGATGTAGTTGCGGTAGTCCCGCACGGTGTGGAACGGCATCTGGGAGTACAGCGCCGGCAGATCCAGGTGCACGCCGTTCATCTGGCTCACCGGCATCTCCCACTCTTTCAGCCGATAGCTGTCCAGGTCCAGCTGCAACTCACGCAGCATCATCTCGCGGCTGATGGTCTGCTGCTCGGTAAGTCCCTGCGCGGGAATGGCGCGCAGCCGCTGAAGCTGCGCAGTATCGTGCCGGGCCTGCTGCGCCTCCGCTGCGGCCGTGTAATCACCCAGACGATCGTTGTAGCGTGTGTCCCCGACATAGGTCGCAAACTCCGGCGAGTGCGCCAGCCGGTACTCCCATTCCGCGGCGTAAAAGGCATTCAGCTGCGCCGCCGTCGACCGCGGCGTCGCAGTAGATGCGGCCCGTGCCCCGCGGGACGATGGAAGCAGAGACCCTGTCGCGCCGAGCAGAGCTGCCAGGAATCCGCGGCGCGAGAAGCTACGACCGATCATGCAATCTCCCTTGGATCGCGGCTGCAGCGCCGTTCACGCGGGTGCAGTGCAGGCAACGCGGCTACTTCTCGAGCCCCTGCCACTCGCCATTCCAGAGGCGGAGAATGCCGAGCGGGTTGGCATCCTGCAGCTCGGGCGCCAGAGCCGATTGCGGCAAGCCCTGGAACGAAACCGGGCGGGCGAAGCGCAGGATGGCCTGGCTGCCGACCGAGGTAGACCGCCCGTCGGACGTGGCGGGGTACGGGCCGCCATGCACCATGGCGTGGCCGACTTCGACCCCGGTCGGGACGCCGTTGAAGATGACCCGGCCGGCCTTGGTCTCCAGCACATGAAGCAGATCGGCGTGCTCGGCCAGATCCTGCTCGGTGCCGATCACCGTAGCGGTCAGGTGGCCTTCAAGTCCGCGCGCTGCGGCGAGCATCTGGTCGCGGCCGCTGCAATGGATGAGCAGAGTGGATGGCCCGAAGATCTCTTC
>CAXUIM010000049.1:0-6308 GCA_964250885.1 uncultured Acidobacteriaceae bacterium | reverse complement strand
CTGCGCCCCGAAGCCCTGCGCCGCCGGGCCACCCTGGGCGGTACGCAAGGCGGCACGCTGCTCGAGCGCTTTGCCGAAGGTGGAGGCGATGCCCTCGGTGAGCAGCGAGAACGCCGGACCGGCCTTGACATGCTCGCGCAGGGCTGCCGCGAACGCCGGTGCGTGCGCTTCCTCCGCGAACACCACGCCGGGCTTGGTGCATTGCTGGCCCCCGAACAGGGTGAAGGAGTTATGCAGTCCCGCCGCCACCGCCGGTCCGCGCTCGGCCAGGGCGCCGGGCAGCACGAAGACCGGATTGGTGCTGCCCATTTCGGCGTACACCGGGATGGGCGCCTTGCGCCGGGCCGCCATGTCCATCAGCGCGCGACCTCCGCGCAACGATCCGGTGAAGCCCACCGCCTTCACCTCAGGGTGCTGCACCAGAGCCGAGCCGATCTCAAGGCCCTGGTCGAACAGCAGCGAAAAGACGCCACCGGGCAGGCCCGACTCGCGAACGGCGTCGGTCACGATCTGGCCGGTGAGTTCGCTGGCGCCGGGATGCGCGGGATGCGCTTTAACGAGTACCGGATTGCCCCCGGCCAGCGCGGAGGCCGTGTCCCCGCCGGCAACGGAAAAGGCCAGGGGGAAGTTACTGGCTCCAAAGACCACCACCGGCCCCAGCGGGCGCAGCATGGAGCGGATGTCCGGCTTGGGCGGCGTCCGGGCCGGGTCCGCGGTGTCGATGCGCGCGGCCACCCAGGAACCATCCTCGACCACCGAGGCGAAGAGCCGCAGTTGCATGCAGGTGCGCGCCAGCTCCCCATTCAGGCGAGGCAGCGGAAGGGCGGTCTCCTGCTGCGCGCGCGCGGTGATCTCAGCCGCTGCGGCATTAAGTGCATCGGCAATGCGGCGCAGCAGCTTCCCGCGTTCGGCGCCGGAGGTTCGGGCCAGGATCGGGAAGGCGTCGCTGGCGGCCTGGACCGCCCGATCAACATTGGCGGCAGTCGCGGAGTGGAAGGCCGGCTCCAGCGCCTGCCCATTGGTGGGGTCGTATCCGTGGAACACACTCCCGCCAGCGGCCGTGACGTTGCCGGCGATGCAGGAGTAACCCGTGAGCTTTGAAGTGGCGTTGCTGGGCTGGCTGACTATCGATGTCATTGTTCTCTATGCCTCTCGCAGTGCGGTTAGTGGTGTGGACTGAACGGCGGGACGCTGCGCCAGCGCCGTCTTCAACACCGCCCGGGCCTCTTCCAGGTCCGCTCCGCTGATCTCCAGGCGTGGGGCGCGCACCGCCCCGAAGCCCGTGCCGGTCTCTGCCTGCACCCACTTGATCAGCTGCACGAACTTGGTCACCGTATCCAGGCGAAGCAGCGGCAAAAACCAGCGGTAGAGCTCGAAGGCTTCTGCCTGCCTGCCGTTATACGCCAGGTCGAAGAGGGCAACCGACTCCGCGGGAAAGGCGTTCACCAGGCCGGCCACCCAACCAACCGCGCCGGCGTTTACGCCTTCGACCAGGGCATCGTCGACGCCGACGAAGATCTTCAGGCGGTCGCCCAGAACGGCGCGGATGGCCGTTACGCGGCGCACGTCGGCGCTCGATTCCTTCACGGCCTCCAGGTTCGAATGCTCTCCGGCCAGCTCCGCGATCTGGACCGGCAGGAAGTCCGTGCGATACGCCACCGGATTGTTGTAGAGCATGCAGGAAAGCGAAGTGGCCCCGATGACCGCGGAGACGTGCTGCTTCATCTCGCGCCAGTCGGACGTGTAGACATAGGCCGGGAGCACCATGAGACCGCTGCAGCCGGCGTCTTCCGCTTCTTGGGCAAGCTGCACGGCGTTGCGGGTCGAAAGCGAGGAGATCGCCGCCACGACCGGGGTCTTCGCCGGCTCCGACGCCTTGACCAGCGTCCTCAGGATCGCGATCTTTTCCTCGTGGTCCAGGGTCGCGCTCTCGCCCAGCGAGCCCAGGGCGATCAGCCCGGTGCAGCCGTTCTCCACCAACCAGGCGGCGTGTTGAACCAGGAAGCCGTGGTCCACGGCCAGCTTGCGGTCGAAAGGGGTGGTCATCGCAGGCATTACGCCGAACCAGTTCATCGTTTCTCCTTGCAAACCGCCTGAGTCAATCTTGGATCGTTTTGAGTCCGTCTGCGATTCTTCCATGTTTCGATCTCAACTGAGTCTGCAATGTCTGAGCCGCAGATTCAAGGGGCGAGCCATGGCTCGGGCGCGCTCGAGCTGAGAGCCGATAGCGGGATCGGAAACAGCGGCGGCCGGATGGACCCGCCTTGCCAGCCGAACAATGCCTGCGCCGCCGGTCCGCAGATACGTCCCTGGCAGGGGCCCATGCCGCAGCGGGTCTGCAGTTTGGCGTCGGTCCAGCAGCTGTACTCCCGAAGCTGATGGTAGCGGATGTCTTCGCAGCGGCAGACCACGGTCTCGTCTGTGGCGAGCTGGCGCAGTTCGGGGCGCAGGGCAAACGCGGCCGACAGGCGCCGGGCGAACACCTTTTCCCGATCGCGGCGGCGGCGCAGCCCGGCAAATTGCCCAGCGGAGCGCTCGGCTCGTGTCGCCGCAGCCCGGCCGGCGATGCGGCCCTGCACCAACGCCGCCTGCACGCCACCAATGCCGGTGGGTTCGCCCGCGCAGAAGACATCCGGCACCGAGGTCTGTTGATCGTTGTCGACCGCAACGAAACCGTCCTGCAGCCTGCATCCCAGCAGCACGGCCAGTTCGGTGTTTGGCGTTAGATGGAACCCGCAGGCCAGCAGGTCGCACGGCTCTCGCCAGATCTTCTTGCCATCACTGAAGCGGATCGCAGCCAGATGTTCCGCGCTCTTCTGTCCGGCGCCCTCCGCCGCCACGGGCCAGCAGCCCATCCGGTACGGCGTCCGGCGCAGGCGGGTACGGTACGCCGCAGCCTGCAGGAGCCTGGAAGGGTGCGTCCAGAGCGTCGCCGCGAAGCGCAGCAGCGAGCCTCGGCTGGCCTGCTCCAGGATGGCAACGATCCTGGCGCCGTCTTGCTGCAGATGCGCGGCTACGGCCAGCAGCAGCGGACCGGTGCCCGCGACCACCACGCGCTTCCCGGCGACCGGAAACCCGCCTTGCACCAGGGCCTGCAGACCGCCCGCGCCCATCACGCCGGGCAGGGTCCATCCCGGGAAGGGAAGGAAGCGCTCCCGGGCTCCGGTGGCCAGAACGAGCCGGTCCCAGGGGAGAGTCTCGATGCTGCCGGAGGCGTCACAGAACGCGCGCACGGCTTTCGGGGCGGTGTCGACCACCCGCCAGCCGGAGAGCAGCCGCGCGCCCGATCGCTGGAAGGCGGTGAGTGTCTGGCGCTTCTGACGATCGCCCGGTTGCGGGGGGTTCAGTCCGGCGCGCCAGATCTGTCCTCCCGCGGCGGGGTTGTCGTCCAACACGGTCACCGCGGCGCCGGCGCGGGCGGCCTCGGTGGCCGCGGCCAGTCCTGCCGGCCCGGCGCCCACAACCAGGACACGAAGAGATTTGGGAACATGGAACGCTCCGCTCAAGGCTGGGTCTCGCGTGCTCACGGCTGTGTCTCCCGCGCTCACGGCTGTGTCTCCCGCGCTCACGGCTGGGTCTCCCGCGCTCACGGCTGGGTCTCCCGCGCTCACGGCTGGGTCTCCCGTGCTCACGGCTGGGTCTCCCGTGCTCACGGCTGGGTCTCCCGCGCTCACGGCTGGGTCTCCCGCGCTCAAGGCTGTGTCTCCACGCGCATGCCCTCGCGGCAGGGCAGCTGGCAGGTGCGCTGGTGCGCCACGCCGTCCACCACGGCCCGGCACTCGAAGCAGATTCCCATGCCGCACAGGGCGGAGCGCGGCTCGCCGCCCACGGAGAGCCGGCAGGGAACTCCGGCGGCGAGGAGAGCGGAGATCAGCATGGCGCCCTCCGGGACGGAGACGGACTGCCCGTTAACCCAGATCGTCAACGGCGGCGGCTGCTTCGACTCATGCATGGCTGGGCTCCCGTTCCATGACCCGGCTGGGGAGGTACGGTGCGGGATCGATGGCCGAGCCGCGCTCCAGCAGGGAATCCACCACCAGTCGGGCCGCCCCCAGGGACTGGGTGATTCCCAGCCCCTCGAAGCCCATAGCCAGAACGAGACTGGGGTCCGCGGCCGGGCCGATGTACGGCAGCTTGTCCGGGGTCGCCGCGCGGAAGCCGGTCCACACCCGCAGGACAGACAGCCGCGCTAACCCCGGCATGTAGCTCTGCGCGCGGTCCAGCATCTGACGCAGGATATGCGGATCGGCAGCTGGATCCTCGTTTCTATACTGCCGTGAGGATCCCAGCAGCAGCTGGCCGGTACGCCGCGGCTGAATGTTGAAGGCGACCGAGTCGGAGGCAAGCTTCTGGGCGCTCTTCACATAACCGAGCTCAACGATCTGGTGATGCGCGAAACCTGGGTACCGGTCGGTGATCACCAGGTGCCCTTTGCGCCGGTGCAGGGGCAGTGACGGCAGCAGCCGGTTGTCGACTCCGGTGGCCAGAACAATGTGGCTGGCCTTCAGCCGCGTTCCGTCGGCGAGCACCACGCTGTGGGCGCCGGCTGAAGTCGCAGGCTGTCCCCGTAGAACTTCCGCGCCGCCGCGCACCGCTTGCTGCAAAAAATAGCTGGCAGCGGCGGGCGGATAGATCACGCCGTCATCCGGCACGAGCAGTCCACCGGCCAGGCCGGAACGCAGGTTTGGCTCCCGCTCGGCGACTTCGGCCCCGTTCAGGAGCTGGGCGCGCACACCGGCGGCCGCATAGGTCCGGTGCTTCATTTCAGCTTCCGCCCACTCTTCCTCGTCGGCCGCGATCCAGAGGGTTCCCGTCTGCTGATATTCCACCGGGCCGGGAAGCATCGGCCGAAGCTCCTGCCAAAGCTGGCGGGAATACAGCGATAGAGCCAGCAGCGCCGGCGAGTCTTCCATCACCACCACGTGTCCCATGCCCGCCGCGGTCGCTCCGCCTCCCAAGATCCCCGGTTCGACGATCGCAACGGTCAGCCCGTACCGGGCGCACTCCATGGCGCAGGCGCAGCCCACAATGCCGGCGCCCAGCACGATGACGTCGAAACCGCGCATCAGAACTCGATCCCGGCGGCGAAAGGGTCCGAGTCTTCGAAGAGAAGTGTGGACTCTTCCGTGATCCACGCGCGCCCGGTAAGCGTAGGCAGCACGCACTCGCCCTGGGGCTGCACGGAGCCGGTGAAGACCGTGCCCAGAATGCCTTCCTGCCGCCAGAGCTGGCCCGGCGCCAGCGCGCCCTCCGCATGCAGGCAGGCCATCTTGGCGCTGGTGCCCGTACCGCAAGGGGATCGGTCGAAGGAGGCTCCCGGACAAAGCACGAAGTTACGGCTGGAGTTGGCTGTATTTTCGGGCGCGCCGAACAGCTCGATATGATCGATCGCCGCGCCGTCCTTGGCGGTGATGCCTTGCGCGGCGAGAGCCTTCCGGATCGCCTTGGCCGCCGCAACCAGCTGCTCCCGATCTTCGCGCCGCAGAGCGAAGGGGTGCTCCGCGACCAGGAAAAACCAATTGCCGCCCCAGGCGATGTCGCCCCGCAGGGCGCCGATGCCGGGCACCTCCACCGGAACAGCGGCGCGATACCGGTAGCTGGGCACGTTGTCGACCGAAACACGCCCATCGGGGTGCAGTTCGGTCTCGACCACACCGACGGGCGTATCCAGACGATGCCGTCCGGGCGCGATGCGGCCCAGGTGCGCCAGGGTTCGCACCACGCCGATGGCGCCGTGGCCGCACATGCCCAAATATCCCACGTCATTGAAGAATATGACGCCGGCGACGGAGGCGGAATCATGGGGCTCGCAAAGCAGCGCCCCCACTACGACCTCGGAGCCGCGCGGCTCGCACACCACGGCGGAGCGAAAGCTGTCGAAATCGCGCCGGAAGATCTCGAGACGTTGCGCCAGATCGCCCGATCCAAGATCCGGGCCGCCCTCTACGACCACCCGTGTCGGCTCCCCCTCGGTATGGGAGCCAATCACTCGAACCTGCCGTATGGAAGAAGACACATCGGACATGGATTGGATTGTAGACGGTTTGGGATGCACCGCCCTCGATCCATGAGGCATGGCCTCTACACCTCAGTCTTGCGGGAGTACCCCGACAGCTTTAAACCGCTTGAAGCTCCGACTGGGGCTCATTGGGTTTGATTCGGTACCCTCGCCAACCGTAATAGATGACGAAGAGGTAGCACAGCAGCGGCACGAACAGGGAGTGGTGAATGCCCAAACGATCCGCCGAGTAGCCCATCAGGACCGGTATGGCCGCGGCTCCCACGATCGCCTGCACCAGCAGGCCCGA
>CAXUIM010000048.1:13261-18115 GCA_964250885.1 uncultured Acidobacteriaceae bacterium | reverse complement strand
CCGCATCCCGGCCACGATCGCCGAGAAGCTGGCCCTGAGAGTCAGCGGGCAGGAGTTGACCGCACGAGAGTTGCGAGTCCTTGAACGGATCGTCGCGGGCCGGGCCAACAAGGAGATCGCGGACGACCTGAACATCTCGGAAGCCACGGTTAAGTCGCACGTGAACAATCTGCTGGGCAAGCTGGGCGTGGGCGATCGCACGCACGCCGCGGTGGTGGCTCTTCAACGCGGCATCGTCCACCTGCCCTGATCCACAAACGATGAATGGATGTCTTTATGCGTAAGCTTGCTTACCTCAGCGTGTTCTTCTGTCTCATGCCCGGTTTCGCGAGGGCGCAGGCCACCTCAACCTGGCGGTCCGCGACAGCCACCGAACTGGCCTCCGTTCTGCCGGCTCGCGCGCCCGTCGAAAAAGAAAGAATCGAAACCGAGATGAGCACCGCCAGCGGAATCATCAATGAACGGGGGCAGATGATCGCATCCGTTGTACTGATCACCGCGGGCTATTCGGCCGATGGAAAGTACTCGCACTACTTCCTGGCGCAGGCTCCCATCACGATCGGAGAACATCTGTCACTGCCGCCCGGAGCGTATGCCGTGGGCTGGTCACGAGTGGAGCAGGGACTGATGGTTCACTTCTTCGAAGCCTCAACCGGGCAGGAGCGAGGAGCGGAGCTGGCACGTCTTGGCATGCACAGCGGCAGGGTAGAGAGTTTCCGGATATGGCCTCCCAATGAGGGCTCAAATATTCAGATCGGACGGTTTCTGCTGCCGTACAAACCTGGCAAGTAGAGCAAAGTACCTGAAGCTGTGGAGCGGGCGAGATCAGGCCGAGGACAGCCTGCAGATGATGTCCTGGATCCGCTGCCGCAACGCGCTTTGATCGATAACTTCGTCCTGGCTCTGCTTCAGTGAGGCGTGGAAGTGAGTCGCTCCGGACGTGCGAGCCACGTCAGACGCATTTTCCAAGCGGAGCTCGCCGGCAACGGCCACGTCGATCCGCCCGGCGGATTGGGTGACCAACTCGCCGAGCCGAGCCGCACCGGCCGCGGCGCTCGCCGCACCTCCAGAGGTGAGCACGCGAGCGCAGCCGCACGCAATCACATCCTCCAGCGCCTGTTCCAGATCGGGCGTGTGATCGAAGGCGCGATGGAAGGTCAGCGGCAGCGGCGCGGCCCGCTCCACCAGTTCGCGCGTATGCTCTACGTCCACCGTTCCGTCCGCGCGCAGGACTCCCAACACGATTCCCGCCGCCCCGAGAGAACGGACAACCGCAACCGTCTCCATCATGGAAGCGAACAGCTCCGCGGAAAACTGGAAGGTCCGCGCCGAAGGCCGTACCAGAACGTGCACCGGCAGCCCGCTGTCACGGCAGGCAGAGGCAATCAACGCCTCATCCGGTGTGAGACCCCCCACCTGCAATGCAGTACAGAGCTCGATCCGGTGAGCGCCCGCGCTGCCTGCAGTCAAACAGGACCGCAGTGAGTCAGCACAGAGTTCAAAGACGATTGGCCTCGGCAAGTGGATTCCTAAGTAGAATTTGCATACGCGGGCCACTTTATCAGGAAAAGTGGAGTTCAGCCCTTGAAATTGCGCTCAACACCCGCGGGAGATGTGCTTTTGAAGCCGAGCGACCAGCACACCGCAAGAATTCAGACCCGCAGCACCTGGATCCCCCTGGCACTGATCTCGTCATACAGTGGGTCGGGGAGGCCGGTGTCGGTTACCAGGACGTGAATCGCGGCGATATCGCAGATCAGGGCGGGGCTCACGCGCTGGATCTTGCTGGAGTCGGCGACCACAATCACCTGCTTTGCCTGCTCGATCATGGTCAATGCAACGGTGGCCTCTTCCGGCTCCAGGGTTGTGATGCCGCGGCTGAGATCGAAGCCCGTGACGCTGATGAACGCCTTATCGAGATAGATCTCGCGCAGGCAGTTGATCGCCGCCTTTCCCGCCAGCGCGAAGGCCCACGCCCAGGCCACGGTTCCTCCTGTCAAGGTCGTCTTGATCGCAGGCTGGTTGCAGAGTTCCATGCCGATGTTGATGGCGTTGGTGACCACCGAAATGCCGCGGCGATGACGCAGCGACCGGCCGATCTGGGTCGTGGTGGTTCCCGCCAGAAGACCGACTACTTCGCTTTCGCAGATCAGTTCCGCCGCAGCCAGCCCGATGCGGCGTTTCTCATCCGCAAAGCGGGTCTCGCGGGCCTGGAAAGAGGTATCGTGACGAAAGGGTTCGTAGAGAAGAGGCTCGACCAGCCGGACTCCCCCATGCGTACGCAGCACCAGACCGCGCTTTTCCAGACGGGCCAGATCGCGGCGGATGCTGGGCGCCGAGATTCCCACCTGCTCCACCAACTCCAGGACAGAGATCTCGCCGACCCGGAGAAGAGCTTTCATGATGCGGTCCGCACGGATCTCTATCTTGTTTGACATTTTTGCGGCTTACTCTAACGAGCACCAAACATTTCGGAAGAATTCAAAACCTTCCGAAACACCATGTTACCAATACAATGATCAAATCGGGCTGCAGCGATCATTTCGGAGGGATCATGTCCGTACTACCGGCCAAACCCAGATTCCCGCACTGGATGTTGCGGGAGATCTTCGAGCAGCCCGCAACCTTGGCGGCGACCCTGGCGCAAAGCGTTGACGGAACGAGCTTCCGCACCGGAATATGCGCTCCCCTGCGGCGCTGGCTGGAGAACGCTCGAGCCATCGTAATCGCAGCCAGCGGATCCAGCCGGCACGCCGGGCAGGTGGCGGAGCTCTTCATCGAGGACCACAGCGGCATTCCCGTCGATGTCGAGTATGCGAGCGAATACATCTACCGGTCTGAACAGGGTCTGCAGAATGCATCGGTTCTGGTTATCTCGCAATCGGGGGAAACGGCCGACACGCTGGCCGCGTTGCGCAAGGCAAATCGAACCGGGCACAACACCTTGGCCATTACGAACGTCGCCGCGTCGACCATGGCGCGCGAAGCCGCGGTTTCGTTTCCCACCGAAGCCGGGCGCGAACGGGCGGTTCCGGCTACCAAGAGCTTCACCGCCCAATTGCTCAACCTGTATCTGCTGTCGTTGCTGGCCGCGCAAACGCGCGGAACCATGACAGAAAACGCCGTGGAAGCACTGCTGGCAGAGGCGGCGGAACTACCCGGGCTGATTGCCCGGCAGCTGGATGCGTGGGAGAACACGGTTCGCGACATTGCGGGCCGTTACGATGCGGCGCAGACGTTTCTGTTCCTGGGCCGGGGCGTCCACTACCCCGTCGCCCGTGAAGGCGCCCTGAAGTTGAAGGAGTCCGCTTACCTGCATGCGGAAGGGTATCCCAGCGGAGAGTTGAAGCATGGCCCGAACGCCTTGGTCAGCGATTCCACGCCGCTGGTAATGCTCGCGACGGTGGACCGTTCCGACCCGGAGTCCGTGGAGCGGTACAGCAAGGTCGTGCAATTAATGCGCGACGAGCGCCACCAGGGCGCCAACATCCTGGCCCTGGCGAACACGGGAGATGACACCGTTGCGGAACTGGCCACGCATACGATCTTTGTGGAGCCGACCCGCGAAGCTCTCCTCGCCATCAGTGAGATCATTCCTCTGCAGCTTCTCTCCTATTTCATGGCGGTTCACAATGGAATCGACGTCGATCATCCGCGCAATCTGAGCAAAGCCGTGTTGGCCGAGTAGGAGCAAATCTCCTGCAGCTGTAGAGCGAGTCAAAGCTCTTATGGCCGGTTCCCCCATGGTCGGTTTCCCCTGCAAAACCGGCACCGCACGAAGTCATCCGCTTCACAGCAACAGTAATTTGCTCTAGGGAGAAGCATGGCGTACTTCCTGGCAGTCGATGCCGGCGGAACCAAGACAGACTACGCGCTGGCCGACGAGAGCCGGATCCTGGCCCGGGTGCGTACCGGCACCATCAAGCGAATGCGAACGGACGCCGCAACCGCCGTGGTCCATCTCGAATCGGCGCTCAGCCGGCTGTACGCACAGAGCGGCGTCGCAATGCACGAGATCTGCAGCACCTGCATCGGTACGGCCGGGGAGACCGTGCCGCTGGTCACGGACTGGCTGCGGTCGGAGTTTTCCTCTCGTGTTGGGGGAAAGCTTCTGCTGGTGGGCGATGTCGAGATTGCGCTCGACGCGGCGTTCCCGGGCGGCTCGGGAGTGCTTGTCCTGGCCGGCACCGGATCGAACGTGGCCGGCCGCTCCCCGCGGGGCGTTCTCCTCAACACCGGCGGCTATGGTCCCGCGCTCAGCGATCAAGGCTCCGGTCATCGCATCGGCCTGGAGGCGCTGCGGGCCAGCTTTCTCGCCCGGGATGAGGGACGCCCCACCCGGTTGCTCGATGCGATCCTGGATCACTGGAAGCTCAGCTCCCTGGATCTGCTGATCGAGTTTGCCAATGCCACCCCGGCGCCGGACTTCTCGGGCCTGACCCATGTTGTGCTGCGGTGTGCGGAACAGAAGGATGAGGTGGCGGCGGCGGTCCTCGAGCGCCAGGGGGAAGATCTGGGCTACCTGGTGCGGTTGATAATTCGCCGTCTGCAGACCCTTTCCGCAGACCCCAGCTTCCAGCCCAGACTGGCTTTTGCCGGAAGCATCATGCAGCGCGTGTTGCCGGTGCGGACAGCGCTCCTCTCCGCGGTGCAGCGGGAGTTTCCCGGCGTCGCTGCGATGGAGGGAGTAGTTGATCCAATCGAGGGCGCGATCTGGCGCGCGCGCACGCTGGCCGGCTTGCCTGGCCTGAAGTCCGCGAGCACGGAATCCGCAAAGTAAAGGGAGGCATCTGGCATGAAAGAGGATTCGCTGCGGCGCCGCTTCATTGAGCGCCTGATTTGCCGCTTCATTGA
>CAXUIM010000048.1:0-13161 GCA_964250885.1 uncultured Acidobacteriaceae bacterium | reverse complement strand
GCCGCTTCATTGAGCGCCTGATTTGCCGCTTCATTGACCGCCTGATTTGCCGCTTCACTCGCCGTCTCGGTATATGCGGCCTTGTGCTCGCGTTGTTGTGCGGCGCCATGCCTCCGGGCTGGGCGCAGAACGCCGTCGACCTGAAGCCGACGCCCCAACAGAGTGAGTGGCAGGACCTCGAATTCGGGGTTATCCTCCACTTCGGCGCCAACACCTTCCTCAACCGCGAGTGGGGCGATGGAACAGCCGACCCGAAGATCTTCAACCCGACCCAGTTCAACCCGGACCAATGGATGAAAGCCATCAAGGCTTCCGGGGCCCGCTATGTCGTGCTGGTGGCCAAGCACCACGATGGCTTCTGCCTCTGGCCCACGGCCCAGACCGACTACAGCATCCGGCAGAGCCCCTGGAAGAACGGTAAGGGAGACATGGTGCGCGAGGTTGCGGAGGCGGCCCGCGCCAATGGTCTGAAGTTCGGCATCTATCTCTCGCCCTGGGATCGCCACGAACCGAAGTACAAGGACCCGGCCGCCTACGATACGTATTACAACGCGGAGCTTACCGAACTCGCCTCCGGCTATGGCGATCTGGTGGAGTTCTGGCTCGACGGAGCGGGCAGCACCGGGCGCACCTACGACTTTGCGAAGATCATCGACACCCTGCGCACCTACCAGCCCAACACAATTGTCTTTGCGGACACTGGCCTGTACCAGTATGGAGATGCGCGCTGGGCGGGCGACGAGTCGGGCCGGATCGAATATCAGAACTGGAATGTGATCGACCGGAACGGCTATCTGCGCTGGCGCCCGATCGAGGTGGATACGCCACTGCGCAAGCTGCACTGGTTCTGGCACCCGCACGATGAAGCCTCGCTCAAGAGCCTGAACGAATTGCTGGATAGCTACGAAAACGCGGTGGGCCACGGAGGCCAATGGATGCTGGGTGTAGCGCCCGATAATCGGGGATTGCTACCCGATGCGGACGTGGCCCGGCTGCATGAGCTGGGAGCCGCCATCCGGGAGCGTTACTCCAATAACCTGCTCGCTACCCACTTGCCGGTGAACGCGAATGTCGCCAAGGCTCTGGATGGCGAACCGGATACTTTCTGGAGCGCTCCTGAAGGGTCGCATAGCGCCAGTCTCGAGGTGCGCCTGCCGGCGGCCATCACCTTCGATCACGCGCAGACCATGGAATGGCTGGTCGAAGGTCAGCAGGTGCAGCAGTACAGCATCGATGCCTGGATTGGCGGAGCGTGGAAGAGCGTGGCAGCCAGTTACGCGATCGGCCACAAGAAGATCGATCGCTTCCCACCGGTTACGACGCAGCGCGTGCGTCTGAATATCGTGACCAGCGCCGGACCGGCGCGCATCCGTGAGTTCGCGGTCTTCTCGCTTGGGCAAGGCCAGGGTTCACCTGCAGGAGATACGCACTAGACTAAGGCCCGCGACGCGGATCAGGAGGGCGCCCCTGGGTTCCCGCGGAAGCGCAGGTAGCCCCATTTTTCCGGGACGTGCATATCCACAATTCCCTGCGGCGACCACACCCAGTTGTCCTCCTTGGGCTGCCCCGCTTTCCACTCCACGCGGCTGAAATTGATGCGCCACACGCTACCGGCATGCGGCTGCGGCGCCGGCTGCCGCGAGAGGAACGAGCGCCAGGGATAGGCAATCTCGAGTGTCCAGCCACGGTCTCGATCGGAAGATTGATTCAGAGTGCCCTCGATGTGGACCGCTGTCTTCATTCCAGTGGCATCCCAGGAGTTATCCGCATGACCGCCCATCTTGTAAGGCTTGGCCAGGAAGAGATCCCAGCCGGTGTTCAGCGCATTCATCTCGAACTCGAAATAGCTTGGGGTCCGGGGCAGCGGCTTCACGAAGACTTCGAAGTCGTTATCGTGGAAGATTACGGAGTCATGCTGCAGCAGGGTGGCCTTCACATCCGGCTCTTCGAGCTCGGCTGCAATGTATAGGTAGTTTTCATCCCAGAGCATCTTGACGCGGGTGCGAAAGCGTGGCCGGGGGCGAGCGTCGCCTTCAATGTCCACGAAGTCCGATGTCCACGGCGCCTCGCGCCACGCCGGATCGTCGAGTGTACCGTCAATCACGATGGGATGCTGAGTGTGGAAGCAATCGTAGGAGAGCGGCAGAGCCGGAGTCTGCGGCACAGCGGGCGACCAGAGCAGCAGCAAGGTGAAAGCGGCGAAGAGGCACTTGGGCATAGGAACAGCATACGTTTCAGACCGGTGAGACTCGCTGCGGCTGTCAAAAAACAAGGTGTTACGAACTTGCCGAAGCACCGACCGCCAGGGCCTTCTCGCGATGGATCAGCCAGCTTAGAAAGAGTCAGGGCGGACCGCAACAGCGGAGAGTTCGCGTCGCGGCTAGTAGACGTGCCGCTGCATCACGACCAGGCGGTGTTCGATCGATAGGGCGGGTGGTTCCCCCTGGATGGCAGGGCTACTCCTGTTTGCTGCCGCCAACGGATGTTGACTTACTCCCGGGTGGCATCAGGAGGACGCATCTGATCCGTGTCTCCGGCGTCAAGCCTGGATGGCGCAGCTGAAAGCGTTATCCGTGAACAGTCTCAAACAGGGCTGCATCTAGGTCTCGCAACCCTCTCTGCAGCCGGCGGCCATCCTGAACCAAAAGCAGCAGTAGCGCTACAGACCTACTTCGTGAACTCCTGAGTGAATAACCGGCAATTATCGGACCGCGTGCTTACAATCGTTCACACCGCATTACTGCGAGCGGAACATGCTTGAATGGGCCGTCAAAGTTCTTGAGGAGTTGCATCAATGTGGAGATCATGCCTTAGGCTGGCGCTCACTCTGGCCGCGGTCGTAATCGCAACGGCCGCTGCCGCGCAGCAGGGGGAGCAGCAGGTCGCGCACCTCGGTACCTGCCCGCTGGCCAGCGGTCAGGTCATCCAGGACTGCAGGATCGGGTATCGGACCTTCGGCACGCTCAACGCGCAGAAGACGAACGTCGTCATCATGCCAACCTGGCTCAACGGACGCAGCGACGATCTGGTCCCTCTGTTTGGGTCAACCCCAGGACCCCAGCGGCTCGTGGATACATCCCGGTTCTACGGGATCGCTTTTGACGCCTTTGGCGACGGCATCTCCTCGTCCCCATCCAACAGCCCGCGGCAGTCCGGAACGGACTTTCCGGTCTTCAACATGGAAGACATGGTGCGGGCGCAGTACCGCGTGCTGACCGGGACCCTGGGTCTGCACCATATCCACGCCGCCATCGGGTTGTCCATGGGAGGACATCAGGTCTTCGCCTGGGCCGCGCTATACCCGGGCTTCCTTGATCGGGCCATTCCCATTGTAGGATCGCCCCGCGCCACCGCGTTTGATCTGCTCTCCAAGCAGATCGTCATCAACGCGATCGACTCCGATCCGGAGTACCACCAGGGCCACTACACCACGGAGCCACAACTTAGCCTGGCCAACGAGATTGGAACCCTGCTGGTCTCTGCGCCGGGGTTCCGCAATGCGCAGGTTGCACGCAATCAGTTCCCGCGGTGGCTCGCCTCGATAGACAAGCCGCAGCGCCAGGACGCGAACGACCGCGTGTGGCAGTTGAAGGCCATCCTGCAACACGATGTCCTGCATGGCCGATCGGTCGCGGAGGTGACGCAAGGCAGCGCAATCCAATACCTGGTCATCGTCGCGGCGGAAGACCGCATGGTGACCCCGCAGCCTGCCTTGGACTGGGCCCGCGCCGTCGGGGCTGAGACGTACATCTCGCCCGGCTCCTGTGCTCACCTGATCCTGCAGTGCGATGCACCCGCTGTGTCGGAGCGGGTCGGGGCCTTCCTTGCCCGGTGAAACGTGCACGGCAAAATGCGACCCGCTGAAGTGGGGCGAAATACATCGGCACCGGCGGCCACGGTGACTGCTTTCCAGGAGCCGGCGTTCCCCTCGCCTCCGTCCAGCGTTGCCCCAGGCGCGGATGACGCGTCCGCCGCTCTGACTTTCGGGACCGGGTTGCTGAGTTCGGCCGTGTACACCAGCTTCAGCGCTCCACCCGCTATCGTGCGTACTTCAAACCCGCTACGCGGTTTATGGAGGCTGAAGCCGCGCCTGCATGCGTACGACGCCAGGACGTCACTGAGGATGGCCGTCCGCTTTATTTACTGCGTGGTTGGTTCCATTAACCGTCTTGTGGTAGCCGGTCTTCGTGGCGTTGGTTGTCTTGTGGTACCCGGTCTTCGTCGCGTGGGTCGTCTTATGGTAGCCGGTCTTGGTGTCCCGAGCAGTGGTATGGCCCACCTTCTTGCTGGCGTCCGCGGTGTTATGGCCCGCATTTTTCATGTCCTGGCCAACGGTCTGAAGCGACTTCGCCTGGGCCGCGGGTAAGGCCAGCAGGGTGGATACGGCAAGAGTGGCGAGGGCCAGCTTTTTCATCGTTCGATCTCCGTTCAAGTGTTTGCTGTGCATTGGATGCGCCCAGCGAAGGTTGAGACCAGCGCCAATGGAAGACGCTTCCGTTCGCACTGGTTTCACAGGCCTGATTTAGTCTCTTAGAACCATGACGGCGAAAACGCGCACCGCAAAGGCCGGCACGAGATCCGACACCGTCCGTCCCGGCAAACGGCCGCAAGCCCGTGGCCACCAGCCGAGCGCCAGCGGCGCGAAGGCCGCTTCCAAGACCTACCAGCCGAGCGCCAACGGCGCGAAGGCTGCCTCGACAATTCAGCCGAGCGGCAAACTTCAGCCGAGCGGCAAGTCCAGCCCTGCGCTACGCACCGGCCCCCGCGGCGCCAACAAGGCCGAACCTGCGGGCAAGGCGGGTGCCCCGGCGTCGAAGTCCAGTGCAGCCGCCGCGCAAGAGGCAGGTTCGGCGCGCCGCACGGCGAACTCCGCTGGCCTGAAGCCGCACCAGCCTACCGCAAAACCCGTGACTCAGTCCCGTGTATCCGGGCCGGAGCACGCACACCCTGAAGGCCGCTTCATCAATCGCGATGAGAGCTGGTTGCTGTTCAATGGCCGCGTGCTCGAAGAGGCGGAGGATGCAACCAATCCGCTGCTCGAACGTGTCAAGTTTCTCGCCATCGCAGCCAGCAACCTGGATGAGTTCGTGGAAATTCGCGTGGCCGGCGTGCTGCAGCGCATAGAAGAACAGCTGGGCGTTCCACAGCGGATCGACGAAGGTGGTCTGACCCAGGAACAGCGCATGCAGAAGATCCGTCGGTCGCTGCGGCAGTTTACCCGCGACCAGGCCACCTGCTGGAACAAGCACCTGGTTCCGGCGCTCGGGGCGGCGGGCATCCGCATCCTGAGCTGGAAGCAGATGCGCGGGCAGGACCGCGCCTTCGCCAGCAAGTTCTTCCATGAGCAGGTGGATCCATTGCTGACGCCGGTCACGCTGGACCCGTCTCATCCGTTTCCGCGGGTGCTCAACAAGGCGCTCTGCCTGGCGTTGTTGCTGCGGCACAAGCGGTCGGCCCGGCCTGGGCCCCGTGGGCCGGCGGCGCTGGGCGTAGTGACGATCCCGCGCTCACTGCCCGGCGTCATCGCGCTGCCGGAGCGCCACGGCCGGCGCGACTTCCTTTTCCTGGATGAACTAATCCTGGCCCACATCGAGCCCATGTTTCGCGGCTACAAAATCCTGAGCTGCACGGCCTTTCGCGTCACCCGCAACAGCAACCTGTATATGCAGGAAGAGGAGAGCCGGTCGATCCTGGAGAGTGTGGCCGAGGAGCTGCACAACCGGCGCAAAGGCGATGTCGTGCGCATGGAGATCGATGCCGCGGCCGATGAGGACATCACGCAGCGGCTGCGCATCAACTTCGAGCTGGACCGCTGGCAGGTCTTTCGCACCAAGGCGCCGGTGAACCTCACGCGCCTTATGGATCTCTACGGCAAAATCAAGGACCCGGATCTGAAGTTCCCCGAGTTTCACGGCCGGCGTCTCAAGCTGGAAAAAGCGAGCAACATCTTCAGTCAGCTGCGCAAGCACGACCTGCTGCTGCATCATCCGTTCGACAGCTACAACACCGTGGAGGAGTTCATCGAGGCCGGAGCGACCGATCCCCAGGTGATCTCGATCAAGCAGACGCTGTATCGCACCAGCGCCGACTCTCCTATCTTCGGCGCGCTCAAAGAAGCCGCCCAGAGTAAGGACGTGACGGTCGTGGTCGAGCTGATGGCGCGGTTCGATGAAGCTTCGAACATCCGCTGGGCCCGCGAGCTGGAGGACGCCGGGGTGCAGGTCTTTCACGGCATCCTGGGCCTCAAGACACACTGCAAGCTGGCGCTGATCGTGCGCCGGGGCTCGGACGGCGTAGTGCGCAGCTATGCGCATCTGGGCACGGGCAACTACAACCCGGTTACAGCGCGCTTCTACACCGACATCAGCCTGTTGACCGCTCGGCCGGAGCTCACCGAAGCCGTACTGCGGGTCTTTCGTTACCTGACCGCGGGGTGGGAGGCGGACGCCGAAGCCTATCGGCCGCTTTCGGTCGCGCCCGTGACCCTCGCCTCTGATGTGCTGGATCTGATCGCGCGCGAGACCGAACACGCCCGTCAAGGCCGCCCGGCGCGGATTATCGCCAAGATGAATGCTCTGCTGGATTTCAAGACCATCGAGGCGCTGTACACGGCGTCGCAGGCGGGTGTGGATATTGACCTGATCGTGCGCGGCATGTGCGCTCTGCGGCCCGGAGTGCCGGGTCTCAGCGAACGGATTTGCGTACGCTCCATTGTGGGCCGCTTCCTGGAGCACAGCCGCATCTTCTGGTTCGCGAACGGCGGCTCCGAGGAAAGCGCCGCCGAAGTCTATGCCGGCAGTGCGGACTGGATGCCACGCAACCTGTACGAACGCTGCGAGGTGGTCTTCCCGGTTGCCGACCAGGCCGCAAAGGGGCGGCTGCGCGACGAAATCCTGGAAGCCTATCTGCGCGATGACGTGAAGGCGCGGGTGCTGGGCCCGGACGGTCTCTACACGCGCGCGGGCCGCGCCGGGACGGGAGCCAAAGAGGCTGCCGGGTACGGCAAGGGAGCCGCCCTCAGCGCGCAGGACTGGCTGATCGCGCTGGCCCACAGACCGCAGTCTCCGCTTCGCCCGGCCAGTCCCGCGAATCCCGAAGCCCCGTCCGCGGCCGCCTTACCCGCCTCGTCCTGAAGTCTGACCCGAGGCTTCGGATTGCTGGCTGCCGGCTGGAACACAGCCGGCTGCGGCAACAGTAGAACAGGCTCTCACGCTTCTCGGGCGCGCGAGCGGAGCATCAAACTGCTAGACTTATACTTTTGGGCGCGGCCCTTCCACTCTCCGTGCCGTGAAGGAGTAATCATGGCGAACGAAAACAAACAAAATGGCACACACAACGGCAATGGAGCCGGCCTGCGCTTGAAGACCGGCCTGGCGGAGATGCTCAAGGGCGGCGTCATCATGGACGTGATGAGCGTGGCCCAGGCGGAGATCGCCGAGCAGGCCGGCGCGGTCGCCGTCATGGCTCTGGAGCGGGTCCCGGCCATCATCCGAGCCGAGGGCGGAGTCGCCCGCATGGCGGACCCCAAACTGATCCGCCAGATCATGGCCGCGGTCACTGTCCCGGTAATGGCCAAGGCACGTATCGGTCACTTCGCCGAAGCCCAGGTTCTGGAGAGCCTGGGTGTGGACTTCATCGATGAGAGCGAGGTCCTGACTCCGGCGGACGAGACCTATCACATCGACAAGCACGCGTTCACAACCCCGTTCGTCTGCGGCGCCCGCAATCTTGGCGAAGCCCTGCGACGCATCGCCGAGGGCGCGGCGATGATTCGGACCAAGGGAGAGCCGGGGACCGGCGACGTGGTGCACGCCGTGCAGCACATGCGCCAGATCACGCGCGAGATCAAAGCGCTTACAGTGCTGGGCGATGAAGAACTCTACAACGCGGCCAAGCTTCATGGCGCGCCTTACGAACTGGTGCGCCTGGTGGCAAAGTCCGGCAAGTTGCCGGTACCCAACTTCTCCGCCGGCGGTATCGCCACACCCGCCGATGCGTCGCTGATGATGCAGCTGGGCGCCGAGACTGTCTTCGTCGGCTCAGGAATCTTCATGAAGGGCGGAGCAACGCCGCTCGACGTCAG
Source organism: uncultured Acidobacteriaceae bacterium (assembly GCA_964250885.1). Classification (GTDB taxonomy): domain Bacteria; phylum Acidobacteriota; class Terriglobia; order Terriglobales; family Acidobacteriaceae; genus Granulicella. Next base: position 5,078 of record CAXUIM010000048.1, on the reverse strand, counting down.
CGCCTGGACCCGGAAAGAGGCCGAAGTCGGTCTCTGCACCCGCGAGGATGTGGGCTCGGCGCGCAATCCGGAAGAGCGCGATGAGGCCATCTCGCGCGCCCGGGCCATCGTGCTGGCCACCACCCACTTCGACAATGCCAAGATCGTCGCCGAGGCCTCGGAGGCGGTGATCGGCAGCATGAAGGGCCTGGCGGCGGCCTCTATCGAAGAGAAGAACCTGATGCAGACCCGCGGATGGTAGTGGTTCAGACCCCCAGGCGGTAGCATTGCGAACCGTGGTGGTCGTTGTGAACCGGTGGTCGTTGCGAACCGTAGTGGTCGCGTTGCGAACTGTAGTGGTTGCCTTTCACTTCCCTGACCTGGCATCCCGCCATTGGGGGTGGCGGAGACTCCGTTATTCAGCCCAGCCTGCTTGAAGTTCCGCCTGTTCTGATCCCGCCCCGCGGAATCCTGCCCCGCAGGCAAACCGCATTGTGAGCACAGACCCGCCCGTGTCCGTCTCTTCAAATCCCGCCTCTCCTCGTGTGGGAGTTCTCGCGCTGCAGGGCGCCTTCGAGGTTCACGCCCGGAGACTGGCCGAGCTCGGAGCCAACGCCCTGCTGGTGCGCCGGCCCGAGCAGCTGGACGGGCTCGACGGCCTCGTCCTTCCCGGCGGGGAGTCGACCACGTTTCTCAAGCATCTGGAGCGCGCCGGCTTTTACGAGGTGTTGGACTCGTTCGTCCGATCCAAGCCGGTCTTCGGCACCTGCGCGGGTTGCATCCTGCTGGCCCGGGAGGTCGGGAATCCGGCGCAGCGCTCCTTCGGCGTGCTGGATGTTGCGGTGGAGCGCAACGCCTACGGCCGCCAGAACGACTCCGCCATTCTCACCTCGGAGACCATGCTGGGCGGCGGCCCTCTGGAGATGGTCTTCATACGGGCCCCTCGAATCCGCCGCGCCGGCCCCGGGGTTCAGACGCTGGCGACCCGCGACGGGGATCCGACGCTGGTACGGCAAGGCCGGCTGCTGGCCGCGACCTTCCATCCGGAATTGACCGACGATCTGCGCGTCCATCAGCTGTTTCTGGACATAGTCGGCGACGAAATCGCGATGGCGCGCCGCACGGCCGGGCACCCCTGAAAAGGTCGCGCGGCGGCGGCACAGGCTGGCGCGGTGCTCTCCAGGCCTGAGCTTGCTCTCTCTACTCGAGTACGAGTGCTCGATCGCGCTCTAGAATTACTGCATGACCGCATCGCAGGCGACTCCGCCGGGCAGCAGCTTCTGGAATCTACCTCTCGATGCGGCGCGGCACGGTCCGTCCTTCGATGCGCACCTGCTGCTGAACCTCTGGATCGCGCTGGCGCTGCTGACGCTGGCGCACCTGCTTCTGCTGGCCGGCATGTACACCCGGCGGCGCACCCTGCGCCCGCGCAACCGGGCGCTGCTGGAGTATCTCCCGCTGGCGGCGCTCACTCTGCTCTTCGCCTGGCTGGGCTTTCGGGCCCAGCGGCTTTGGGCGGCGCAGCGCTACGTCGGAGCGGATCCAACGGCCATGCAGGTCGAGGTCACCGGTGTTCAGTTCGCCTGGTACTTCCGCTATCCCGGCGAGGATGAAACGTTCGGCGCCACCAGACTTTCGCTGGTCGCCCCGGGCGAAGGCAATCCGCTCGGCCTCGACCCGCACGACCGCCATGGCAAGGACGACATCGTAAGCAGCCAACTGGTGTTGCCCGCTGGACGCGAGGTCGACCTGACCCTGCGCGCGCAGGACGTCATCCACGGCTTTGCGGTTCCCGAGATGCGGGTCAAGCAGAATGCGGTGCCGGGGCAGACGCAGCATGTCCACTTCACGCCTCAGGTTCCCGGCGCCTACGCTATTCTCTGCACACAGCTTTGCGGGCTTGGCCACTACCGCATGCAGGCGGCGCTGCGCGTGCTGCCCCCGGCGGAATTCGCGGCATGGCTGCACGCCCGCGAGGCGGCGCGGAAGCAAGCGGAGACGACCCTGCAACAGTCGCCCGAAACTTCGTCCAACTTGAATGCGGCCAGGCTCTCTGCCACCGCCGCGGGAGTGGCGCGATGAGTACACCGGCTCTTCCCATCCCCGCACGTGGCCGGCTGGCGCGGCTGGCGCGCGTCATCTTTTCCACGCACCACCGCAACATCGGCTTCGGCTATCTGGCGATCTCCGTCATCGCGGTTTCAATCGGAACTCTGCTCTCGCTCGCCATGCGCATTCATCTCGCCTGGCCCGACTGGGCGCTGCCGCTGCACGGTCCTATTCTCCCCGAAGAGTATCTGGCGCTGGTTACGATGCACGGCACGCTGATGCTCTTCTTCGTGCTCACGCTCGCACCCCAGTCAGGCTTCGGCAATCTCATCCTGCCCGCGCAGATCGGCGCCGGCAGAATGTCGTTTCCGCGGCTGAACGCAGCCAGCCTGTGGCTTACGGCTGCGGCCCTGGTCACCCTGCTGGCGGCCTTCTTCGTTCCCGGCGGTTCTCCCATCTCCGGCTGGACGGCGTATCCGCCACTCTCCGAAACCGCGCTCGCCGGTCCCGGTCAAGGCGCGGGCATGGACTGCTGGCTGGCCAGCATTGCGCTCTTCTCCATCGCATCGACCCTCAGCTCGGTCAACACGCTGACCACCATCGTCAAGCGGCGCTGCGAGGGCATGAGCTGGCAGCGGCTTCCGCTCACCGTCTGGGGATGGTTCACGGCGGCTCTGCTCAGCGTTCTGGCCTTCTCTGTCCTGCTCGCGGCTCTGCTGCTGCTCTTCTGCGATCGCCATCTGCACAGCGGCTTCTTCCTGCCCTCGCAGGAGCTCGTCAACGGCGTGCTCCTGCAGCACCGCGGGGACGGTTCTCCGCTGCTGTGGCTGCACCTGTTCTGGTTCTTCGGCCATCCGGAGGTCTACATCGCCATATTGCCGGGCATGGGACTCACGTCGATGGTGCTGGCCAACTTCGCCCGCCGGCCCGTCTTCGCCTATCGCCTGATGATCGCGACGACGCTGCTGATCGGCTTTCTCGGCATCCTGGTGTGGGGCCACCATATGTTTGTGGCCGGCCTGAATCCCTTCGCCGGAACCGTGTTCAGCGTCTCTTCCCTGGCGATCGCCATTCCCGCCGCGGCCAAGGTGCTGAGCTGGCTGGCGACGGTCTGGCGCTCGCGGCCCCAGCTCACGACCGCGATGCTTTTCGCGCTCGGCTTTGTCTCGCTGTTCATCACGGGCGGCCTGAGCGGACCCATCCTCGCCCAACCCATACTGGACGAGTACCTGCACAACACCTTCTTCGTGGTGGCGCATTTTCACCTGATCATGGCCATGGCCGGTGTCTTCGGCATCTTCTGCGCGCTCTACTACTGGGCTCCGCTGCTGATCGGCCGCCGCCTGTCGGAGCCGCTGGGCCAAGTTCACTTCTGGGGCACCATCGTGGGCGCCTATTCCACCTTTCTGCCGATGCACTTCAGCGGCCTTGCCGGGGAGCCGCGGCATTACGCGCAGCTGGGGCCAGCCCTCCACGGCACAGCCCTTCCCGGCACGGCTCTGCTGCAGTCCACGCTGCCCCTGCAGCGCCATATCACCTTCGGCGCCCTCTTTCTTGCCGCCGCGCAAATTCCTTTCCTGCTGAATCTGGTCCTGAACTTGATCTGGGCTGTGCGCCGTCCCAGAGAGGTTGAGAACAATCCCTGGCAGGCGACCACCCTGGAGTGGGCGCCCGGAGCCGCTGCCGGGCCTCACACCGGGGATCAGAGTTCCAGCCGGCCAGTGGTGTATCGCGAGCCCTGCCTTTACAGCGCCTCCGGGCAGCAGTTTTTAGCGCAGTGGAATCCCGAGCAAGCGTTCCCCACAGAACCGGAGTAAGCTGTCACAGACGGGGTTCTCTCGGACGCCATGCCCACCACATTCACACCGCCCGATATCGACCGCCGCCATCACACAGGTGAAGGCGACAACGGCTCTGGACGCCGGCCACCCACCGACAAACGCACCGGCGGTAACGGTGACGGCGACAACTGGAATCAGCGGCCGCAGGGCCGCCGCGGGCCTCGAGAGCGGCTCTCCCAGGCGCGCGTCGGCCTGTTCTTCGCCCTGGGCGGCGACATGATGTTCTTCGTCGCGCTGATCAGCGTCTTTTTCGTGACCAAGGCGAGTGGCCACTTCGACAGCTACAGCCACTACATCAATGAGTGGCTGCCCACGGCCATCCCGTCCATCCTCTGGATCAATACCGGCGTTCTCGTCCTCAGCTCCTTGACCGCGGAGATCGCACGCCGCAGCATGTTCCGCGAATCCGATGTCATGGACGAGTGGTTCGGCTTCGGCCGTCCGATCTCCCGGCGCGCTACGCGATGGCTCTCTCTCACGCTGCTCTTCGGTGGACTGTTCCTGGCCGGCCAGTGGGCGGCCTGGGACCAGCTCGCGCGGCAGCACGTCTTCTTCCGCTCCAACCCCAGCAGCCACTTCTTCTACCTGATCACGGTGACCCACGCGATCCATCTGTTTGTTGGGATTACGGCCATCGTTGTGGCGCTCGCGGTCCTGCAGCGCAGCCGCTCCATCGCCACACGCCAGGTGCTGGTGGATTCCACCGTCTGGTACTGGCACGTGATGGGCGTTCTGTGGGTTTTTCTGTTCATGTTGCTGGAGTTCGGTCAGTGAGGCGGGCGCAGATGTCCATGCGAGAGTCGCGGCGAATCGAGCGCCGCCCGGGGCTCTGGTCGATCGCCCTGCCGCTGTTGATCCTGGTTTTGAGCTTCGCGGCCGTCCCAGCCTTCGGTCAGGGCTGTGCGCAATGCCTGGACAGCACCCAGGCCGCCCCTCCCGCCGTGCAGGCGGCGTACCGCCATGCCATCTTCCTGCTGGGTGGCCTGGGAGCCGCTCTCTTCGCCGGCGGGACCCTGCTGCTGCGCCGGGATCGGTAGGCGGAGCACTGAAACCTCAGCCTGTCACGCAACGCTGCTGGAGCTGGCGCATCTTTGCTCGTGCGCCGGCGCCGCGTGGCGGCCTGCAACCCCGCCGAGATGTAGCAGCGTAGCTGCCTTGGAGCATTTTTGCTTTAGGTGTAGACCGAAGCCGCCGGCCTCAACGTCGTTT
>CAXUIM010000047.1:12311-18737 GCA_964250885.1 uncultured Acidobacteriaceae bacterium | reverse complement strand
CGGGTTTCGTACTTGCCTCGCGGACATCCGAGGTGCTTTTTCAACAAGCTACTAGCTCGACAACACCCCGCCTATCGATAACAATCGCCTTGCAAGGAGCCCCGGTGTTTCCGGGGCTCTTTTTTGCGCAACGCCCTTACGGCAGCAGGCTGGAAACCATTGCGTGAGTCGCTGAAGGACGAGTTCCGAGGTTGTTCCGCAACGAGCCGAAACGCGCCTCGGATCTACGGGGGGCGCGGCTCAGGCATTGTCGCCCCCGAGAACAGATCGCTCCCGAGAACAGCGGGAGATGGATTTGGCGAGCCGAACTTTGTGACCTGATCGCGCCGGCAACGACTTGGATCGTGCCCGAGTCTGGCGAACAACGGCACTCCGCATTCGGTTGCTGTGACACGATCCAGATCGAATCACATACAATTGCGGCTGAAAAGAGCCGCTGGTCCGAGTGTTTCCAAATCAGCGACAAAACGCGAATCGCATATTCCACCCCGGGGGAGAGTCAAGATCGATGCAAGCCATTAAGACCAATAAAGCAATACGCGCAAGCCAGCGCGTGAGTCTGATCGCATTATTCCTTCTGATCGCGTCGTTTGTACCCATAGCCAGGGCGCACGGACAAGCCATCGCCGGAAGGTGGACCATTGCCGGCGAAACGTTGGACAACGGCGAGAAGCAGATATCTATTCTCGACCTGAAGCAGAGCGGCAGCGATCTGACTGGGACATTCAAGACCCTGAACTACACCGTCGAGGTAAAGGGAACTGTAACCGGCAACCATTTTCAGCTGTTTGGACCCAACGGCCAGCAAAGGCCCTTTCTTACAGGTGATCTTGTCAATGGCGAGTTGCATGCCGTAGTACGCGGGCGCCACAACGTCGTGGCCAAACCTGCAACGGCCGAGGATGATCTCCCCACGGTCAGCTACATAGCACCCCCGCCCTTGCATGATGTTCCTCGGAACAATCTGGCAAAGACGCCGCCGATGGGCTGGAACAGCTGGAATCTGTTCGCGGGAAAGATCGATGAGCAGACGGTGCGCACCATGGCGGACGCGATGGTCTCGAGCGGCATGCGGGACGCCGGGTATGTCTATGTAAACATCGATGACACTTGGCAAGGAGTGCGCGACGCGCAGGGAAATCTAGCCCCCAACCACAAGTTCCCGGACATGAAGGCGCTTGCCGATTATGTCCACTCGAAAGGCCTGAAACTGGGGATCTACTCTTCGCCCGGGCCGCGTACATGCGCTGGGTACCCCGGCAGCTATGGTCACGAGGAGCAGGACGCCAAGACCTACGCTAGTTGGGGTATTGATTATCTGAAGTATGACTGGTGCAGCGCGGGGATGATTTACAAAGACGATCAACTGCGCCCTGTGTATCAGAAAATGGGCGATGCACTGCACGCAACGAGCAGACCCATCGTGTTCAGCCTTTGCGAGTATGGAAACGGCGCGGTCCAGAACTGGGGCGCGGAGGTAGATGGGAATCTCTGGCGCACGACAGGGGACATACGCGATGAATGGTCCAGCATGATAGCCAACGTAGAGAAGCAGGTGCCCACAGCATCCGCTGCGGGCCCCGGCCATTGGAACGATCCGGATATGCTCGAGGTCGGCAACGGGCATATGACCACTGATGAATACCGCACGCACATGAGCCTCTGGGCGCTTGTCGCCGCGCCGTTGCTCGCTGGGAACGACGTGCGCAACATGACGGACGCGACGAAATCTATTTTGCTGAACAAGGAAGTTATCGCGATCGACCAGGATCCGCTGGGCAAGCAGGCTTCGCCCACGAAAAACGGCGATCTGGAAACCTGGATCAAGCCACTATCGGACGGCAGTGTGGCGGTGGGTGTTGTGAATCTTGGCTCGGCGCCGACTCGCGCGACCGTCAACGAAAGTGATCTTCAGCTCAGTGGACCGGAGAGAACGGCTCGCGACGTCTGGGCGCACCAGGACGTGAAGTTCGCCAAAGGAGCGTACTCGTCAACGGTTCCCTCGCACGGTGTGCTTCTGCTTCGAGTGAGTGCGAAATAGAATCGCCCGGTGTAGAAGCAGGGTGCATGCTTGCCGTCACGGGATATGCACCTCTCGTCTTTTGCTCTCGAGAACAGCAGGAGGGATATGGACCGAGCGGCACTCTGTGACTTCATCGGCCGGCAACGATTCGGTGTGGTGTCGAGTCTTGGGAGCAACGGCACTCCACAATCGGCACTCGTCGGAATCGCCTCAACGTCTCGATTGGAGATCATCTTCGACACGTTGAGAACCTCGCGCAAGTATTCAAACCTGGTTGAACGACCAGCGTGCTCCCTGGTCATCGGCTGGTCCGGGGAACAAACGCTCCAATTGGAGGGCGTTGCCGAGGAGCCCCAGGGAGCCGATCTGAAATGGCTCCAGGATATTTACTTTGCACACTGGCCAGAGTGTCGGGAGCACCTCGACTGGCCAGGGACAGCGTATTTCGTCGTACATCCACACTGGATTCGGTACAGTGACTACGACCAGAAGCCGCCATACATCCGGGAGACTGGTAACGAAGAGCTGGAGCGGCTGTTGGCGTCTTGACTCTGGAGCAAGTATGGCTGTAGGTGTACCCAAGGCTTCAGGTCTCAACGCCTATTATTCTTTAGAAAACCGGCGCTCGCAAACTTCAAATCGGGAGCAACGACAGCAATACTGCTTTAAGCCGTGCACAATCGTCGAGCCTCTACCGGCTCGCTCATTCTGTTCAGTCGCCGGCAGAACGGTAGCTCAACAAGGTTGCGGAGTGATCTTCAACGCGCCGCAGCGGACGTGCGGATGGAGTCAAGGTGATCCAGAATCCGATCCGCCATCTCTCGTTTGGATGAGGCGGGCAGCACGGTTTCTTGTCCATGCAGCAGCAGTGTGCCCGCATTGCGGTCGACCTCGAAGCCACAATCACGCTGCGAGACATCGTTCGCCACAATGGCGTCAACTCCCTTCTCGCGCAGCTTGCGGCGGCCTTCTTCCAGAACATTCTCCGTCTCCGCCGCGAAACCGATCACCAGGGTGCCCAGACCGCGCCGCAGAACGATCTGCTGCAGGATGTCGTCGTTCCGAACCAGCTCCAGGGTGAGCGTTTCGCGTTTCTTCAGCTTCTGAGCTGCGGGCTGCCGGAGCCGGTAGTCGGAGACCGCTGCCGCCATCACCACGATTGAGGCCAAGGGAAGCTGCGCCAGAACGGCCTGCTGCATCTCGGCGGCCGTGTTGACCGAGATGGTGGTGCAAGCGAGGGACGGAGCGGCGCCCGCAACGGCCGTGATCAGGATTACGCGGGCTCCGCGGGCCAGCGCGGCCTCGGCCAGAGCCAAACCCATCTTTCCGCTGGAACGGTTGCTGATATATCGCACCGCGTCAATGGGTTCCCGCGTCCCGCCCGCGGTGATCAGGATCGTTTGGCCGGTCAGGTCTGCCGTCGCCGGAGCTTCCGTGGCTGTAGCCGTGGTCTCTGTGAACTCCCCTGCGGCGGCGAGTACCGCGTCGGCGATGGCAACTGGATCGGCGAGGCGTCCTTCGCCGACCATGCCGCAGGCCAGCTGGCCGCTGAAAGGAGCGATCACGCGAACCCCACGCGCCCGCAGCAGCTCGATGTTGTGCTGGGTGGCGGGGTGGCGCCACATATTCACGTTCATCGCCGGGGCGACAAGCACAGGTTTACGGGTCGCCAGGCAAATGGTGGAGAGCAAGTCGCCGGCCAGCCCATGGGCCAAGTGGGCGATCATGTGGGCCGTTGCCGGGGCGATGACTAGCGCATCGATCTCCTGCGCCACGCGAATGTGCTCGATGTCGAAGTCGTCGCCGCTATCGCGGAAGCTCCCGTCGGATTCTGTCTCGGGGGTCGACGGTTCCCAGAGAGACGCCAGAACAGGCCGGCCACTCAACGCCGCCAGGGTCAGCGGTGTGATAAACCGCTGGGCGCCCGCAGTCATGACCACCTGCACCTCGGCGCCGCGGCGCTGCAGCTCACGGGTCAGCTCCGCCGCCTTGTAGGCCGCTACGCCCCCGCAGATACCGAGCAGCACTCTCATGAGGCTGCCCGTGCGCCCGCGGGCGCCAGCACCACGTTGTCGATCAAGCGCGTGGCGCCCACGTACCCGGCCACCGCCACGAGCGCTCCCGAGGCGACATCGCTCACCGGCAGAAGAGTCTCCGGGTCGACGATCTCCGCATAATCCAGCCGCAGACCGTCTGCGGCTTTGAGCTCCTGCAGCAGGGCTTCCCGCAAAGGCGCCGCGGCCTGCTCTCCGTTAGCAACCTGCTCTCCGTTAGCAACCTGGGCCTCCAGGTGGCGAAGGGCGCGCGAGAGCGCCAGCGCCTGCTGCCGTTCTGCCGCGCTGAGATAGCGATTTCGCGAGCTGAGCGCCAAGCCGTCACTTTCCCGAACTGTTTGCTCTACAACGATTTGCAGATCAAAGTTCAAGTCGCGCACCATGGTCCGGAGGACAGCGACCTGTGCTGCATCCTTCTGGCCAAAAAAAGCCAGATCCGGTTGAACGATATGAAAGAGTTTCGTCACGACAGTGGCCACCCCGCGGAAATGACCGGGCCGCGACTCCCCGTCAAGGCGGCCGCCGACCTCAGGGGTGTCTACCCACGTTTCGGCGCCGGGGGGATACATCTCCTCGATTGCGGGCGCAAAGAGCAGGTCCACACTCTCCGCGGCCAACAGAGCGCAGTCCTGCTCCCAGGTTCGTGGATAGCGGGAGAAGTCCTCGTTGGGTCCGAACTGCAGCGGATTGACGAAGATGGTCGCGGCCACGCGGTCGCAGCGCTCCCGCGCCGCGCGCAGCAGCGACAGATGACCTTCGTGCAGCGCACCCATGGTGGGAACCAGGCCGAGGGTGCGGGTTGCCGATTCGCGTCGTATGGCTTTGCAGGCGCGGCGCATCTCGTCGATGGTTTTGAGGACTTGCATGGGTTTCAAAGCGATGGAGCGAAGAGCACCGGCCTCTTGAGCCTTCACATCTAGCGCTTGTCCGGCGAGCCAGCCGCACCCGCAAGCTCAAGCGAGACCCCGGCGGGCATGTGATAGCTTTCGCTCTCGTTGGGGAAGGTCCTGGCTTCCACGGCGGCGCGAAACTCTTCCAGACCGCTTCGAATCAGCGTGGCCGCATCGCCGAAGGGGCGCACAAACTTGGGCGCCTTCCGGAATGAGAGCGAGAACAGATCATGAAATACCAGGATCTGGCCATCACAGTCGGGTCCGGCTCCGATGCCGATGGTGGGGATGGTCAGCGTGGCCGTGATCGCCGCGGCCAGCTCCCGCGGGATACCCTCCAGAACGAGCGCGATGGCGCCGGCCTGCTCGAGAGCCACAGCGTCTTCGCGGAGCTGGGCGGCCGCGGCCTCACTGCGTCCCTGGACGCGATAGCCTCCCATACGGTTCAAGGACTGCGGGGTGAGGCCGATGTGACCGACGACCGGGATCTCCGCGGCGGTCAGGGCGCGGACCGTGGCTGCGTGCGACCCACCGCCTTCCAGCTTCACGGCCTCGGCGCCGGACTCCTTGACCAGCCGCAGCGCGTTGCGGACGCTGTCGTGCACCGCGACGTGATAGCTGCCATAGGGCATATCCACCACGAGCAGAGCCCGCTGCACGGCGCGGCGCACGGCGCGCGCATGGTGCAGCATGTCCTCCATGGTGACGCTAAGCGTGTCCTCATAGCCCAGCACGGCCATTCCCAGCGAATCCCCCACGAGCACCAGGTCCACTCCGGCTTCGTCGACCAGACGAGCGGTGGGATAATCATAGGCGGTGACGGCTGTGATGGGTTGGCCACTCTGGCGTTGCGCCAGAAGGCTTTGGGGCGTGACTTTGACCACGTCCCTGCGGCGTTCTGCGCCGCGTGATCCAATCAGACTCATGTACTCTCCAGTGCTACTCCGCCCGGAAGCGCGGATATAACCCGAACAGGAAGAGTATATACGCGGCGCGGGCGGCCCGGCGGAATCCAGGAGGCTTGGCCGGGATCCACCCGTGTGACCGATCATCGAAGCGCGGATTTGTCAGGGCTGGTTTCGATGGCCGATATTGAAAGTCGCGCCCGGTTCGAGCGCTTTTAAAGGAGCATCTACTTGGTCGAAACGGCGTCTTCTACCGCTACCACGAACAAACATCTGCTGCGCTGGGTCGAGAAGATCGCGGACCTGACCAAGCCGGATCACATTCAGTGGATCGATGGCTCGCAGCAGGAGTACGACCGGCTTTGTGAAGAGCTGGTGCGGGCCGGCACCTTCATCCGGCTGAACGAGTCTCTCTGGCCCGGCTGCTTCTATGCGCGCTCCGACCCGCGCGATGTGGCGCGCGTGGAAGAGCGCACCTTTATCTGTTCCCTTTCCAAAGATGGAGCCGGTCCGACCAACAACTGGGAAGATCCGTTCGTCATGAGAAAGAAGCT
>CAXUIM010000047.1:7900-12211 GCA_964250885.1 uncultured Acidobacteriaceae bacterium | reverse complement strand
ATGGAGCCGGTCCGACCAACAACTGGGAAGATCCGTTCGTCATGAGAAAGAAGCTTAAAGGTCTATTCAACGGCTGTATGCGCGGCCGGACGATGTACGTGCTGCCCTTCAGCATGGGGCCGGTCGGGTCTCCCATGTCCAAGATCGGAGTGCAGTTGACCGATTCCGCTTATGCGGTGGTCAGCATGCGTATTATGGCGCGCACCGGGTCCGCCGTGCTGAAGGAGATCGAGAAGAACGATGTACGGGTGGTGCCCTGCGTGCACTCCGTGGGCGCTCCGCTTCGCCCCGGTCAGCAGGATGTGACCTGGCCCTGCAATGCGGAGAAATACATTGTGCACTTCCCGGAGACCCGCGAGATCTGGTCCTTCGGTTCAGGCTACGGCGGCAATGCCCTGCTGGGGAAGAAGTGCTTCGCGCTGCGCATCGCCTCCAACATCGCGCGCGATGAGGGCTGGATGGCCGAGCACATGTTGATTCTCGGCGCCGAGAGCCCGAGCGGCGAGAAGACTTATGTCGCCGCGGCCTTTCCCAGCGCCTGCGGAAAAACCAATCTGGCCATGCTGATTCCTCCAGCCGGGTTTGACGGCTGGAAGATATGGACAGTCGGCGACGATATCGCATGGATGAAGCCGGACAGGAACGGCCAGCTCCGGGCGATCAATCCGGAGGCCGGCTTCTTCGGCGTCGCTCCCGGCACCTCGGCCAGGACCAATCCCAATGCCATGGCCACACTCTCCCGAAACACCATCTTCACCAATGTGGCGCTCACCCTGGACGGCGGCGTGTGGTGGGAAGGCATGACCGATCAACCCCCGGCCGAGTGCCTGGACTGGCAGGGGCGGGTCTGGACGCCCGAGATCGGCCGCCAGACCGGAGCTACGGCGGCGCACCCGAACGGCCGCTTTACCTCGCCCGCCTCGCAGTGTCCTTCGATGGATCCGGACTGGGAGAATCCCGCCGGTGTCCCGATCAGCGCGATCCTCTTTGGCGGGCGCCGTTCCGAGACCATTCCGCTGCTGTTCCAATCGTTCAACTGGACCAGCGGTGTCTATGTGGGCGCCACCATGGCTTCGGAGACCACGGCGGCGGCAGCCGGCGCGACGGGTAAGATTCGCCGCGATCCTATGGCCATGCTTCCCTTCTGTGGGTATCACATGGGGGACTACTTCCGTCATTGGATACAGATGCAGCGCACACTCAAAGTCACACCTCGTATCTTCCATGTGAACTGGTTCCGCAAGAATGAGAGCGGTAAGTTTCTCTGGCCCGGGTTCGGTCAGAATATGCGCGCGCTGAAGTGGATCGTCGACCGGGTTCGCGGCCGCGCGCTGGCGCTGGAGACGCCGATCGGCTGGACGCCGTACTACAGCGACATGGATTGGGAGGGGCTGGACTTTCCCGAAGCGAAGTTCGACAAACTGCAGACGGTCGACCGCGAGGAGTGGAAGGAAGAGGTCATGGGACACGAGAAGCTTTTCATCTCTCTGCACGACCGCCTGCCCTCGGAGATGATCTTCGAGCGTGAGTTACTGATCTGCCGTCTACGGTGACGCCGGCGGTAGCAAGTCTGCTGAGCTGCGAGCCCCGGGGGACAAGGGTTAGCCTTTTCTGGAGTGTGGCCGTGACCGAAGTAAGAAAGCCCTTGCCGTGAGCGAATTTTGGAAGGCCTGGCGCAACATAACTCTGGAAGGGGCTAAGCATGTACTCGATCAGGCGCTCATGAAGGCATCGGAGTTGGCTGTACCCGCCTCCGTGGTGGTTGTGGACCGGACGGGCGTCATCTTGCTCATGGAGACCGCTGACTCCGCTGCTCCCGGATCTTCAGAGGCCTCCATCATTAAGGCTAAGGGCGCGGCTCGATACCGGATTGCAACTCATACGACCGCAGAGTACGTGAAGACGTTGCCGGCTCAATTGGCACAACACGCCCTTTCTCTGCCGGAAGTTTGCGCGCTCCACGGAGGAGCACCGATCAAAATTGACGGAGAGGTCATTGGCGCCGTTGGTGTATCGGGCGGTTCGGGGGAACAGGACACGGCGATTGCACTGGCGGCGGCGGCAAGCCTCAAGTGAGGATCTGCGCAATAGCGCCTCACCGTCAGCACTCTTCACACTGCTCTGCAATACGCTACGACCAGCTTGGCAAGATGCTCTCTCAGCTTCCTGGTCATCCGCAGCGGCGCATTGCTCTCCAAGTGTCCGCGAAGCGTCCCTGCCATGGTCAGATAGATCATGTGCACCATGAAATTCACATCCGCGGATAGCGGCAACTTTGCAGTCTGCAACATGGCTTTTATCGCGGCCTCATAGCGCTTTCGAGTGCGATCCACAATGAGGTCTCCACCTGCCTCCGCAGCAATCCGGTACAGCGCCACCGAGGTATCCCGGTCCACTAACTTCGCATCGACAAACCGGTTCACCAACTCCTCTACCATAACCTCAAGTGGTTGGAAGTGATTCCTCGCACAGGCGTCTTCCACAGCCTTCGCAGTTCGCAGCATATGCCGCTCCAGCACCGCAAATAGCAGGGACTGCTTGTTGAGAAAATACTGATACAGCGTTCCCACGGAGACACCGGCGCGCTGCGCCACACGCACCGTGGTCAGCCGGTCCGCTCCATTCTTCAGCAGAACCTGAATCGTTGCGTCGTGGATCGCCTCCACTGTAGCCACGGACCGGCTCTGTTGCGGCGTCTTTCTTGGCTGCAATTCGAGGAGGGCTTGCCTGGGCATATGCGAATAAAAACCTGAATCTTCCTTCGTATACTCAGGTTATGGAGAAAAACATGCAAGAAGCAAAGAAAGTGGCTCTGATTACCGGCGCCAATAAGGGCATCGGCTTCGAGGTCGCCCGCCAGATCGCCAAGGCTGGCTGGACGGTGCTCGGCGCCGCGCGCAACGAGGAATTCGGCAGGCAGGCTGCCGCAAAGCTCCAGGCGGAAGGTCTCGATATGCGGTTCGTTCACATTGACCTCAATGCGCAGGAAACCGCGGTTGCCGCGGCGGAGACCATTCGCAACCAGTTCGGCAAACTTGACCTTCTCATCAACAATGCCGGTGTAGCGGCTACCGGCGACGGCTCACCGAGCAAGGTCAACATCGAAGCCCTGCAGACGATCATGCATACCAATTTCTTAGGGGCCGTTGCGGTAACGCAGGCCATGCTGCCGCTCCTGCAACGCGCGGGGAAGGCCCAGATCATCAATGTCTCCAGCGAACTCGGCTCGATCAGCCGGCAAACCGACCCGAACTGGAAGTACGCCCCGGTAAAGGTGCTTGCCTACTGCGCCTCGAAGGCCGCGCTCAATATGTTCACCGTCCAGCTGGCCTACGAGTTCCGCGACGGAAACATCACTGTAAATTCGATCAACCCAGGTTACACAGCCACCGACTTGAACGGTCACAGCGGTCCCCAGACCGTGGAGGAGGGTTCCGCCGAGATCGTCCGCACAGCCCTTCTCGACCCACCAACCCTCACCGGTAAGTTCCTCGAAACAGGCGGGGAGATCCCCTGGTAACAGTGCGTTTCTCGCCACACCACTTCCGGTTGTTGGGCCGTATCGACGACGTGGGTGAGCGCCGCAGGTAGAAGGAACGGCGACCCCGATGGTAAGCTCCCGGAGACGGGAAAGGACCCGATGAACAAGATACAAGTTTGGGGCCTGATGACTTTGTCTCTTACCGTTGTGATCGCCCCGCCGCTGACAGCGCAGGAACAGACTCGCGTCCCTGCAGTCGTTGCGGGCGCGAAGCCGGAGACGGTGCAGCACATCAAGGTTCATGGCGCTTCCCTCGAAGGCAATCTGGAAGGCGAAGCGGTCGACCGCGATGTGATCGTCTTTTTGCCGCCGAGCTACTTCAAAGACACGCATCGCCGCTATCCGGCGGTCTATGCGCTGCACGGCTTCTCCGTGGGCGCCGAGCAGTGGACGGATGAAATTCGTGTGCCACAGACGATCGAGGGCGCGTTTGCGCAGGGAACGAAGGAGATGATCGTCGTGCTGCCTGACTCGAAGACGGGCTATGGCGGCTCAATGTACTCGAGTTCGATGACCACAGGCAACTTTGAGAAGTTCATTGCGCATGACCTGATCGCGTACATCGACGCGCACTACCGGACCATACCTGACCGCGCCAGCCGCGGCCTGGTGGGTCATTCGATGGGCGGCTATGGTGCGACTCGGATCGGGATGAAGTACCCGGATGTATTCGGAAGCCTGTACATTATGAGCCCTTGCTGTATGTCGCCGCGTCCGTCCACTCCGCCGGATCCGACAGCCGAAAAGAAGCTCGAAGACATCGTTGCGGC
>CAXUIM010000047.1:3060-7800 GCA_964250885.1 uncultured Acidobacteriaceae bacterium | reverse complement strand
CTGGAGCAGAAAGCATCGCAGCTGGTGAACCAGGCGCGCGCCATTCCTTCGCTCAAGGTGCCGGCCTATGACTGGTGGAGCGAGGCGCTCCATGGAGTCGCGGTGGACGGCACTACAGAGTTTCCGGAGCCGATCGGCCTGGGCGCCACCTTTGACGCGCCCGGGGTTCATGCCATGGCCGTGGACATCGGCACGGAGGGCCGTGTCGTCCACGCGCAGGCGGAGGAGGACGGGGCTTCGGCAATCTTCCATGGGCTCGATTTCTGGGCGCCCAATGTCAACATCTTTCGCGATCCCCGCTGGGGGCGAGGCCAGGAGACGTATGGCGAAGATCCTTTTCTGACCGCGCACATGGCCGTGGCCTATGTGACCGGCATGCAGGGGGATGACCCGGCGCACTATCGCGTGATCTCCACGCCGAAGCACTTCGACGTGCATAGCGGGCCGGAACCAACGCGGCACTTTGCCGATGTGGATGTGAGCCGGCACGACGAAGTCGATACGTACGAACCGGCTTTCCGCGCGGCCATCGTGGAGGGCAAGGCGGGATCGATCATGTGCGCCTACAACGCCATCAACGGAGAACCTGCCTGCGCGAACCAGTACCTGCTGCAGGATCTGTTGCGCGGCAAGTGGGGCTTCGCGGGCTATGTGGTTTCGGACTGCGACGCCGTCCGCGACATCTTCACCGGGCATCGTTACCGTGCAACGCAGGCGGAGTCTTCCGCGATCTCGCTGGAACGCGGCATGGACAACGAGTGCGCCGACTTCTTTTCGAAAGTGAAAGACGATCATGATTACAGGCCGTTTATCGAGGCCGTGCAGCAGGGCTATGTGAGCGAAAGTGCCATCGATACAGCCCTGGTGCGCCTGTTTACCGCACGCATCCGGCTTGGCCTGTTCGACCCGGCCAGTGCCGACCCGTACTCCAACATCGATCCCAAGGAACTGGATAGCTCCGAACACCGTGCCCTGGCCCGCAAGCTGGCCGATGAATCGATGGTGCTGCTGAAGAACGATGGAACACTCCCGCTCAAGCCCAACGTTCGAAGCATTGCCGTGGTGGGCCCCCTTGCGGATCAGACGCGGGTTCTGCTGGGCAATTACAACGGCACGCCGACGCACACGGTGTCCATGCTCGATGGCCTGAAGGCTGAGTTTCCGAACGCGAAGATCAACTTTGTTGCGGGGACCCAGTTCCTGCGCAACGACGGCGAGCCGGTGCCCAATGGCCTGCTGACGACCCCCGAGGGCAAGCCCGGGCTTACGGCGGAGTTCAGTGAGTGGCAAGGGCCAGAACTAGCCGCCGGCGCAAAACCTGCGCCCCTCACAACCCAGACTGTACCCAATGTCGATCTTCGCAAAGCCAACGTTCCAGCCGAGGTCGCCGGGAAGAAGTCCTTCGGCGTGGAGTGGACCGGATTTCTGACGCCACCCGAAACCGGCGATTATCTGATCGGCTTTCGCGCCGATGGCTTTGGCTCCTTACGGGTAAACGACAAGCAGGTTGCGCAGGAATTCAGAACGCATGGCGTCGAAGCGAAGCTGGGCCGTGTGCACCTGGAGAAGGGCGAGAAGGTCGCGTTGAGCCTCACCTACGGCGACACAAGCACAGCGGAACCGCGGGCGCAGTTGATCTGGGCCCGCGTGAACAGTGCACCGTCTCCAGAGGCGCTCGCGGCGGCGAGGCAGGCGGATCTGGTGATTGCGGCCGTCGGCATTACCAGTCAGCTTGAGGGCGAGGAAATGCCGGTCAATGAGCCAGGATTTCTGGGCGGAGACCGCACGAGCATCGATTTGCCCGAACCGGAGAAGGCGCTGGTCGAGGCCGTTGCCGCCACCGGCAAGCCGCTCGTGGTGGTGCTGATGAACGGCAGCGCCCTGGCCGTGAACTGGATCAACCAGCATGCCAACGCGATCCTGGAAGCGTGGTATCCGGGCGAGGAGGGCGGCGCGGCCATCGCCGGCACACTGAGCGGCAGGAACAATCCAGCGGGGCGACTGCCCCTGACGTTCTACAAGGATCTCAGTCAGCTGCCAAGCTTCGAGGATTACTCGATGGCCAATCGCACCTACCGGTACTTCACCGGCAAGCCGCTGTATCCCTTTGGATACGGCCTCAGCTACACCACCTTCCGCTACAGCGATCTGAGCGTGCCGCAAGCGCCTGCGAACGCGTTCGATACGATCGATGCCAGCGTCACCGTCACCAATACGGGCAAAGTCGCCGGGGACGAGGTGGTGCAGCTCTATCTGAAGTTCCCAGACGTTTCGGGCGCACCACGCCTGGCTCTGCGCGGATTCCAGCGGATTCGTCTGGAGCCGAACCAGAGCCAGCCGGTTCACTTTGAGCTGAAGAATCGCGATCTAGGCATGGTGACCGAAGCCGGTCAGCCCATCATCGCCGCAGGAGACTACACGATCAGCATCGGTGGGGGTCAGCCTGATACGGGAGCGCCAGATGCCACCGGGCACTTTCATATCGACGACCAGATCGCGTTGCCGGAGTAGGCTGCTTTATCGCAGCTGGAACTCCGGCGCGCCCATCACCAGCGCTGTGATCAGGTTCAGCGTGTCTATCGGGCTCGAGTTGGCCGGCAGCTGTTGCAGCTGGTTTTCGATCAGGCGGTTGGTCTGCGCCGAGACAGGGGCTCCCACCAGCGTGGCTTCCAGCAGGCGGATCGCGACCTGAGTGCCCGCATCGGGGAGCACAGACAGCGCGTGCGGCGTGCTCGCCGTGCTCCGCGGCGCCGCTACTCCCAGCAGCGTGGCCTGCTTCTCTTCCGCAGTCTGCTTCGCCTGACCCGTAGACGGCTTTGCGGGCGCCGCTGTTTGCAGGCCGCTGCCGCTCCCGTTCGATAGCGCCGAGGAAGTCAGCAAGCCCATCGCCAGTACCCGGGGTGCGTCGAACTTCTGGTTGGCGAACTTGCTGTTGGTGAGCTGGTAGGAGAAGTTCAGCCGATCCACCAGCGCACCCGAGTTCATCCATTGATTGGCGGTCAGGTAGTAGCCGGTCGGCGGCAGTGCCTTGTACAAAGGCATGCCCAGCGTGCGCAGGGTATTCGCCAGAGCGCCCGGGTTCTGGGGATCGGTGGCGGTAGTGCGGAAGGCGGAAGCGACGAACTCCTCCGGGGTCTTGACTTCGATGCGGAAGTACCGCCGCGAATTGAACTCGGGAGAGGCGATCAACGCCCGCAGAATCGTTTTGATGTCTCCGTGGCTGGAGAGATATACGCCCTGCAGCCGATCCACGAGCGCCGGCGGCGGATCGTCGGCAACGAAGTACTGGGCCAGCAGATAGCTGATGAAGTGTGCCGTCTTCTCACTGGCAGCCAGGATGTTCAGAGCCGCAATTCCCTGCTTCATGCTGTCCGTGGTCGCGGCTCCAGGGCTGCCATTCGATACCCCTGACGCTCCCGACACCCCTGACTCCGCAGCCGGACGCGAACCGGCAGCCAGCGGGGTCACCGCGCCATTGTCCTCGATGCGGTAGCCAAACCAGATTTTCGCGCCGGGCTCATGACGCCGGGGATCGAAGAGGAAAGGTCCGCCCTGGGCCGGCCGGTCGACGCCCCAGCCCGTGAGGATGGCGGAGAGCGCCGTCACATCCGCCTGCGTGTACCCTCCGTTGACGCCGAGCGTATGCAGCTCCATGATCTCGCGGCCGTAGTTCTCATTCAGGCCGCGATTGCCCTTCTGCGACTTCGGGTTGCGCGGGTTGACGCCGTTGGCCAGCGAGTCGGGCCCGATCGACAGCCAGTTGTCCAGATAGATCATCATCGCCGGCGACTCGGCTGTAGCCAGCAGGAGGTCGCGGAAGCTGCCCAGCGCGTGCGGGCGGATCGCATCCCGTTCGTAGCTCGTGGTATACCACTGGTCGGAGTCCTTGGGCAGGAAGACGTTGAAGTGGTTCATCCAGAAGCCGGTCATCACCGTCTGCAACTGGCGTTCCGAGAGGATGTCGCGCAGAAGCCGCGCCTGCTCCAGTTCGTTACCGATGAAGCCGGTCGAGTTGACCTCACCGCTCATTGCCTCGAACGCCTCACGCTCGCGCGGGGTAAACTCCGCCAGCAGCAGCGCGCGCTGATCGCCGCTCAGGTCGCCATTTCCGGTGAACGCAACGCGGTCCTCCACCGGCATCTGGATCAGGGCTGCCATTCGCTGGTTCCGGGGCAGGGCGAAAAGCTCCCCCGCAATGCGAGCGGCGGTCCCTTGGTCAAGCTTCTTCTGCGCTGCTTTCTCGGCGTCGGCCGGCTGCGGCGGCGCGCCCGGCTTCTGCGCGCGCTCCCGATTGGCTTTGTACACCTGAACCTCATACACCGAATGCAGCAAAGGGTCATCGGGATAGGGGGTCTTCCCATCGGCAACGGAGAGGACCTGTGCCCGCCCGGGAAACGCCGTGAGGGCCTGTGCCGGAGACATGGAGAGCGTGGGATAGTCGCCGAGCCGCTTCTGCAGCGCGGCATCGGCAACCCCGTCCGGGTTGAGCTGCTCGGCCAGCCAGGCGTCGGCGCCCATCGCCAGCACACGGTCGACTTCGCCCGGTCGCGGCCCAAAGGTGAAGCGATCGAGCAACTGAACGATCCGTTCCCGCGGGGTGAGGGGGATTGCCGCGGCAGTGTGGGCGCCGGGCCGTGTCCTGGTCCTGGCCGCGGGCGGCGTTTCGGCGGCATTCTTGGCTGGCTGCCGTTCGGCAGCATGCAGGGGCGCGGCAAGCAGGAGCGCCAGTCCCACTCCGCA
>CAXUIM010000047.1:0-2960 GCA_964250885.1 uncultured Acidobacteriaceae bacterium | reverse complement strand
GTCTGCTTGAGTAGACTTCTGATCCTCCTGTAATTGAGCGACGTCCGCTCGTAGTGTGTCCCTTGTTTGAATAGCTCGATCAAGCGATGTCTGCGTTAGCTGCAGTTCAGCCAGTAAGAGTTGGATGGTTGTGTTTGCACTGAGACCGCGGTGAATTGCCCGGAGCTCGTCGAGGATCTGCTGCAGTGTCTGTGAGTCGGTTTTGTTGGTTTGACCGAGCCCCGGGCTGGTCAGCAGGCCAAGAACGATCAACACAGCCAAGCTTTTCATGCTGTCATTCTCCGTTCCGGGTTGCGCCTGGACAAGACTAGACTCGGAGCATTGCTCGCAGAACGCCAGCAGATCAGTCCTGATAAACGAGCGGACCTATCGTTTCCCGTTCCCGTTCACCAGAACGTTCCCAGTTCGGGTATTCAGGAACGCGCGGGAATAGCGGCCAGCGGTTTCCGCAGACGTTTCCGCAGCGTGTAGCCGATACGTGCCAATAACAGCACCGTCAGCACCGCCGTGTCCCTCCACGGGGTGCGCACGCCACCCTTGACCAACCACCAGTAGTGGATGACGGCTGCGATGCCGGCCACATAGATCAAGCGGTGCAGCCGCTGCCAGTTCTTCCCTCCCATGGCGCGCAAGACGCGCCGCGGGCTGGTGATCGCCAACGCGAGAAGGATTAACCAGGCGCCGAATCCCAATTGAATGAAGGGCCTCTTCTCCACATCCTCCAACATCGTTGGCCACGCAAGCCGGAACTGCTGCCACGGCGCCGCCAGATCGCCTGCCCGAAGCCCGGCCAGGGCGGCCGGCACGTCGTACCCAGAAAACAGGAAGATGTAGGTCAGCAGATGCAGCGTGGCGTAGAAGAACGCGTACAGCCCCACCAGGCGCCGAAAGCGGATCAGCCAGGCAAGCGATCCGTTCAGCCGGCGTATGGGAGTGATCGCCAGGTCCGCCAGGAGGATCCAGAGCGCCCAGTTGCCGGTGAAATGGGTAATGTAATTGACTGGATCTGCCTGATCGGCCAGCGCGCCGCTGTGATACATCTGCAGCAGGGAAAGAAACGGCAGCAGGCAAAGCGCATGGATCAGGGTCTTCAGGTAAGGTATCGCGCGATTGGGCATATCTCACAAGAAGGCGCCGGTCTGGCGGGTCGAATGCGCCGCTGAAACTCCCTGATTCTACATGGGCTCTCTGCTAGTAGAACTTGCGCAGATCCATCCCCGCGTACAGGGACGCTACCTGATCTCCGTAGCCATTGAACAGCTGCGTCGGAACGTACTTGGGAAAGATGCTGTTGCTGTTGAGCAGGCGTTCATGCGCCTGGGACCAGGGCACGGTATCCACATTGGGATTTACATTCGAATAGAAGCCGTAGTTGTCCGGCTGCATATCGTTCCAGGTGGTGCGCGGCTGCTTGTCCGTGAAGCGTATCTTCACGATGGACTTGGGAGATTTGTAACCGTACTTCCAGGGTGCGATCACCCGGATGGGAGCTCCCTGCTGATTGGACAATGTCTCTCCGTAGGAGCCGAAGGTCAGCAGCGTCAACGGGTTCATCGCCTCATCCATGCGCAATCCCTCGGAGTAAGGAAACTCGATTCCATACGGGAGCACCATCGTCTTCTTGTCTTCGGCAGAGAGAAACTGTACGTACTTCGCGCTCGGCAGCGGGTCCATTGCTTTGATGAACTCGGAGAGCGGGTAGCCGTCCCAGGGAATCACCATGGCCCAGGCTTCCACGCAGCGGAACCGGTACACCCGTTGCTGCATGGGCTGGAAACCCGCGATCTTATCGATATCGATGGTCTGCGGATTTTTGACCAGGCCCTCCACCTGTACCGTCCAGGGACGCGTCTTCATCTTCCAGGCGTTTTTCTCAGGATCATCCTTCTGCTCGCCGAATTCATAGAAGTTGTTGTAGCTTTGCGCCTTATCTTCGGGCGTGATGGCGTCGGCCACCTTGTAGTCGGTCGCCACTGCATTGAGCTTGGTCAGGGCGCTGCTGGATTGCGGCAACGCTGCCATGGCGGCAGCGGCTCCCAGTCCTGTCAGGACCTTGCGCCGGCTCATCTGAAAGGCGCGAACCGTTTCCCTGGGTGTGATCTCGGAGGAAGCAATCTCGTGAGACGATTTGCTGCGCAGCAACATGGCCGAACCTCTCTTCACGGGTTCGTTGCGCCCACCCTGCGGCGTCTCGGGCCCTATTAAGTTTACGCTTTGCGCAAGCGGCTGGATGGGGCCACCGCCCGCGCCGCAAAGGCCAGTGTTCCGGCGGCGGCGACCGCTCCGGCCAGAAGCAACTCCCGTGCAAAGTTCGGCCGCGAGAAGACGATATAGCCGAACCCGGCCAAAGCCAGCAGCGGCGGCAGCGGATAGAACCAGAGCCGGAACGGCCGCCGCATCTCCGGCCGGCGGACACGCAGCACCATCACGCCCACATGCTGCAGGCCGAACTGGAGCACAATCCGCAGAACGACCAAGGCAGCGATTACATCTCCCAGCGAAAAGAAGCAGAACACGCAGGCCGCCGCCGCCAGCACCAGCAGCGACACCACCGGAAAGCCGCGCGTGGCGTGCAGCCGGCCAAACGCTTTCGGGAAGTTCCCGTCCCGTGCGGCCGCGAACGGAATCCGCGAATAGCCCAGCAGCAGGGAGAAGACACTGGAAAACGCCGTCACCATCACCAGCAGGGCGGCGAGCTTGCCGAGCAGCGCGGCGACATGCGGTCCCAGCGAGGGCGCATACGCCGTCTGCATGAATTGCGAGAGCAGGGCGCGCCGCACCTCCACATTGCGGGCTGCCAGTATGGCCGGCGCTCCCATCACCGAAAGCACGCTCACGTTGAGCCCGAGATACAGCACCGCCACGATCGCGATGGAGAGCAGCACGGCGCGCGGGATGGTCCGCGCCGGGTCGCGCGCCTCGCCGCCCAGGAAGGTCACGTTGTAGTAGCCCCAATAGTC
>CAXUIM010000046.1:0-18960 GCA_964250885.1 uncultured Acidobacteriaceae bacterium | reverse complement strand
ATCGGGGCGCCTACTGGCGGCGCGGCCCGGTAACCATGTGCGCCATCGCCGCGGTGGATGTGGCGCTGTGGGATATCAAGGGCAAAGCACTCAATACGCCCGTTTACAACCTGCTCGGCGGCAAGAGCCGTCAGGGCGTCCTCGTCTACACTCACGCCAACGGCCGCGACATCGAAGAAGCCCTTGACTCCGTCCGCCACCACATGGAGGGAGGCTATCTCGCCGTCCGCGCACAGTCCGGGGTTCCGGGCCTTGCCTCAAGCTACGGCGTTCCCAAGGCCGGCAAGCCCTACGAGCCCGCCGAGCGCGGCCTTCCCAGCGAGAGCCTCTGGTCCACCGAGCGCTACCTCCACTTTGCCCCGACTCTCTTCGAGAAGCTGCGTGCCGAGCTCGGCCCGGACGTTTATCTCCTGCACGACGTGCACCACCGCCTGACGCCCATCGAGGCCGCCCGGCTCGGCAAGGCCCTCGAACCCTGTCACCTCTTCTGGATGGAGGATCCCTGCCCTGCCGAGCTGCAGGAGAGCTTCGCTCTCATTCGTCAGCACACCACGACGCCGCTCGCTGCCGGCGAGGTCTTCAATTCCATCTGGGACTGTCACGATCTCATCCGCCGCCAGCTCATTGACTACGTCCGCATGGCTATCGTGCACGGCGGCGGCATTACCCACCTGAAGAAGACCGCCGATTTCGCCTCGCTCTACCAGGTGCGCACCGGCTTCCACGGCGCGACCGACCTCTCGCCTGTCACCATGGCGGCCGCTCTCCACCTCGGCATGGCCCTCCACAACTTCGGCATTCAGGAGCACATGCCTCACACGCCGCTCACCAACGAGGTGTTCCCGCACCACTACAGCTTCAACGCGGGTTACATGCATCCCGGCGATGCGCCCGGGCTGGGCGTGGACATCAACGAAGCGCTGGCCGCAAAGTACCCCTACCAGCGCGCCTATCTGCCCATCGCACGCAAGCTCGATGGCACTCTGACGGACTGGTGATTTCGCTTCGGCCGTTAGAAGTTGAACGCCAGGCCGGCCTGCAGCGTGCGCGGAACCTGGGCAAGAAACAGGGTGGCTCCATCCGGAGCAAGCACTGGCTGATATCCCTGCTCGAGCAGATTGGTTGCCTCCACCACGGCATCCATGCCCCGTGGCAGCAGCCGTCCGCACCATAGCCTCTGACGCACATAGAAGCTGAGGTAGGCCTCGTCCGGGTTCACGTTATAGGCATTGACCTGCGTAACGGTGTGCAGGGGCTGCCAGCGATACTCTGCCTTCAACGAGGTGCCGGTACGCGCGATCTTACCCCGAAGAGCCAGGCTTGCCGCCTCACCGGCCCGCGGCGTCACACCCGCTGCCAGGCTTTCGGTGGCAGGAGCACCGCCGTTGTTGCGCAACGCGGTTCCCAGGTCGTACTCCAGCCAGGCGGAGAGTACCGGGCCCAGCGGTTGCATCAGGCCCGCGCTGAGACCCCTTCCGGAGTAGCCGGCCGTCGCCAGCTCAAAGGTACCCGTGGTCGGGTCCGCCACCACTCCCATCTGCTGCAGGGTGGAGCGGCTGATTTCGCCGACGCCAGCCACCGCGCCGTGCGCGAAGCTGTCTGAGAACGCGGCGACCGTCACGACCCGATCGCCCAGCTTACGGCTTACGGAAAGCTCGTTGTGGCTGCCGCGATTGCTCAGTGGGCGCCCATCTGAGTTGGTCAGGACGTCGGGCACCGGATTCAGCCGGTCCAGATCGTCTGAGCTCTGCACCTGGCGTCCCGCTGCGTAGCGATATTCCACCACTACATTGCTGCCAGGCCGCGCGGTCAGGCGAAGGTAAGGGGTCGCCTCGATTCGCGTGGCCTCCAGCCGCTCCGCCGCCATCAACGTTCCGACGTCGATCAGCACCATGTCACCCAGGGAGATCTGCTCCGTGCTGGCTAACTGCAGAACCTGCACCCCCGCGTCGGCGCCGTCGGTCAGCTCGGGATGCGACTGGAAGCTGGAGAGCAGCCGTGTGCTGCCAGCCAGCGGAGAGCGCCGCTCGTAGCCTGCGCTCAGCGCGAGGGAGGGCGCCGGTCCCTCCGGGCTCTGCGGGTCCCCTATGTCAGCCCGCAGCACCGTTCCGTCCCCATCCTCAAGCGTCTGGTTGAGCACCACGGCCTGATGCAGGCCGCCGTCACCGAACGCGCCCGCCCCATTCATCACCGTGATGCGGCCCGCGGACTCCAGGCGATGCACCTCTTCCGCACTGGAGGAGACCTGCTGGCCCTCCTCATCGGTCAGCCGGAGCAGGGGCCGGTTCGCGGTCGATCGCAGCGTCCACTTCCAGTCGTCTACCGGCTCGTCGGCACGCCGTCTCTGCGCCGGAAGCCAGTTGTCGGCCTGGAACATAGTGCTCATGGTCAGGTTGACAATGGCCTGGGCGCCGGCCTCAAGATGCAGGTTGCTTCGGGATAAGGGGAGGAAGAACGCCGCGGTGGCATGCAGCTGATAGCGTCCCGGCATTACGTCAGGCAGAATGTAACGCCCATGCTCATCGGTGAAGGCCGTAGCGATCCGGGTCGCGTCGCTGCTCAACAACTCGATCAGCGCCCCCATCTGGGGCGCTCCCTGGACATCCCGCACTGTGCCTGAGATAGTGGCGGCCCCGGACGCAGCAAAGCTGCTCGTCGCAGAGCCGAGAACGATCAACATCAGCAGCAGACCTGGTACGAAACGTTTCCGCACTCAAACCCTCGTGTGCGCTACAGCTCTCCAAAATCCGTCCGGGCGTCGGCCCGACGGGCAGTTTACCTCTTGGTCACCCCTGATCTTGACATCGTTCCGGGGTGTTCTTTGCGTGTCGTAAAGCTCCTCTATCCTGCCGTCAACTGCCTTCGTTCAACCGGTGGCTCTCTGAACAACCGGCAAAAGGCTCCAGCTACACCCACTACTGTTCCATCACTACTGTTCGACCACGAAGGGCACGGTCTGTGCGATCTGCTGCTTGGAAACGCCATCATTTACCTTGATGGTCACCTGGTACCGCCCAGGCTCCAGGCTGGCCAGCGACATCGTCTTCTCCAGCGTCAACTGGTCGGCGTTCGGATTCAGTTTGGCGGCCGACTCCTGCGCATCCAGGATCTGCTTGTTCGTGGCCATGTCCAGCACCTGGTACTCGATCGTGGCGTCGTTCTTCTTGTTGTCGCCTATGCCCAGGTTGTAGACCTGCATCCAGAAGTTCAGGTTCTGCGCGCGGTGAAAGATGACCGGGGTCGAGATCGTCGCCGGCACCCGCGGCACAACCTTGGTGTTGCCGATGACGAAGTTGCCCATTCCCACGTCCTTGGACGGCACCCGCTCCATTTCTCCAGCCAGTATCAGAGAGGAGGAAGCCAGGCGGTCATCGTCGAAGCGCGGAACGTCGACACTGCGCTTCCAGGTGCCGAGGTGGTCCGGATTGTTGACATCCTTGATGGCGATCTCAACCTTGTACCGCCCTGGAGGCAGGGGCAGCGCCTTCCACCAGACCGACATGTTGTTCTTGGTCCGCTGCAGCAGATCGGTGGGAGTCTCCACCGTCACCGTATCCTCGAATGTCTGAATGATCTTGTGGTTGATGTTGCTGACCCGGCCCAGGATATTGACCACTCCGGTCGAGTCGCCGTCCTTGCTGTTGTAGGTGATGTCGCCATTGCGAATCTGCAGCGTCAAGGGAACCATCACTGTATCGTTGGTCAGCCTCACGTAGTCGGTGCGCACATCGAACAGGAACGGCGGTCCGCTCAGTACCTTGGCCGAGCTCAGGAATTCATCCAGATCGGTGAACTTGATCGGAGGGGGAGCAAAGATCTTGGCGAACTGATCCAGGCGGTCGAACTCTTTGCTCTGGTTCGACGACGACAGCGGTCCCTTGCCCAGCTGCTCCAGCCCGCTCCCGGAAAACCGGTCCGCCTTGCTCGACCGGCCCATCTCTTCATCCTGCGTCAAGCCCGCGCCGGGAACGTTCTTGAGCGCGTCTTTCTCGGAACGGTCGATCGTTGCGTGATAGTCGCCGCACATGCAGGTGTCGACGAACTCGATATCAATGTTGTCGCCGACGCCCTCCAGGTAGCGGTAATGCCAGGTCTCGAACGGATAGGTGGACGTGTTGCCGCCACCCTCTTCCATCGGCCGGTCGTAGCTTCCGCCCGACGGATGCGACTCGGTGCTGTCTGGCTTGCCGTACGCGATGTAGATATGACCGCGGTCCGTCATCCAGCCGGGCTTGCCGGCGGCGAAGTGCTCATTGGCGTAGGCGATCCGCGCGTAGTGCTCATCTTTGTATTCGTTGTCCAACGAATCCGGATTGGGATTGCGCCGCTGCCAGAACTGCTCAATGAACTGATCCCGCTCCTCGTCGTTGGCCAGGCTCTTGAAGGCTTTGGCCTCTTCGTCGGTGATGATCCAGCGAACGTCTTCATCCAGCCACTTCTTGTACGAACCCTTCAACTCAGCCCGGGTGTTCTTCACACGCTCCCGCTCTTCACGGTCGCTCAGCCGGCGCTTCAGCGGATCGGGCTTCTCAGCCACCGGAGGCGTCTTCACCACATCGCCATTGTTCTGCTCCGTCTGCGCCGCGGGAGCGCTGGCGGGCGCAACCTGGGCCGCGGCATCGCCGCCGGCTGGAGTCTGCGCCGAAATCGCGGAACCCGCACCGAACGAAGCAGAGAGCGCCATCAGGATGGCAGTTGTGGTGGGACCAAGGCGGACTTTCATAAGGGGCCGGGCTCCTGTTGCGAGACCCTCACATTCTAGCTCTGACACGGGCTGCGCACAAGGCGATCCGGAACCGCCGCTGTTATCATGAGGGGGTCTGATCCCGGCGGTCGCTCTTCCGCCAGGGGGCGCCCTCATGAAGAAGGGAACCGCCGCAACGCGTTCGGCGTATTCCTCGGCAGCGAATCTCAAACGCACGCCGCCAAGAGCCGGCAGAGAAAGTGGCAATGAACGGTAAAAAAATCCTGCTCACAGTGCTGGCTGTGCTCGTGGTGGCCGGTGCCATTGTTGGAACCATCTTGCACAGCCGCTCCGACGTCCCCGCGGTCACCACAGCCCAGGCAGTTCGTCAGGATCTCGTCGCGACGGTCAGTGGCACCGGACAGATCAAACCCAAGACATACGTCAACGTGGGCGCGACCTCCTTCGGCCGCATAACCCACCTGTATGTCAAGGAAGGCGACCACGTACAGAGAGGTGCGGTTCTCGCCACCATCGAGAACGTTCAGCCGGAAGCGACGGTGTCCGCACAGCAGGCGGCGATCTCGGCCTCGCGGACGGACATCAACTCGTACGTCGCCGCCGAAAAGACGGCCGACGCCAACGTGGCGGAGGCGCAGGCGGACCTGGAGCAGAAGACCCTGGACTATGGCCGCTCCAAGCAGCTTTATCAGGAAAAGCTCATCGCGAAGCAGGACTTCGACGCCAAGAAGGCCGCCTATGACATGGCGGCGGCCACACTGTCAGAGCGCCAGGCGGCGGTCGCCCAGGCCGGCGCCCAAACCGCCTCGGCTCGCGGCCACGAGGCACAGGCGGTCGCCACCCAGCGCGCCAACTACGACGCCCTGGATAAGACAGTCAGCCGCGCTCCCTTCGACGGTCTGGTGACAAACGTTCCGGTCCGCGAAGGCGAGACCGTTGTGGTCGGCATCCAGAACGCCGAGGGTTCCACGTTGATGACCCTGGCTGATATGAGCGTGATCACCGCCGAAGTGAAGGTTGACGAGACCGACATCGTCAACGTAGCCCTGGGCCAGACCGCCGATGTCACCGTGGACGCGTTCCCGGGCAAGACTTTCCAGGGCCGCGTTACGGAGGTCGGGGACCAGGCGCTGCTGCGCACTACCGGCGTGGCTACCTCGCAGTCCACCACCGGCACGGAAGAGGCCAAGGACTTCAAAGTCGTCGTCACACTCGATCCGGTCACTTTCGATCTCCGTCCCGGCCTCTCCTGCACCGCCAAGATCACGACCGCTCACAAGCCCGACACCCTGACCATTCCCATCCAGGCGCTGGTCGAGCGCGATTCCGTAGCCGAAACGACCCTCTTCCGGGACCACGGCAAAGTGCCGTCCTCCAGCGCCGTGTCCGCCACGCAGACGGATAAGCCCGCCACTCTGGAGCAGGGTGTCTATCTTCTGGTGCACGACCGCGGCCGCCTGCGCGTCGAGTTCGTTCCGGTCGCCACCGGCATCACCGGGACCACCGACATCGAAGTACTGCACGGCCTCCACGCCGGCGACGAGATCGTGACCGGACACTACAAGATTCTGCGCACCCTGAAGAGCGGCATTGCCGTCAAACGCGACAACTCGGCCGCTCCCACCGCAGCCGACGACACCACAAGCTAAGGCAGGATTGCTGAAGATATAACCAGGGCTTTAGGTCTCAACGCCGTTTTTCCGCTAGGGAAAACAGCACTCGTACACTTTGAATCGAGCGCGATGACAGCAATACTGCTCTAAGAGCTTGTTGAAAATTGGCTTTTGTGGCTTCGCTAGCCTCGCGAGACCTGCTTTGATTGCGGGCTTCGTACTTGCCTCGCGGACATCCGAGGTGCTTTTTCAACAAGCTCCTGAGCCATCGCTGTTTGGATTCAGGACTGTTCGAACTTTTGCCGTTGCTTCCAAGTCTTCTCCGGAGACACCACCATGGCTTTCGACACCAGCACCATCGACCCGCCCGTACAGGACCGCATCGGCGCCAATGCGGACGGACCCCAGCCCGGCGATGTCATCGTCACCGACAATCTCTGGAAGACCTATGAAATGGGCGATCAGCTCGTGCACGCTTTGCGCGGGGTCGATATTCGCATCCGGCACAACGAATACGTCGCCATCATGGGTCCCTCGGGTTCGGGTAAATCGACGCTGATGAACCTGATTGGCTGTCTGGATTCGCCGTCACAGGGCCGCTACTGGCTCAATGGGCACGACGTCTCCTCGCTCAACGACGATGAACTCGCCCGCATACGCAACAAGGAGATCGGCTTCGTCTTCCAGACCTTCAATCTGCTGGCTCGCGCCACCGCGCTGCACAACGTGGAGCTGCCGCTCATCTACAACGGAACCCCCCAGCACCAACGCCTGGCGCGCGCCAAGGAGGTGCTGCAGCAAGTCTCGCTGGGTACCCGGATGAACCACAAACCCAACGAGCTCTCCGGAGGTCAGCGCCAGCGTGTGGCCATCGCCCGCGCCCTGGTCAACAAACCCAGTATCATTCTGGCCGACGAGCCCACCGGCAATCTCGACTCCAAGACCTCCACGGAGATCATGGCCCTGTTCGACGATTTGTACGCGGAGGGCAACACGATCGTCCTGGTCACGCATGAGCCCGACATCGCCGACTTCGCCCATCGCGTGATCTCGATCCGGGACGGCTCGGTCGAGTCCGACGGTCCCAGCGGGCGCTTCCGGCGCAAGTAGAGCCTCTCTCCTGAACCGTACCAGCGGGTGGCCGGCATCTGCCTGGCTGAACCGGATGGGGCGGTGCAGAGAGGCGCCCCACATCTCGGGCGCGAGATGTGGGTTCACCCGCTTATTCCCGGCAGCGCTTTCCCGGCCCGCAACGATCAGCTGAACGGCTCACTGGGAGATCGCCCGCGGCAGCCACGGTACGTAGGCCACAGACGCTCCGCCTACGATAGTGGAGCAGCCGCTCGCCCCAGGGCCATTGGCGCAACCCCACCAGTTCCCTGCTGCGTTCACCGTGCCACCCGCATTCAGGTTGTCGATTCCCACCCCCGTACCACCCAGTTCGTTCAGGTGTATCTCCAGCTCCGAGGCGCTGTTCACGGCCACATCGATGCTTTCGTCCTCGATCACGTTTCCGCTGATGACCAGACCGGTGATCGGCGTCGTTCCCAGAATCGAGATACCCGTCGCCACGGTTGTGGGAAGGTCCGGGTCCACTCCGTTGGCCGTAATCCGGTTCCCGACAATCGCGTTGTCGTTCACATCCGGATTCGGCGGGTGTCCGGGAAAGGTCAGATAGACGTGGTTGTGGACAGCAACTCCGGGCATGGCGTTCTCGTACAGGTGATTATTGACCACCGAATTCTGGATGGTCACATTGCCCGGGCCGGGCGCAAACAAGCCAACCCCGGCGCCGGCGGCCACCAGTCCGAAGCCATTGTGAAAGGACTCGTTATCGGAGACCGTGTTGTGATACACGCCAAAGGCCAGCGGCGCGGTTCCCGTCTTCACGTAGGCCGGGTGCGAGGCCATGGTAATGCCGCAGGCGTAGTTGTTGTCGCTGACGCTGTTGCGCGTGATCACATTGTCGTGGCTGGCGGCGGTTTCATCTGTCGTCAGAATCCCGCCTGAGTTGCCCTGGACCACGTTGCCGAAAACCGTCGAGTGGTCCGCTCCCATCAGGTGGATCCCCTCGCCGCAGTCGGCGCCTTCCTCGGTCTCAAACTTCGGCTGTCCAGGACACAGCGAGTTCGCCGGCTGCAGCCTCAGATCGTTGCCCTGTACGGTGTTGCCCCAGATGGTAGCGGCGGACACATTCTGAACGAGGATGCCCTCGTAATTGGCTTTCTCGACTGTAAAGCCGGTCACTTCCACATCGACCAGCTTGGGGTTGTCTAAACCATCGATGTAGATGCCATTGGACAATCCTTTGGCCAGGATGATCGTGGTCGCCGAGTTCGCGCCTACGAGCGACAGAGATTTACCGATCTGAATGTCTTCCGTATAGGTACCTGCGGCGACCTGAACCGTGTCGCCTGGCTTTGCCGCCGCAACCGCGGCGGAGATGCTGCTGAAGCACCCCAGGTCGCCTTGTTTATTTACGCATACCGTGGCAGCCTTGGCGACTCCCGCCAACCCTGAAACGAATACCAGACACAGAACAGCGAAGCGGTTATAAGAACCGCTCCAGGAGCTTCTTTCAGACTTAGGAACTTGATCCGGCATTGATTGATCTCCTGATGAATGATTTGTAGTACCCCGGGGAAGGGCGAAAATATAGTCAGGACCACCCCATCTGTCAAGCACGTATTGACATGCTCCTGCTGCGGCGCACTCGCCTTTCCATGCGAGACGACTTGGACGAATCTGTTCAGGCCGCAATGGAACGCGGCACTGAGACTTGCAGGTTTTGCGGGGCGGCCCACATCTGCCTTGCTGGAATCAGAGAGACGCTGCCCCACATCTCTTGAGAGCCCGAGTTGGGATGACT
Organism: uncultured Acidobacteriaceae bacterium; assembly: GCA_964250885.1. Taxonomy (GTDB): domain Bacteria; phylum Acidobacteriota; class Terriglobia; order Terriglobales; family Acidobacteriaceae; genus Granulicella. The sequence continues at coordinate 9,773 of CAXUIM010000046.1, read as the reverse complement.
CGCGGATATCCTGCGAATCAACGTCTCAAAAATCGAGACATGGGGCACCCGGTCTGAGCAGGTCCTTTAAAGTGTGGGTCCGGCGTTGCGTAAAATGTGCGCCCGGCGTTGCGGTTTTCTGTTCAAAAGCTCACGTAACGAGCTCACGGCTGGCTAAGTTACTGTTGCGCTTCAGTGGCGCAGGCACAGTCGACCCTGCTTACTTCCCACTCAAGCCGGCATCTAAACTAGGGGAATGGACTTACGTCCCCGATTGCTCGTCGTGCTGTTTCTTTTGTTCTGCGTCGCTCGTCCGGGTGCCGCCGCCGACGCACGCTTCGACCTGATCGGGCCGCGGATCGACGTACGCGTCACCCGCGATGGGCAGACGCTGCCCATCGCCGCTGTACCCAATCTTAAAGCAGGCGACCGGATCTGGCTTCATCCCGACCTGCCAGAGAGCCAGTCCGTGAAGTACCTGCTGATCTGTGTCTTTCTTCGCGGCACCACCAACCCGCCGCCTGAAAACTGGTTCACGCGCATCGAGACCTGGGATCGCAAGGTACGGGAGGAAGGAGCCTTCGTCACGGTTCCTGCCGAGGCGCAGCAGGCTCTGCTGTTCATGGCCCCCGAGACAGGCGGGGATTTCTCAACCCTTCGCTCCGCCGTGCAGGGCCGCCCCGGCGCCTTTGTCCGAGCGTCGCAGGACCTCACGGAAGCCGGCTTCGAGGAGGCTCGCATCGAGCGGTATGTCGCCTCCATCCGCCGCGTCCCGCCCACCGACAGCGCCGAACTGCAGAAGCACTCCGATCTGCTGGCTCGCACGCTGGACCTCAAGCCCAACAGTGCCTGCTTCAAGCAATCCGTCGATACCCAGTTCAGCTGTCTCACCCAGAGCGGATCGCAGGTTGTGTTGGATGATGGTCACGGCCAATCCGTAGTCGCGGCCCTCACCAACGGCCCGGGTTCCGACTTCATCAGCCAGGCGAGCTACACCCAGCTTGCAGGGGCTGGTCTCTACTCCGCGTACGTGGGCGCCATCGTAGACGTGATCCGCATCATGGCCAACCTGCACACCGCGCAGTACCAGTACATTCCCGCGATCTCGTTTCCGCAGGCCGAGGCGATGAACCTCAGGCTCAATACGCCTCCATCGTTTCATAACCCCAAGTCGGTCCTGGTGATCGCGTTGCCCTCGGTGCAGCCCGCCGTCCCGCCGCCGCTGCGGGCCGCTGATCCCGACTACGTCGCCTGTCTCATCAAGCCATCGGTCACGCTGCCGGTTGAGGGTGCGCCCCTGGTGTTCTCCACAGACTTTGCACACGACATCGTGCTGCATTTCAACACCCCGCCCGGCGCGCCGCCCGAGCCCGATATCTCCCTCACGCCGGATCCCTACTATGGCGGTCTGGTGCTGCAGCAGACTCCACAACATCACGTTCCCCTGCACGATCCGGCTCTGCTGACCGCCAACGCTCCTCCGCCCGCTTCGCCGGGCGCTGCGGCTCCGGCAACTGCCCCGTCTGCGGCAAAATCCGCGACCCCTCCCGCTTCCTCGCCCCGGCTCCAGCCAATCCCCGCGACGCTCACCGGCACCGTCCAAGGCCGCTGGGGCTTCGACTCCTTCACCGGCCCGACTGTGCCCCTGCAGCAACTCCCCGGGCGTGACTGGACCATCGTGGCGCGCCGCGATGCGGCCGTCCCGAGCGGGTCCGGCAACAGCAACGATCCGAACGAGCTGATCGCCGGCCGTCCCGGAGAGCTCTTCATCACCTCCACCGGCTCAGCCTGCGTCCACAACATCACCGCTCAGCCTCCCGGTCAGAACAATCCGGTCCAGCTCAGCTTCAAGCCCGATCCCCAGCCCGATCAGCCGAACCTCGTGGCGGTCACGCTTCCCGTGGATCGCAATGTAACACCGGGCGAGCTGAATCTGGCCATACAGCAGTACGATCAGCCCCAGGCGGATAAGCTTGCCGCCCGCACCTTCAGCGAGCCGGCTCATATCACTGCGGTGTCCTTCCATGCGGGGGACCGTACGATGCTGCTGCAAGGCACACGCCTGGACGAGGTCGAACATCTCACGCTTGGCGATCTGACCTACACGCCTGTCCCGGATACGGCAAACGCTTTCTCAAGTGCCGTGCCGCCGGACACCGCGGGCGCGGAGAGTTCCCTGCAGCTGATGCTGCCTCCCCGCGTGGCCACGCCCACCACCCAGCTCAACCAGCACCTCACGGCCACCGTCGCTCTTCGTGACGGCCGGTCGTTCCCGGTGCCGGTGGTCGTCTCCGCGCCCCGCCCTGTTTTGTTCGTGCTGCGCAAGACCGTGGAGCCGCCACCCGGGTCCAACATCGCTCTCTCGGATCCCGACGATCTGCCGCTCTCCTCACGCCTCACCTTCACGCTGAAAACTCCCACGCCGTTTCCGCGCAATGGCGAGATCGAGATTGAGACTCTGGACGGCACTCTGCGCACCGTGCTCACGCTGGCGCCCTCCGGGGGCCTCGTTCTGCAGGATCCGCATACCATTGTCGCGACCCTCGAGCCGCAACGGTCCTTCGGTCCCAGCGCCTTTGGCGCACTTCGTCTCCGGGCCATCTACCCCATCGCCTCCAGGGCCCGCGGGCGGGACGATTCGGCTCGCCGTGACTCCGAAGTCGCCAGCACCGGCTCCGCCACCCCTGACTCGGGCAACGCTGCCGCGGAGGCTACAGCTAGTAGCACCGCCGGCGAAGCCCTCACGGACAGCGAGTCCACCGCGCCCACCAGCGATTGGGTCCCTCTGGTGACCCTGGTCCGTCTGCCGGCACTCACCCAGTTGCAGTGCCTGGGCGAGGCGACGCAGCCCTGCACTCTGACCGGAAGCAACCTCTTTCTGCTGCAGGCAATCTCTACCACTCCCGACTTCAGCGATCCGGTTCCTGTGCCGGACGGCTACACCGGAGAGTCCCTGGCCGTGCCTCACCCCGCGGCGGGGACGCTGTTCTTCAAGCTTCGCGACGACCCCGGCTCGGTCGACTCGGCGGTTCTGCCCACCTCCACGCCGCCCACGGTCGCGACGCACCGGTCCACACACCACAGGCCGCAAACGGCCGCGTCCACCACAGCACCCTCCCCCGCCGCCGCTTCGTCAGCTGAAGCCAATCCCAGCGCCGCTCCCAGCACCAGCGCCCTTCCCAGCACCAGCGCCGATCCGAGCACCGGCACACCCGCGGAAAATTCCGCTCCTCCCGCAGCGGTCCCGCCCGCAGGCTCCAGCACGGCTCCAGCCGGGAGCCCCACACCACCGCATATGCGCTGAGCTCAACCTTCAGAGCACGCAGGCCACGGCCGTAAACGCGCGGGGTCCCCAGCGCTGCACGCCTGGGGCCTGCTCCGCGTTTGTTGAGACGGATCGAGCCGCTCCGGACCGCTTTGAAGTTACTCGGACTGCACGGGCGGCAGACCGTGCTGGACGCGGCTATGCGACTGGCCGTACCCGAAGTAAATCACCAGACCGACGGCCAGCCAGATCACCAGCCGCAGCCAGGTCGCTCCGGGCAGACCGATCATCATGGCCAGCGAGATCAGGATCCCGAGGATAGGCGTCAAAGGCATGAACGGCGCCCGGAAGGGCCGCGCCAGATCGGGCCGGCGCGAGCGCAATACCAGCACACCCGCGCACACGATGATGAACGCCAGCAGCGTGCCGATGCTGGTCATCTCCCCCAGCTTGTCCAGGGGGATGGTGGAGGCGAACACCGCCACGACCAGGCCGACGGTAATCGAGGAGATCCACGGCGTGCGGAACTTGGGATGGATGTTGCTGAAGAACCGGGGCAGCAGGCCATCCTTGGACATCGAGAAGAACACCCGGCTCTGCCCCAGCAGCATCACGATCATGGTGCTGGTCAGCCCGCCCAGGGCGCCGAACTTCACCAGCAGACTGCCCCATTTCACGCCGGTCACATCGATCCCAACGGCGAGCGAATCGGGAACGTTCAAGTCACGGTAGTTCACCAGGCCGGTAAGCACCAGCGCCACCAGGATGTAGAGAATCGTGCAGATCACGAGCGAGCCGAGGATCCCGATGGGCATGTCGCGCCTGGGATTCTTGGCCTCCTGCGCGGCGGTTGAGACCGCATCGAACCCGATATACGCGAAGAAGATGACACCCGCGCCGCGCAGCACGCCCGACCAGCCGAAGGCGCCGAAGGCTCCCGTATTCGGCGGCAGGAACGGGTGCCAGTTGACCCGCGGAAGCTGCGGGTGATGCAGCAGCATCATTCCGCCCAGCCAAAGGAAGATCAGCAGAACGATCAGCTTGACCGCAACGATGAAGCTGTTGAAGTTCGCCGACTCTTTCACACCGATCACCAGGATGGTGGTCACCAGCAGAATCCCGATGAAAGCGACCAGGTTGAAGACACCATGGCGCTGCGGCAGAGTCGCCGGATTAACGCCCAGTTCGTGCAGCTTGCCGCTCACCCGGCCGAGAAACTCCCAATTGCCTTGCCACAGCACAAACGTGGAGCCCGGCGTCCCGGCCAGCTCCGGGGGCAGGCGCAGACCGAAGTCCTGTCCCAGGCTCAGCACATAGCCACTCCATCCGGAGCACACCGTCGCCGCTCCGAAGGCGTACTCCAGAACCAGATCCCAGCCGATGATCCAGGCGAAGATCTCGCCCAGGGTGGCATACCCGTAGGTGTAGGCGGAACCGGCAACCGGAATCATCGCGGCAAACTCCGCGTAGCACAGGCCGGCGAACACGCATCCAATCGCCGCCACGATGAACGAGTAGACCACCCCGGGCCCTGAATACCGCGCCGCCGCCGGTCCGGTCAGCACGAAGATCCCCGTTCCAATAATGGCGCCGATTCCCAGCGCGATCAGGCTCCACGCTCCCAACGACCGCTTGAGCGTGTGTTCGCCGGTCTCCGAAGCCTCTCCCATGATGCTATCGATGGACTTCGTCAGCAACAGATTCGCCATGCGTCTCGACTCTCCCCAATCCAGCTTCGCTTAACCTATGGTCGTTGCGCGGTCGCGTTTCGGCGCGTCCACACCAGATACACCGGCACACCTAACAAGACCAGAAACAGGCCGGGCCATGTGTACTGAGGCTTGTATCGCAACAGTACACCACAAATCCAGACCGCCATCACGATGTACAACGCCGGCAGCACCGGATACCCGAAGGCCTTGTACGGCCGCGGCGTCTCGGGCCGGGTACGCCGCAGCACGAATAACCCGGCGATGGTCAGCACGTAAAACACCAGCACGGCGAAGATCACATAGTCCAGCAGCTGCCCATAGCTTCCGCTCAAACACAGCACACAGGTCCACGCCCACTGCATCCACAGCGAGTTGACGGGCGTGCTGGTCTTCGCATCCAGCCGCCCCGCGCGTGCAAAGAACAAGCCGTCGCGGCTCATGGCGTAGTACACACGCGCCCCGGCCAGCAGCATTCCATTGACGCACCCAAACGTCGACACCAGGATCGCCGCGGCCATCAGCCGGGCTCCCCAACCGGCGAAGGCGGACTGCATCACCGCCGTCGCGACGCGGTCTTCCGCAGCGAACTGGATGCCCCGCCCGGCCAGCGTCGTCGCCGTCGCGGAGCCCGCCAGCGGAAGCACGCTCAGGTAAACGAAGTTGCACAGGACGTACAGAAGCAAAACCACACCCGTGCCCAGCGCCAGGCTGAGGGGCAGGTTGCGCCTCGGATTGCGGATCTCACCCGCGGTGAAGGTCACGTTGTTCCACGCATCCGAGCTGAACAGCGAGCCCACCTGAACCACCGCGATCACGGTAAGGATCCCCACGTACGCGGTGGGTCCGCCGACTCCCACCTGCACCGCATGGGCCGTGCGCCAGCCTGAATTGGCAAAGAAAGCATGCCAGCCGGCACCCACCGGGCCGGTGAAGTTGGCCCGGACCGCCGCCGCATTGCGGGCTACCAGTCCCACCGCAACCACGCCGAGCAGAGCCAGTACCTTGGCGCTGGTAAACACGTTCTGCACCGCCGCGCCCAGCTTCACGCCGCGCGTGTTGGTCAGCGTCAGCAGCGTGATCACGGCAAGGGCCGCGAGGTTGGCCGTGTTCAGCCCGATGTCCATGTTGCCCAGCACCATGGGTCCGACCGCCAGCGCCGGGACATGGCCGATATGCCACAGCCAGTGACGGGCGCTCACCTGCGGCAGGAAGACGCCCAGGAACTTACCGAAGGCCACGCCGACCGCCGCGATCGTTCCGGTCTGGATCACGGCGAACAGGGTCCAGCCATAGAGAAATCCCCAGATGGGCCCCAGGGACTCGCGCAGGTACACATACTGGCCACCCGCCCGCGGCATCATCGCGGCCAGCTCTCCATAGCTGAGCGCCCCGATCAGGGTCATCGCCGCGGTCACCAGCCAGGCCAGAATCAGCAGCGCCGGGGAGCCCAGCACCCGGCTCATGTCCGCCGGAACGATGAAGATGCCGGAGCCGATCATCGAGCCCATCACGATGGCCGTCGCCGAGAACAGCCCCATGCCCTGAACGAACTTCGGCGCCGCTTCTGCGCGAGCCTCGCGCGGCGCGGACGGTGAGGACCGGCCGGCGAGCGGCGGTGTGCTGGAGCTGGAGGGATTCACGTACCCCCCAACCTACCGCAAAATTTTCAGAAAGTCTTCCGCACCTCGTCCGGGCCGCTCGCCTGCGGCCCATAGGCCGCCAATCACCGCCACCGAATCCGCGCCCGCCGCGATCACGCTGGCGGCTGTCTCGCGAGTGATCCCGCCGATGGCCACCAGCGGTTTGGACGTCAGCGCACGCGCCCGCCGCACGCCTTCCAGCCCGATCACGGGCTCGGCATCGGCTTTGGTGGAGGTCGCGAATACCGGGCCCACCGCCACGTAGTCGGCCTCGCCCGCGTCCGCCGCAATCACCTGCAATTCGTTGTGGGTGGAGACCCCAACCACGTACGCCGTTCCCAGCAGGCGGCGCGCCTCTCGCGGCGGGAGATCGCGATGTCCCACATGCACCCCGCTGCAGTTCGCCAGCACAGCCAGATCCACCCGATCGTTGAGGATCAGCGTAGCGGGCGTGCCCGCAAACACCTCCGCGATCTCGGCCGCCGCGCGCAGAATCTCCTGCGGCGATCCGCCCTTGTCGCGATACTGCAACAGCCGCACACCGGCCTCACGCAGCTCGCGCGCGGACGCGGCAACCGCCCATCCACGCGCGTTCAGCGCGGCGCGGTCCAGAATCGCGTACAGCCTGGGAGGCGCATACAACCCGGGGATCGCATACGGCCCTGGCAGCGTCTCCACCTGGCCCTACCGGTCTTCCATCTTCAACAGCTTGTCCCGCTCCAGGAACCGCTCCATGAACTTGGTGTCGAACTCACCGCGGCGAAACTCTTCATCGGCGAAGATGCGCTGATGCAGGGGAATCGAAGTGTGAATTCCCTCCACCACAAACTGGCTCAGCGCCCGCTGCATCTTGTCCATGGCCTCTTCGCGATCCTTGCCATGGCAGACCAGCTTGGCGATCAGCGAGTCGTAGTACTGCGGCACCACGCCCTCGGCATATTGCGCGGTGTCCACACGCACGCCATTGCCGCCGGGCACGTTATACACCGTGATCCGGCCCGGGCTGGGGGTGAACTTCTCCGGATGCTCCGCGTTGATCCGGCACTCGATGGCGTGGCCGATGATCTCCGGCTGCTTGGGCACGATGTCGCTCAGCTTCTCGCCCGCCGCGATCCGCAGCTGCGCCTTCACCAGGTCCACTCCTGTAACCATCTCGGTCACGCAGTGCTCCACCTGGATGCGGGTGTTCATCTCGATGAAGTAGATGGAACCGTCTTCATCCATCAGGAACTCGATGGTGCCGGCATTCCAGTACCCGATCTCCTTGAGCGAGCGCTTGATGACCTTGCCGATATCCTCGCGCTGCTTGCGCGTGATCTGCAGACTGGGCGCCTCTTCGATCAGCTTCTGGTGGCGGCGCTGAATGGAGCACTCGCGCTCGCCCAGACTCATCACGTTGCCATGCTCATCGGCCAGCACCTGGAACTCGATGTGCCGGGGGCGCTCGATGAACTTCTCCATGTAGAGCTCGCCATTGCCAAACGCATTCAGAGCCTCGGTGGAAGCCTGCTGAAACAGCGCGGGCAGCTCGTCCTTGCTGCGGCAGATGCGCATGCCGCGGCCTCCGCCTCCGGCCACCGCCTTGAGGATTACCGGGTAGCCCACGCTGCGGGCCCACTCCAACCCCTCCGCCTCGTTCGTGATCACACCATCGGACCCGGGCAGGATCGGGACCTTCGCTTTCTTCATGGTCTGCCGAGCCGTGGACTTCTCGCCCATCAGGCGCGTCACTTCGGGCGACGGTCCGATGAACTTGATGTTCGAGGCCCGGCAGACCTCGGCGAAGTTGGCGTTCTCGCTCAGCAAGCCATAACCCGGATGCACCGCTTCGGCGCCGGCAATCTCCGCCGCGGAGATCACCGCCGGAACGTTCAGATAGCTGTCGGCCGAGCGCGGCGGCCCAATGCAGATGGCCTCATCGGCGAACCGTACATGCAGACTGTTGCGGTCGGCCTCCGAGTACACCGCAACCGTGCGGATACCCATCTCCTTGCACGCGCTGATGACGCGCAGTGCAATCTCTCCGCGATTGGCGATCAATACCTTGCGAAACATTGAGAGCATTTCTCCTGTTACGGTGAAGCGGACAGAATGAGGCGAGTGCCGTTTCCTTCAGGAAAATGGCGGTCGAGCTTGCGCCTGTCCGAGACGGCAGGCCGTCTTGGAGGCCCGCCCGAGCTACGCCTTTACCGCAAAGAGCGCCTGCCCATACTCGACCGGTTGACTTGTCCTAACCAGGATCTTCACGACCTCACCGTCGGCATCGCTCTCAATCTCGTTCATCAGCTTCATGGCCTCCACGATGCACAGCACCTGCCCAACCTTGACCCGATCGCCCACCCGCACGAACGGCTCCGCCTCGGGCGAGGGCGCATCGTAGAACGTTCCCACGATCGGCGACTTGATAATGTGGCCTCCGGCGCTGGGGTCAGGAGCAGCCTCGGTTGTCTCCGCCGCCGCGGCCGCCGGAGCCGCGGGCATCGGAGCCACCGGTAGCGACGCCATGGACTCCGGAGCGCCTTGCGCCGCCATCATGCGCGCCAGCTGTGTCATGTCCACCCCGGACGCCAATGGCGCCACCGGCGAGGCAGCCGGTTCGCACACAAACTTCAGCGCGACCTTCATCTCCGGGCGCTCCATCTGGAACTCGGCGATACCACTGGCCTTGAGAAACTCCACCAGCTGGCGCAACTCCTCGAACTCGTTACCTTCCATTCGCCCTGCTCCTCATCCGTTGCAACTCCTCAACTCGCTCCCGCACTACAACTCCATCCATGCCTTGGGGCTGGCGGCTGTCAGCACGTCGCCGCCGGTGGGGGTCACCAGCACCATATCTTCGATGCGGATGCCAAACCCGGCAGCGGGCCGGCTTCCCTTCCCGGATCGCCGCGCGCTGGCCGGCCCATGGAGGTTTGAGCCATAGACACCCGGCTCGACCGTCACCACCATCCCGGGCTCCAGCGCCTGCTTCTGTCCGGCCGCCAGCCGCGGCCCTTCATGAATCTCGAGCCCGACGCCGTGCCCGGTGGAGTGCGAAAAAGCCTTGTCGAGCTTGGCCCGGCGCAGCACCGAGCGTGCGGCTTCATCAATCTCGCCGCAACTCACTCCCGGGGCCACTGCCGCCACCGCCGCCTGTTGTGCTTCCAGCACCGAATGATACACGTCCCACTCGCGCTG